>SVFE01000089.1 GCA_015057055.1 Lachnospiraceae bacterium | reverse complement strand
TCTGCCTTTTGTTGACGTGAGAAATGTCGACATTTTCGCCTTACAATT
Source organism: Lachnospiraceae bacterium (assembly GCA_015057055.1). Classification (GTDB taxonomy): domain Bacteria; phylum Bacillota; class Clostridia; order Lachnospirales; family Lachnospiraceae; genus NK4A136. The sequence goes on along the minus strand of SVFE01000089.1, from coordinate 4,175 downwards.
GCTTAATATTGTGGTATATATTTTGGGAATGATATTAGCATGGCTGTACGGTCATGCTATTATTATGTTTAGGACCATAGTATCTTAATGCACTTAAGGTATGTATGGTCTTTTTTGTTTGATAAGGCGAAAGAATCCGCCACGAAAACTCCGGTTTCGGCAACACAACTACAAAGAAAGTGAAAAAGCAGTAATTAAGAATAAATAGAAAGAATCGAAACATTACAAAAATGAGGAAAAGGAAATGAATATAGAAAAGAAAATTGAATTTGACAAAGTAAAAACCATTTGGAAGGGATTGGCAATCACTGACCGGGCAAAGGAAAGTATAGAAAACGCGGGGCTCTGTTATTCAGAAAAGGATTTGCAAAAGCAATTAAAAGACACTACGGATGCCAGAAATCTGATGGAAGCGCTGGGGACGCCGCCACTGCAAAATATCACGGAGATAAAGGAAGTTTTACAGATTGCGGAAAAAGGAGAGTGCCTATCCCCGTATCAATTGGAGCGGGTAGAAAGCGTATTGGCGGCAATCCGGCGATTAAAGGACTATCTGGAAAGAGGAAAAGCGTATCAAAATTCCCTGGCCTATTATGAGGAAAATCTTAACGCTTTGCCAGAGCTTGGCGAGGAAATCAGTACGGTCATAAGAAACGGTGAAGTGGATGATTATGCATCGAAGGAGCTTTCGCAGATTCGAAGAAATCTGGTAAAGTGCGAAGAGGAGATGAAGCAAAAAGCGGAGCAAATCCTGCGGACCAAAAAGGAATGTATGGCGGATAACTACTGCACCTATCGAAACGGACGGATTTGTCTTCCGGTGAAAAAAGAGTACAAACTAAAGATTGCAGGCAGCGTCATTGATAAGTCTGCTACCGGCAGTACACTCTTTATCGAACCGTCGGGCGTGGCCAAATATTACGAAGAGATGCAGCTTTTGAAAATAAGGGAAGAAGCGGAAGTGTATCGGATACTATACACCGTAACGGCGCTTGTATTGGCATCCGCGGAGACGCTAAGGGAAAACCTGGATTTGATGGAAAAACTGGATTTCATTTTTTCCAAAGGAAAGCTTAGTATGGATATGGATGGTACCATGCCCCGAATCAACGTAGAGCGGAAAATGAAACTGGTGGAAGCCAGACACCCTCTGATGGATAAGGCGGCAGCCGTGCCCCTGACCTTCGAAGCAGGAGATGTGGTGCGGGGGATTGTAATTACCGGACCCAACACCGGCGGAAAAACCGTGGCCATTAAAACCGTGATGCTAAATTGCATGATGGCGCAGTACGGCCTTCATGTTACCTGCAAAGAGGCGGACATTTGTATGAATAATGCCTATCTTTGTGACATTGGTGACGGGCAGAATCTGTCAGAGAATTTATCAACTTTTTCGGCTCATATTACCAATGTGCTGGAGGTGCTGCAAAAGGCGGGACCAAGCAGCTTTGTCATTATGGATGAACTTGGCTCCGGCACCGACCCTACGGAAGGAATGGGGATTGCCATCGCCATATTGGAGGAACTTAGAAAAAGCGGGGCGCTCTTTCTTGTGACAACCCATTATCCGGAGGTGAAGGAATATGCAGAGCGTGCAGAGGAAATTGTGAATGCCAGGATGGTATTTGATAAAGAAACTTTGCGACCTACGTATCAATTGGTAATCGGTGAGGCCGGAGAGAGCTGTGCATTTTACATTGCAGAGCGGCTTGGAATGCCGGAGGATATGTTAAAGGTGGCCATCCGCGCAGCCTATGGAGATACGGCGGCAAGTACCTACGCTTTCCGGGCTCCGGATGAAGCACAAGAGGATGGTGCGCAAGAGGATAAGGAAAAAGTAGATAAGGTACAAGCAGATAAGGTAAAACGTGAAAACATGCCCAAAATCGTAAAAGCAAGGAAGAGCGGGAAAAATGCGGAACTTTTCGCTAAGTACAAGCTCGGTGACAGCGTCATGGTTTATCCTGACAAGAAAATCGGAATTGTATGCGAGCCCATGAATGAAAAAGGCGTGCTTCGGGTGCAAATGCCGGATAAGAAAATATGGATTAATCATAAACGGGTGAAGTTACACGTGGCGGCAGAGGAGCTGTATCCGGAGGATTATGATTTTTCTATTATGTTTGATACTGTGGAGAATCGAAAGAAGCGACATGAGATGCAAAGAAAGTACACCGATGTTATGATAGAGTCAGAAGAATAAGGACAGCAAAATTAAATGAAGAAAGGATTATTAGAATGAAGAGAACAATAAAAGCAATGGAAGAGAAATATTTACAGCCAGCATTGGAATTGGTGGAAGAAGTTTTTACGGAGTATGAAAACAAAGAGGAAGGGAAAACGGTACGCCGCCTGGTGGAAGAAATCCGGGCAAAGAAATATTACATGCAGGAGCTGGAATTGGTTATGGTGGATGAAGCGGATGAGGTAATCGGTTACGCCATGTTTTCCCGGTTTCACTTGGAAGGAAAGTATGAGGAAAAGCTTTTGCTATTATCACCGGTAGCAGTAAAGACCAGCTTGCAAAGACAGCATATTTCCAAGGATTTGTTGGAGCACGGTTTTGAAGTGGCAAAAGGACTGGGATTTAAAGCGGTTTTGGTGGAGGGAAATCCCCGCAATTACGTGAGCCGAGGGTTCCAGCCAAGTTACCGCTTCGGAATTGAAGCCGGACCAAACCTTAGACTTCCCCATCCTGACTGCCTTATGATAAAAGAATTGGAAGAAGGAGCGCTGGAACACATAAGCGGTTTGGTAGATTACTCGTTCTACGAGACCCTGAGAGGATGAATAGTGTTATATATTTGTATATTGACAATCTAACAACTGTTAGATAAAATATGCCTAACAGCTGTTAGGTGGAGGCGTTTTATGAATTCGACAAAAGAAAGAATTTTAGATGTTTCATTAGAATTGTTTTCCCAAAGGGGATATTCTGCAGTTTCGATTAGAGATATTTGTAAGGGTGTGGGGATTAAAGAAAGTTCTGTTTACTATCATTTTGAAAATAAGCAGAATATCTTTGATGTATTGCTGGACAGGTTTTCTGAAATTGCAAAAGGGATGATGGCTCAACTTGAAAACGGTCTTACAGAAGGACAAAACTCTTTTTCAGATGGAATTAATACTGTTTCTAACTGTTTTTTTGAAAAATATCTTATGAATGATTTTTGTAATAAGGTTATGCGGATTATGTTTATCGAGCAGTTTAATAATGAAAATGTGCGAAAATTGTATCAGCACTGGCTAATGGATGAGCCACTCAATTTTCAAAGCAAAATCTTTTCTGTATTGATGAGTATTGGTATAATTCCGAATTGTTGTAGCGAATATCTTGCAGTAAAGTATTATGCTCCAATTTATTTCTATGCACAGAAATGGTTGTTCAATGGGGAATTAACAGAAGAAAGCAAAGAGGCATTCCGTACAGATGCATATAAGCATATACAGATGTTTTTTGAAGAAGTAGGAGGTTGCCATGGCTAATAATATTATTATCACTGGAGCAAATCAAGGTATCGGTTATTATATGGTGGAAAAATTGCTTGCAGAGGGGAATAAGGTATCAGTTTTGGATATTGAAACAGACAATCTTACAAATCTCAAAAAAAAATATGACTGTCTTATTTTTTATGAGGTGGATTTAAGAAATTATGATGCAGTAAAGAGGGCTGTTGACAAAACGGTTGCAGAGTTTGATACTATTGATATTGCAGTTCATAATGCCTGCAAATGTACATTTGAAAGTGAAAGCAAAACGGATTTAGACACATACAGGGATGTTTTTGATGTTAATTATTTCGGTGCATTACGTTTGGTAAAATGTGTTATTCCCTATATGTCAGCACAGAAAAAAGGACGTGTGATTTTTACAAGCTCAGGTGTCGGTGTGACAGGATTTATGAATATTTCGCCTTATAGTTCCACAAAGGGTGCATTAGAAGCATTAGCAAAATGTTTAAGAATTGAGTATGCAAAGGATAATATTACATTTCATATTATGCATCCACCTCTTACCAGAACAGAATCTGCATCACCACTTCCTGTTCCCGAAGAGTTCAAGGCATTACCTGAAAAAGTTGGTTACGGACTTGCAAAGCATATAAATTCCAAGAGGTTTATTATATGTCACAACTTTAACCAGAAGATGCAAACTCTGGGCTGTTATTTGTTAC
>SVFE01000088.1 GCA_015057055.1 Lachnospiraceae bacterium | reverse complement strand
GCCGAATTGTATCCGGAATACCGCTTGGATTTTGAAAGACTGATTCAGCAAAATACTACTTATTTCGGCAATATGATGATTTGCAAAAAAGCACTGTTGGATGACTATGCAGAGTGGCTCTTTACCATTCTTTTTGCTCTGCAAAAGAGGGTGGATATGACCGGTTACAATGATTACCAGAAACGGTTGTATGGGTTTATTTCGGAGATTTTACTCATGGTGTATCTGCAGCATAATCATTTGCGGGTATATGAGTGTGATGTGGCGGTTATCGGAGAGAAAAAAGAAACCAGAGAGACCCTGGATGCCATTGGCCTGTATATGGCGGAGGGAAATCCGGAAGGGGCGAAGAATTATTTTAGAAAGATTTACCGGAAGCGACCGGATATTTTAATGGAAGCCTCCGATACCGGCGGCGAATTGAAATTGTGCCTGCAGCTTTTTGCCGTATTGGACCGAGAAGATGCACAGTATGGTACAAACCGGGTAAAAAATGGCGGCGGAGATTTATCGGAGCTTCTTGCCTTTATAAAAGAGTCAAACCGGGCCGCACAGCAATGTGCCAAGGGGGATGAGGCTCTTTGGAAGGCGATGCTTACGGAAGATAAAAAAAATGAAGCCGCGCTGGAAATTGCACTTCATTTGCAACGGGAAATTGCGAAGCAGTAACAAAAGATTAAAAAGATGAGGAAATAAAAATGCGTAGCGTAGAATTTAAAATGGAACGGCAGGGACTCTTGGAAATCGGACAAAAGGTGACCATAACGGAGGGGGTCCTTCCCAGTAATTATTATTATACCATTGACCCGTCTTTGGCCATGTCGGGGAATTTCAAACCCAGGGAGCGGCTGCAGACCAGGGAAGGGGTGGTAAAGGATATCGTGGAAAATCCCAGAGGGTTTTATGTGACCGTGGAATTTGACGAGTAGAGTATTCTATTTTGAAAGACTTTGGTCCGAAAAATGTTATACAATAGATTAAAAATAAAGGAGAATTGGTTATGCTTAAGAAAATCAGTACAGATAAGGCACCGGCTGCAATCGGACCTTATTCCCAGGGAATTATCGCAGGAGATATGTTATTTGCATCCGGACAGATTCCCATCAATCCTGCCACCGGAGAAGTGGAAGCGGAAGGAATCGAAGCCCAGGCAGAACAGGCAATGAAAAACGTAGGTGCTATTTTGGAGGCAGCAGGCGTAGGATACGAAAATGTAGTAAAGACGACTTGCTTTCTTGCGGAAATGGCAGATTTTGCCGCTTTTAACGGTGTGTATGAAAAATATTTTTCAGAGAAGCCGGCAAGAAGCTGTGTGGCAGTAAAGCAGCTTCCTAAAAATGTTCTTTGTGAAGTAGAAGTGATTGCTTACTTAAAATAAAAATTCTGAGAGGGGAAGATTCGGTGAAAAAGAACTATCCGTTTTATCGAATGATGCGTAATCTGTTTGCGCCCTTATTTCGGGTATGGTTTTCTCCGCGTATCATCAATGCTCCCGCCATTCCGCCGGCGGGGGCAGCCGTGATTGCGGGGAATCATAAGCATGCACTGGACCCGGTTTTTGTGGATGTATGTACCAAAAGAGTGGTACACACACTGGCAAAGAAAGATCTTCATGACGGAATGTTTGGTTGGTTTTTTCGGGCCATCGGAAGCATCCCGGTGGATTTGAAGGCAGATAAGAATAAAGCGGCTTTGGAAACGGCAATCAGCTATCTGAACGAAGGAATGTTGATTAATGTATCACCGGAAGCAAAACGGAATTATACCAAGGAACTGTTGCTTCCGTTTAAACCGGGAGCCGTGGTTATGGCAAAGCGCTGCGGATGCAAAGTAATTCCGTACAGTATTACGGGAGATTACCGTTTTCGAAGCAAAAATCTGACCATACGGTTTGGAGAACCGCTGGATGTGGAATCTTTGTCGGTGGAAGAAGCCAATGCGCTCCTTTTTTCGAAAGTGCGGGAACTTATGTTAGAAAGCAAAGGAGAATCGAAATGACGGAAAATACAATGCCCTGGTATGCCTTTTATGACGGCGTACGGCCTCATTTGAATTATCCGGAAGGGTCGGTTTACGATTTGCTGGAGGCATCGGCTGCAAAATACGAAAATAACATCAGTCACGAATATTATGGTACAAAGTGTACCTATAAAGAGTTTTTGAAAAAAATTGAACAATGCGCCAAGGCGTTGACTGCGTATGGTGTCCGGCGCGGGGAGCGTGTCAGTATCTGCATGCCCAATACCCCAGAGGCAGTCATCTTTTTTTATGCGGTAAACAAAATCGGAGCGGTGGCCAACATGATTCACCCTTTGTCTTCCGCAGAGGAGATGAAATACTATTTTACCGTGTCGGAAAGTGTATTTTTGCTGGCCGCGGATTTTACCCAGAAAAAGATAGCTTCCGTGTGGAAGGAGACCTGGCTGAAAAAATGCGTACTGGTTTCCGTAGCGGAGTCCATGCCTCCGGCGATGAAGCTGGGTTATTACCTGACCAAGGGAAAAAATGTCCGCGTAACCTATTCGGAGAATATGGTTTCCTGGAAAGATTTTTTTTATCAAAAAGGTGGGGCGGCGAAAGCAGAGACCCGCGAGGAAGCCGGAAGAGCGGAGAAAACTACTCCGGTGGCGGAACGCACCGCAGTCATTCTATACAGCGGCGGTACTACAGGACATCCCAAGGGAATCGAGCTTACCAATTATAATTTTAATGCGCTGGCGATGCAGAGTTTTGAAGCCTGCCGGTGTCTTGCTCCGAAGGATAAAGTGTTGTCCATTATGCCGATATTTCATGGCTTTGGCCTTGGAATCTGTATTCATACGGTGCAGTATTTTGGCGGTACTTCCATCCTTTTGCCCCAGTTTCAGGCCAAAACCTTTGATAAACTGTTGAAAAAATATCGGCCCAACGTAATTGCCGGAGTGCCGACCCTATACGAAGCGATGCTAAAAAACAAAAATCTGGAAGGCTTTTCCCTTTCTTTCTTAAAGTGCGTGATTTCCGGGGGAGATTCCCTTTCGGTGGCTTTAAAACAGAAAGTGGATACGTTTTTAAAGGAGCATGGTGCTACGATTCAAATCCGGGAAGGGTACGGGCTGACGGAATGCGTAACGGGAAGCTGCTTAACGCCCATGAATACCTACCGGGAAGGCAGTATCGGCATTCCTTATCCGGATACCTATTATAAGATTGTGAAGCCGGGGACGGAAGAAGAGGTGCCTGCCGGCGAAGAAGGGGAAATCCTTATTTCCGGGCCCACGGTGATGAAAGGATACTTAAAATCCCCGGAGGAGACGGCGAAGGTGCTTCAAAGACATGATGACGGCCGGTTGTGGCTTTATACCGGAGATTACGGCTCCATGGACGAAGACGGCTTTGTTTATTTTAAACAACGGATTAAGCGCGTCATCATCAGTTCCGGCTATAACATTTATCCCCAGTATATTGAAAATATCATAGACAGCCATGAGGACGTTTTGTATTCCTGTGTCATCGGCATTCCCCATGCATATAAAGGGCAGGTGGCAAAAGCCTTTGTGGTGCTGAAAAACGGTGAACTGGGGGACGAAGAGAAAAAAGAAGAAGTCAGAACGTATTGCCAGGAGCGGCTGGCAAAATATTCCTGGCCTTACGCCTACGAATTTCGTAAGGAACTGCCCAAAACCTTAGTGGGAAAAATTGCTTACAGACAGTTGGAAGAGGAAGAATTGCAAAAAACAGAGTAAAAAGAAACGAAAAGAGAACCTCTGAAAGGACAGAAGAATCAAACGAAGAAATGCAGTCAAAAAAGACGGATAAAGGACAGACGGAGAAGAGAATGGAATACAGTGATTTAAAAGTTCTGCTGATTCATCCGGAAATCTCCCGCACCAGATATAATTTTGTGGGAGTTATAGAAAACGAATGTATTGAATTGGAATACATTTCTGCGATGTTAAAGGAAAAAGGGATTTCCGCTCAGATTTACGACGGACAGGTAGAACGGGAGAGTGCTTTAAAAAAAATAAAGAAGTTTTCGCCCCATGTAGTTTATGTATGCGGAAGAACCCGGCAGGAGAATTTTATGCTGGAGTATTGCCGGGAGGCAAAAGAAAATGACGCAGGGGTGCGAACGGTGATTGGCGGACTCCACGCCCAGCTTTGCTATGAGCGTATGGCAAAGGAGTATGTGGATTACATATTGACCTCCTTTGATGTCTATCAATTATTAAATATCATCCGGGCAGAATTTTTTGGTGGGGAAAGAAA
>SVFE01000087.1 GCA_015057055.1 Lachnospiraceae bacterium | reverse complement strand
TTGTCGAAAGGCGAAGGCGCACTTTTGGCAAATGAAATTCATCCGGGACGAAATCGTATTTTAGCCGAAAACATGGAGCGCATGGCCTTTCGCAATGTTTTAATAACCAAATTGTCACCGAAAGAAATTGCGTCCGTATACGCTTCCTATTTCGATTTAGTGCTTGTCGATGCACCGTGCTCCGGTGAAGGCATGTTTCGCAAATACCCGGAAAGCATAAGCGAATGGTCCCAGGAACAAGTAGAACTGTGTAGTATTCGCCAAAAAGAAATCTTAAACGACGCACTCTCCTGCGTTAAGCCGGGAGGGTATCTTATTTATTCAACCTGTACCTATTCCGCAGAAGAAAACGAAGAAATTATTCGGTGGATAACAAAAAATCATCCGTTTTCTCTGGTGGAAGCCCCGGAACATATCATAAAAGTTACATCCGGAAATAAACAATATCCTGATTTAGAATTCGCTTGTCGCAGATGCTATCCGCACTTGTACAAAGGGGAAGGCCAGTTCATGTGTTGCCTTCAAAAGGAGGGAACCTTGTCAGAAAACACATTTAATGCCAAAATTCCTTTGAAAAAAATCAATAACACAACTTTAAAACTACTTCAGGACAGTATCAAGAATGCCGTTAATTTACCTTTGAATTGCCTGTATGAATACAAAGACAAGGTTTTGGTAATACCGGAAAACTTTATAAAATTACCGCCTCGCGGAATAACTTCCTGCGGCGTAATTCTGGGGAATATAGAAAATAAACGTTTTGTCCTTCATCATCAATTTTTTAAAGCATATAAGGCGTTGTTTCAAAACCAATATGAAACTTCATCTGCAAAAGAAGCTAACGAATACTTGAGCGGTCTGGAACTGTTTTTGCCTGACTCTCCAAACGGATATGGTGTCATTTCCTACAACGGTGTTCCCCTTGGCGGTTATAAAGCTTCCAACGGTCGCTTGAAAAACCATTATCCCAAGGGATTAAGAAATCATTTGTGATAGGGCTCACCGCACTTAATCTTATATGCGCGATATATTTGTTCAAGTAAAATTACACGCATCATTTGATGCGGAAAAGTCATCTTTGAAAAACTGATTTTCTTGGATGACTTTTTCTTTAAATCATCATCAATTCCCAGGGAACCCCCTATGATAAATTGAATATGGCTATTGGAATGAACTTCGTTATCTGCAAAAAAATCCGAAAAATCCTCTGATGACATTTCTTTGCCTTCAATGGCCAGCGCTACCAAAATCGCATCATTATTGATGTATTTTTGTATTCTTTGGGCCTCCGCCTGCTTAATCATAAGTTCTTCTTTTTCCCCGGCTTTATCCGGCGTCTGCTCGTCTTTAACCTCATAAATGTTTATCTTAATATATTTTGAAAGACGTTTGGTGTATTCTTTTATTGCATCTACCCAATAGTTCTCTTTAATTTTTCCGACACAAATAATATCTACTTTCATTCACTTTCGAACAGCTCCTGGTAAACGTTTTCCGCAATTTCATCCACAAATGCATTGTCCAAATTCATAAACTTATGATTGATAAAGTATTTGATTCGACCAATACGCATAAAGTATTTTTCTTCTTCTCTAATGTCGGAAGAAGCACTGTATAAGCCATCTTCAATCTTTTCTTTGGTCAGTTCTTTGGAACACCATTTTTGAATTTCTTCCGTAAGATTATTCTCTTCCTTGGCGGAAACGGAAATCTTTTTCCAAGATTTAATTGCGGAAAAACCAAAAACCACTAAACTAAGGAATAAAATACCCATTACAACCAAGAGTATCATTCTTCCGAAGGGAGAAAGGTTTAACGGAATTATCCCAATCGCATAAAGGACCAGAAATACAATTCCTGCAAAACCAACAATCAAAAGAGACACGCCGGAATTCTTTGCATCCTCTGCCTTTTCTGCTTTGTTTTCATAAAGTTTATTTTTACCGGCATTCTTTTTGCGAAGTTCTTCCTTCTCTTCTTCGCTCATCTCGGCCAGCATTTTTTCTTGTTTTTCTTTCATAATGACCTGAATCAATGCAAGTGTCTGGGGACGTTCCTCATCAGATACAATCAAATCAAAGACTTCATCTTCTTCGTCATAAAAAGCTTCTGCGGATGAAACCCCTTTTTCTTTAAGGATTTCCGTGATTTCTTTAATCATTTTTTCCTCGCCGAAAATTACAGGCTGTTTTCCGGTTTTTTCAAAAGATTTTGTTGCCATTTTTTCCTCCGTACAATCAAATAAGAATCATTGAGCAAAATTATGGATTAGTTACATCCTGTGGTGCAACAGGAACTTCATTTTGAGATACCACAGGAGGAAGACAAAGTTCCGGCGGAACCATATCCAACACCTGGTACATACCTTCCTCGTCCTTTGCTGCTTTAAAAATACTTCCGGTAGAAATATCTGCCAGATAAATGGTTCCGGTTTTCATCGTGTGTCCTGATGAATCCACCATATTTTCAACAAAAATGAAGTATATAACATCATCTATAGCTACCGCGGACGAAACAACATAATCATAAGTTGTAGTATTCCCCGGGAGATGTCCGATAATATCCATGGACCTGCCGGTATTAAAGTTATAATACATCAGATTCTGAATAATATCTGCCACCTGTATATTGGTATCTAATTCCAAATTATAATCGCATTCGGTAACTTCACCCGGAAGCCCTTCCTGACTGTATGCAACGAAAATGAAATGACTTGTTCCGATAGGCATGGGAATCGGTCCGGTATATTCCGTACTTTCCATGGTCGGCATCGTTCCGTCGATGGTATAATATACGGTACAGTACTGTTGTACATCCACCGTAATCATTTCCGGTGAATCAAAATCTCCGCTTTCTAACAAAACATTTGGCGGATTGGGAATGCGGATATCAATCGTATAGGTTTTGGAAATCATCTCGCTTTCGATCCCGTATTCATTTACAAAAAATGCACTTACTCTATAGATTCCCAGGTCCAAAGTAATCGGATCCGTATAAATCGGACTATCATATGTTGGAACACTTCCGTCTATTGTATAATAAATCACACCGTTGGAATTGGAGGATAATTTTAAGGAAACCACTTCATCATAAGTCCCCTCTACTTCACTAAATTCAGGGGGATTAGCCATGTAATTTTGGAACTGGCTAACCACATTAGCATCCGTGCAATTCTGTAAAATCTCATTGATCATGGCATAATCACCGAGATTTGCATAATACTCAATTAACTTTCGATAAGCAGATTGATAATTGGCACCTTGCTCATAGATAATTTCCCAAAGCATCAGGATTCCTTTGTCGTCTTCTCCGTTTTTAAAATACAAGTCCGCTAATTCATATTTTAAAGTTGAATCTTCCGAATTTAACGCAAGTGCACGTTCCATGTGTTCAATGGCGGATAAATAATCACCTTCCAGTGCAAAACTTTGCGCCAGTTCCTTTTGGTATGTATAAGAATTGTCGTGATATATTCCGATTCCTATACGATATATGCCCACTAAGAGCAAAAGAACCACCGCGCAGAGAGAAGCAATAATAAACCATTTCGCTTTGCTCTCCTTAATCATTTTAATTATCTGTTGTAAAACCGGCCCATCTTCATCAAAATCGTCAAAATCATCGTAAGAATTCAAGTCATATTCTTCGTCAAATTCATCATATACTTCATATTCTTCGGTTTCATCCACATCTTCATAGATTACTTCGCCATCAAAAAAATTTTCATCCAAAATTTCTTCTTCAATATACTCTTCTTCAATGATTTCTTCTTCGATAAATTCAACATCTTCAAAATCGCCTTCTTCATCCATAAACTGGAGTTCAGAAAGAGTTTCGCTGATGCTTTGTTCTATCTCCGGTTCAAAATCAGGCACAAAATGAATTTCTGCGCCGCATTTTTCGCAATATAATTGTTCTTCTGATAAAAATTCACCACAATTCGGACAATTCATAGAATAAATTCAACCTTTCCGGTTTGTTATTTTTTTGATAAAACCGCGCTGTTAACACAATTCTGCATAAGCATTGCAATGGTCATAGGGCCAACGCCACCAGGCACCGGAGTGATTGCACCGGCAATTTTTTCTACATCATCAAAATCTACGTCGCCGCACAATTTTCCGTTTTCATTTCGATGAATTCCTACATCAATTACGGTTGCCCCGTCTTTCACATATTCCGCTGTAATAAATTTCGGTTTACCGATTGCAACAACCAAAATATCTGCACGTTTGCACACTGCCTTTAAATCAGCGGTTTTCGAATGTGTAATTGTAACGGTT
>SVFE01000034.1 GCA_015057055.1 Lachnospiraceae bacterium | reverse complement strand
TTGATGTTCAAAAGCTGGTTCACGGAAGACATTATGTGCGCCATGTCATGGTGTATAATGACGTAGCCCTTTACCACGTAGCCAACGGTAATGGGCGCGGCAACGGACAGATGCTCCGTTTCAAACATTCCGTAAAAATCGCTGACAGAATAAAAGGAACCGGAGGTGGCCAACGTATTGAAGCCTTCAATGGTGACCGGATTATCCACACTGATGGGAGACTGGGAATCGATAATGATGGTTCCGGAGGGGTTTACAACCCAGATGACGGAGTCGCACATTACACTGAGATTTTCCAATTCCGTTTTCAGGGAAACCAGAGAGGTTTCATTCCGGTACAAAGCAGAAGCATAGTTTTCTGCGATCATGGTGGCAGAGGCATAGAGTTCCCCTGCTTTTTCTTTCTGCAGCTGTTCCAGATTCATTTCCTGCATAAAGGTGGAAACAACGATAAAACCGAAAAAGAGAAATATCAAATATGCAATTACTAATTTCAGGTAAAGGGTTTTTTTCATTGGTTCTCCTGCTTACGTGGTTTCAAATTTGTATCCGATGCCCCAAATGGTGGCAATTTTCCATGCGCTGTGGTCGCTGATTTTTTCTCGAAGTCGCTTGATATGAACGTCTACGGTACGGGTATCGCCCACGTATTCATAGCCCCAAATCTGGTCGAGAAGCTGTTCTCTGGTAAATACATGATTGGGGGATGATGCCAAAAAGTACAAAAGTTCCAATTCCTTCGGCGGCATTTCGATTTTGTTGCCGTGATAAATAACGGAATAATTGGTGCGGTTGATAACCAAATCCGGATAGCGTACTTCCTCCACATTGCTTTCTGCCGGTGCCTGGGTAGCCGGTTTGTAACGCCGAAGTACGGCTTTTACCCGCGCAACCAGTTCCTTGGAATCAAAGGGTTTTTCCATGTAGTCGTCGGCGCCAAGTTCCAGTCCCAAAACCTTATCAAAGACTTCGCCTTTGGCGGAGAGCATAATGATGGGAATGGTGGAGGTTGCCCGTACCTCTCGGCATACCTGATACCCGTCAATGCCGGGAAGCATCAGATCCAGCAAAATGATGTTGGGAGCAAAGGAATCCACGGCGGCAAGGGCAGCTTCGCCGTCGCCTACAATCATGGTTTCGAAGCATTCTTTGGTTAGATAGAGGCTAATCAGCTCCGCAATGTTGCTGTCGTCATCTACAATTAAAATTTTCTGTTTGTTTGTCATGGCTGTTTCCTTTCGCAATTACAATTACACAATTCCACAATTACAATTCTACAATTACAATTCTACGATGGTTACACCGGCATCTCCTTCCCCGTATTGGGCCAAATGAAAACCGGATACATGGGAGCATCCCCGGAGAAATGCGTGGATGCCGTTTCGCAGTGCGCCGGTTCCTTTTCCGTGGACAATCCTTACTTTGGACAGATGACAAAGGCAGGCATCGTCCAGGTATTTGTCCACTTTTGCCACTGCTTCATCAACCGTAAGTCCGATGACGTTAAGCTCGGCGGAGACGGTAGATGCCTTGCCGATATTCATTTTTCCGGAACCCCGGTTGTAGGTCTTCTTTTCCGGTTCTTTCTTTACTTCCACCAAATCACTGATGTTGACCTTGGAGGTAATAATGCCGCACTGGACGCTGACATTTCCTCGGCTGTCCGGCCGCACGGTAATGGTTCCTTCAATGTTCATGGACAGAATCCGTACGGAGGTGCCCGGCACTGCATCCTTTAGTGCGATGGTCTTTACTTCCGGTGAGGAAGTTTTTTTGCCGGCAGAAAGTGCTGCTTCTTTTTCGGAAATTTTCTCCCGGACGTTTTTCCTCTTTTTCTCCATGGTCTGGATACTCATGGAAGTGCCCTGTTTCTGGAAAGCCCGGATGGTTTCGTCTGCCACGTCCTTGGCTTCTTTTAGGATGTCCCGGGCTTCTTCTCTGGCCTCCCGGAGCATGCGCTCCCGCTGGCTGTCCAATTTTTCCTGTTTGGATTCGATTTCGTTTTTTAAACTTTCGACTTCTTTTTTGTATTCTTCGATTTGGCGGCGCTCCTTTTCCATTTCAATGCGCTGCTTTTCCAAATCGGAAATGACATTTTCAAAACTTTCATCTTCCGTACTGATGTGCTGACGGGCGCTTTCTATGATTTCTTCGCTCAGTCCCAGCTTTCGGGAGATGGCAAAGGCATTACTCTTTCCGGGAATTCCGATAAGGAGACGGTAGGTGGGGCGCAGCGATTCCACGTCAAATTCACAGCTGGCGTTTTCCACGTAGGAGGTGGAGAGTGCATAAATCTTCAACTCGCTGTAGTGGGTGGTAGCCATGGAACGGATGCCGCGCTGATGAAGGAAATCCAGGATGGAAATGGCAAGGGCCGCTCCCTCGGTGGGGTCGGTTCCGGCACCCAATTCATCGAACAGACAGAGGCTCTTCTCATCCGCCTTGCTGAGAATATCTACGATGCTGGTCATGTGGGCGGAGAAGGTACTGAGACTTTGCTCAATGCTCTGTTCGTCGCCGATGTCCGCATAGATTTCGTCAAAAAGTCCCAGCTCTGAGCGGTCCAGCGCAGGGATATGAAGACCGGCCTGTCCCATCAGGGTAAGGAGTCCCACGGTTTTTAAGGAGACGGTTTTACCGCCGGTATTGGGGCCGGTAACAATCAAAAGGTCAAAGTCTTCGCCGAGGCGCACATCGATGGGAACTGCCTTTTTGGCATCCAGCAAGGGATGTCTTGCCTGACGGAGACGAATCCGCAATTCGTCATTGAAAATCGGCATGGTAGCGTTGGTTCGAAGGGCATATTTGGCCTTGGCAAAAATGAAGTCCAGGTGGGTGAGGGTCTTCTGGTTTTCCGCCAGAATGTCCCCGTACTGGGCTGCTTTGCCGCTGAGGGCCGAAAGGATCCGTTCGATTTCCTCCCGCTCTTTCAACTCCAATTCTTTTAACTCGTTGTTTAGATTCACCACGGAAGCCGGCTCGATAAACAATGTGGAGCCGGAGGAAGACTGGTCATGAATCATACCGGGTACCTGGCTTTTATATTCGGCTTTGACCGGAATACAATAGCGGTTGCCGCGCATGGTGATGACCGCATCCTGCAGATAGGTTCTGTGGGTGGAATTTACCATAGATGTCAGCTGGGCATGAATCCGGCCGTTGATGATGGCAAAGGATTTGCGGATGGATTTTAATTCCCCGCTGGCATCGTCACTGATTTCGTCTTCGGAAATGATGCAACGCAGGATTTCCCCGGAAAGTGACGGCAAAGGATTTAAACGAAGGAAGTAATCGCTCAGGGCATCGGTTTCTTCGTCCTCCTTGCCGGTTACCCCGTAGCGGGAGATTTCCCCGCAGCACTCCAAAAGACGCGCGATGGAGAGCAATTCACCGGCGGATATGGTACGGCCGATTTCCAAGGTTTTAATCAGTCCGCGGATGTCTTTGTTGGCACCGAAAGAAAGCCGGTCGCTTTTGAAAAGCCGGCTAAGGGCCGCGGAGGTCTCTTCCTGGGAGCGGGTAATCCATTCCAAATTGTGGGAAGGACGAAGGCCAAGGCACATTGATTTGCCCGGTTCGCTTCCGGCATAATCCGCCAAAATATTTATGATTTTATCAAACTCCAGTGTGTGTAAAACTTTCTCGTTCATAATTCCCTCATTGTAAAAATAATCATTAACTATTATAGCATATTTCAAAGATAATGTTATAATAAACTAGTAGAAAACTCCGCAGGAAAAAAGGCGGAAAATTGTAAAGGAAAAGAACAGTGAAAGAAACGGAAAATAAAAACGAAAACAGTACGCCGGTGGAGAGCAGCGATTATTCTTTTATTCAGGAACAGATTAAGGAACGTCCCATCAATCGGCGTAAACTGATGAGAAAAATGATTATTACCGGAGGTACGGCGGTGGTATTTGGCCTTGTGGCTTGCCTTACCTTTCTTCTTTTGGAGCCGGTCTTCGGAAAAATAATTTCCGACGAGGATGAGATTGTCCTGCAGCAAGTAACGCTGCCGGAGGAATCGGAGGAAAATGTGGAGCGTCCGGAGGTCAGCATTTCCCCGGAGGAAATGTTGGAGGTGGAGGAGACTCCCATCGAAGATATGAATCTGATTGATCCGGAAGTGGTCAGCCAAAATGAGACGGCCAGTCAGAATGAAGTACAGCAAGAGCAGGAGATTGAGCTGGACGACTACCGGCTTTTGTACCAGAAGCTCTATGCCCTTTCTGCGGAAGTGGAAAAATGCATGGTAAATGTAACGGGAATCAGTGCGGATGTGGACTGGATGGATACGGAGAATTTGGAAGGAAGTTCTACTGCGGGAGTGATTATCGCCGACAACGGTTATGAGTATTTGATTTTGGCAGACAGTACCAACCTGGAGGGAGCGGAAAGTCTGCAAGTTACCTTCTGCGACGGTACTTCGGAGGAAGCCACGCTGAAGATGGAGGATCCCAACACAAACCTGGCGGTATATGCAGTGTGGATGAACCGGGTGGATGCGGCGACCAGAGAAACCATTACGACAGCTACTCTGGGCAGTTCCTATTCGTCGATTTTATTGGGAGATGCCATTGTGGCAGTGGGAAATCCGCTGGGCAGTGTCAATTCGGTGTGCTACGGGGCAGTGACTTCGGTGGAAGGTACGGTGGCATTTGCGGATGCAACTTATCAGTATATCACCACAGATATATACGGCAGTCCGGAGGCTTCCGGTGTGATTGTCAATATGCGAGGGCAGGTCATTGGTATGATCTGTCAGGATTACAATGACGAAAATATGGAAAATCTGATTTCCGCCTACGGAATCAGCAGCATCCGGAGCATGATAGAGGAATTGTCCAACAGCGAGGAACGGGCGTATTTTGGAATCACCATGGCGACGGTAAACAGCGCAGCCAGGGAGGCGTACGGAATTCCGGAGGGAGTGTATGTCAGCGATGTGGATATGGATTCGCCGGCGATGAACAGCGGAATCAACCGGGGAGATATTATTACCGTGATGAACGGACTGCCGCTTCACGAAAGCAGCGGCTATATGCAGGTGCTGGGAAACTGCGCACCGGGGGATGTGATTTCCGTAACGGTATCACGATTGAACGGAGAGGAATACAGCGAAATGACCATTGACGTGGAACTGGGCGCGTGGTAGGAATCGGGAAAATATTTCCGCAGAAAATCAGGGAATAAGAATGGCAGGATAGATGGGAGGATAACATGAAGTATATTAAGGATTTGGCAGACGGCAGTAAGATTCAGGGTGTGTATTTTTGTAAGCATAAGGTTTCTACGGAGACCAAGAACGGAAAGCCTTACGACAGCCTGATTTTGCAGGATAAGACGGGGACACTGGATACCAAGGTGTGGGACCCCAACAGCATGGGAATTGGCGAGTACGAAGCAGGGGATTACATTGACGTAATCGGAGATGTGATTACCTTCAACGGCGCAAAGCAGGCGAAGCTGACCCGGATTCGCAAATGCCAGGAGGGAGAATACGACCCGGCGGATTATTTGCCCATGACAAGTAAAAATGTTGAGGAAATGTACGGGCAGGTGAAGAACTACATCGCCTCCGTGGAAAATGTGTATCTGAAAAAATTGCTGCAATCCATCTTTGTGGAGGATGAGGCATTTGTTAAGGTGTTTAAGAATTCCTCCGCGGCAAAGACCGTACACCACGGCTTTATCGGCGGACTTTTGGAGCATACCCTCAGCGTGACCAACCTGTGCAATTACTACTGCACGGCGTATCCGGTTTTGAAAAAAGATTTGCTCATTGCGGCGGCTCTTTGCCACGACATCGGAAAAGTAAAGGAGCTTTCCGGCTTCCCGGAAAATGATTATACCGACGAAGGACAGCTCCTTGGCCACATTGTGATGGGCGTGGAAATGGTGTCGGAAAAGATAAAGGCCATTCCGGATTTCCCGGCAAAGCTGGCAGGGGAATTAAAGCACTGCATCGTGGCGCACCACGGAGAGTTGGAGTACGGCTCCCCCAAAAAGCCTGCCATTGTGGAAGCGGTGGCGCTGAATTTTGCGGACAATACGGATGCGAAGATGCAGACCTTTACGGAGCTTTTAGGCAAGACCGAAAGCAAGGACTGGCTGGGCTACAATAAATTTTTGGATTCCAACGTGCGTATGACGGGGGATGTGTAAGAAGGAAAAAGCAGCATGAAGAAGAATGACTTGTTTGAACTGACAATTACGGATATGGGGACGGAGGGAGAAGGCATCGGAAAGTACGACGGGATGACCTTCTTTGTGAAGGATGCCTACATGGGAGACGTGATTCTTGCGAAGGCCATGAAGCTGAAGAAGAATTACGGCTATGCCAGAGTGGAGAAGATTTTGGAGGCGTCGCCCCATCGGGTGGAGCCCCTTTGTCCGAATCATAGAAGGTGCGGCGGCTGCCAGATGCAGGCCCTCTCCTACGAAGCACAGCTTGCGTTTAAAGAGCGGAAGGTGCTGGAAAATCTGGTCCGCATCGGTGGCTTTGAGAAGGAAGATATGGAGGGAAAAATGCTCCCTATCGTGGGAATGGACGAGCCCTACCGGTACCGCAACAAGGCCCAGTTTCCGGTGGGAATGGATAAGGAAGGCAACATTGTCAGCGGATTTTACGCTGCAAGAACCCATCAGATTATCCCCGTGGAGGATTGTTTTTTGGGAGTTTCCCAAAACAGGCTGGTCCAGAAAATCGTGACGGACTGGATGGAGGAAAATAAGATTTTACCTTATGACGAAGCGAGCGGAAGAGGACTCATTCGTCATATTTTGGTGCGCTACGGATTTGATTCCAAGGAAATCATGGTGTGCCTTATCATCAACGGGGAGAGGCTACCGGCAAAGGATGGGCTCCTTGCGAAGCTCTGTGAGATTCCGGGAATGACCTCTGTATCGATTAACATCAATCAGAAAAATACCAACGTGATTTTAGGGGAGAAGACGGAGTGCATCTGGGGCAAGCCCTACATCACGGATTCCATATATCTTCGGGATACAAAAGCAGATTTTGCGCGAACAAAAGATTTCGTTTCCTTTCGCATTTCACCAAAGTCCTTTTATCAGGTAAATCCCATGCAGACGGAGAAGCTCTACAGCACCGCGCTGGAATACGCCGGCCTTACCGGCAGGGAAAGCGTTTGGGATTTGTACTGCGGCATCGGCACCATTTCTCTTTTCCTGGCAAAGCATGCAAAGATGGTGTACGGTGTGGAAATTGTTCCGGAGGCTATTACAGATGCCAAGGCAAATGCGGAGCTAAATGGCATCACCAACGCGAAGTTCTTCGTGGGCAAGGCGGAGGAAGTGCTGCCGGAATTTTATGAGAGAGATTTGGCGGATATGAAACATCCGAATGTAATCGTGGTGGACCCGCCGCGAAAGGGCTGCGACGAAAAATGTCTGGAGACCATGCAGAAGATGGCCCCCGATAGGATTGTCTATGTAAGCTGCGATTCCGCAACGCTGGCAAGGGATTTAAAGTACCTTTGCGAGCACGGATATGAGATAAAGAAGGTACGGGCGTTTGACCAATTTGCGCACACGGGGCATGTGGAAACCGCCGTGCTTTTGATGCGCGCTACCGGAAAAGAGAAGAAGGAAATCAATTACCGGGAAGAAGAAATTCCGGATTGCGCCTGCATTTATGGGTAGGGGAATGTACATGATGTTAAAAATATAAGTAGTAATTAAGAGAGAATCGGTTATAAAAAACATTAACGGATAAAATATTTATACAAGATTAAAAGGAGGCAGCAGATGAATCTTACAGATATTAAGGATAAGATGTTCCAAGGTCGTATTCTTGATTTGGTGGAATAGACCATTGAATATGTGAGAACACAGATTAAAGAGCATACTTATCTTGGCCCGGATGCTCGTTTTGTGACAGAACCGGAATATCCAGAATTTGCATGGAAAGAGATTATTGTAAATGCTATTGCACATCGTGATTACAGCATAAAGGGGACAGATATTCAGATTAAGATGTTTGACGACCATATAACTGTTGAGAGTCCGGGAACTTTGCCGGGAACAGTACGCCTTAACAATATGCGTGAAATACATTTTTCAAGAAATCCGAAGATGGCACAGCTTCTTCATGAGTATGAATATGTGCGTGAGTTTGGTGAAGGTGTAGATCGTATGTATCGTGAGATGGAAGAAGCAGGTCTGCCCGCATTCATACAATGGTTATCGTACACCATATGAAGTACGTTTTGGTTTAGAATCATTTAGGTGGTAGTGTTACAAAAACGCTTGACCACTACAATTCGCAAAATTTACAAGTGCTAATATGAGGAAATCCTCATATTACAGAAAAGGAAAAGGTGAAAAAATGAAGCAAGAAAAAGAGCGTAAAAAAAGAAACATTTGGTATGTTATCGGCGGTATTGCTTTTGTAGCAGGAATGTTTGTTGTTATGCCGAAACTCATTGAAAAAGGTTCGGAGTATCTTTATAACAGAAATCAGCGACCTGTTAATCCACAGAACGACGATGATTGGGGTCCTGAAATCGTAAAAAAGAGTACATTGGAGGATACAAAAGATGGAGAAATTTGATGCACACGAAGTTGCCGAAAAAATAATGGCGGCAGTTCAGAAAGAATATAAAGAACTTAAAACCCTCAACGTGATGATTCTCGGTAAAACAGGTGTTGGTAAGAGTACGCTTATCAATAATATGTTTAATCAAAAGATGGCGGAAACAGGTGTGGGTAAACCCGTAACACATAAAATCAGAAAAATTACAAAGCCTGATTTCCCTCTTGCTATCTATGACACTCCAGGTCTTGAGTTGGGTGGAGAAAATGCGATTAACGCATTATTGGAAGAAGTAACGAGTGAAATTGACAAAGGTATCCGAAGTGGAGATATTAGCAAAGCTATCCACTGCATTTGGTATTGTATAAGTACTCCTTCCCATCGTTTCGAGCAAGCAGAGATAGATTTCCTTAAAGAGTTCCTTGGCAAAACAACTGAATATGATGTGCCTGTAATTATCGTGCTGACACAATCGTATTCAAAGAATGATGCAAAATCCTTGATGAAAGAAATTGAAAAAGAAAATCTGCCTATCGTTAATATCGTTCCTGTGTTGGCAGAAAATTACGATATTGATGAAGAGTACACTGCGAAAGCATACGGCTTGGACAGGCTGTCTGAGATTATGAATAGCGTTATTCCGGAGGCAGTGCAGAAAACTTTTGTAGCAGTGCAGAAAGCGAACTTGGAATTAAAAAAAGGAAGGGCGCAGGCGGTGGTTGCAACGTCAGCAGTGGCAGCAGCAGCAACGGGCGCCGTACCAATTCCATTTTCAGACGCCGCCGTTCTCGTTCCTGAACAGATTGCAATGTTAGGAGGAATTACGGCTGTATTTGGTATTCCAATTGAAAAAGGAACTATTGCAGCAATCGTATCTGCAACAATCGGTACAGCCGGAACTACGGTTCTTGGTAAGACCATTGTAGCCAACTTGATAAAATTCATTCCTGGTATTGGTAGCGTGGCAGGTGGTGTTATATCTGGTGCAACTGCCGCTGCATTAACAGCTGCTCTCGGAGAGGCTTATATAATTATTATGGTGATGATATGTAAGGGTGACTTGAGCATTGCTGACCTTTCTACCGATAAAGGCAAAAAGGAAGTTACGAAGATTTTTACAGAACAGTTGAAAGTAAAGAGAAACCACAATGGGGAGCCAATAGAATAATCTATCGACATATTCCCATAAACGGCAAAGATACGAAAAAGGCTGTGGATATGTTCCCTTGCTCGTAAAAATAGCAAAGACATTCAGCCTATCGTATCGAGCCATGTAGAAACCGCCGTGCTTTTGATGCGCGCTGCCGGAAAAGAGAAGAAGGAAATCAATTACCGGGAAGAAGAAATTCCGGATTGCGCCTGCATTTATGGGTAGGGGAATGTACATGATGGTAAAAATATAAGTAGAAATAAGAGAGAATCGGTTATAAAAAACATTATCGGATAAAATATTTTATTGTATATAAGAAATATTTGCAAAAGTAATATTAATCATGGATGGCTATTGTGGAGTGAAAGATGTGAAAGGCGGTGATTTTAATGGATGATATTAAAAAGGATCCTTTTGAGGAATATATAAAGAATCTGCCTCCTTCAAGGAAGGAGATTGGTCAGGCATGGTCTGCCGCAATAGGACTTCAGGATGTGGACGGTTTAAAGACATCCGAATACCTTTATGCTACAGCCAGGAAAAACATTGATGGAGAAATAACCATTGATGAGGCAGGCGAGCTGATTAAATCATATTATGAGAGTAGGCAGGGAAGAACAGAACACGGGACCGAAGAGGCCGATAAGGTGTCTCATAGGATTGCGAAATTACTGTCAGATAAGGCATTTGTGTTTTCACCTGCTCAATATATATCTATTCATAGAGAACTGTTCAAAGGAATTTATTCTCATGCAGGAAAAATAAGAGATTATAATATCACAAAAAGAGAATGGGTTCTGGATGGAGATACGGTGTCATATGGACATGCACTTGATCTTAAGGAAACGCTTGAATATGATTTTTCGCAGGAAAGGAACTTCCGCTACAATGGCTTATCAATGCCGGAAGTAATCCATCATTTGTCGGTTTTTATCTCCAGACTTTGGCAGATTCATGTGTTTGGCGAAGGAAATACGCGAACTACAGCAGTATTCTTTATAAAATATCTGAGACAATTGGGTTTTGAAGCGGATAATGATATATTTGCTGAGCATTCGTGGTATTTCAGAAATGCATTAGTACGTGCCAATTACAGTAATATAAAAAAAGGAATCTACGAAACCACAGATTTCCTTGAGCTGTTCCTGCAAAATCTGCTGCTTGATGGCAGAAATGAACTTCACAACAGAGAAATGCATGTCAGCGGCATGTTCACACAAAAACGGGACATTGACCCAATAAAGCAGGACATTGACCCGATAAATGACCCGATAAATACTGTAGAGCTTAGTGAAAGAGAGAAAAAGATACTTGAACTATTGAGACAGGATCCTACTTTGACTAGGGCTAAGATGGCGGTAATTCTTGGGTGTTCCGATGCGACTATAAAGAGAGCATTAGGATCTATGGTACAGAAAAATGTTATACATCGTATTGGGTCAAACAAGAAGGGCGAATGGGTCATCAATTCTTGAAATAGATTGTTATAGAGAGGGCGATAATGAAAATAAGATACTTAGAGCCATCAGATGACAGAAAAGCGATAAGCAGAATATACGAATTAAGCTGGAAATACGCCTATGCAGGAATTATTCCGCAGGATTATTTATATCAGATTCCGGAAGGGCGTTGGGCTGATAAAATAGTATCGCCGGGGTGGGATACACTTGTTTGCATAGAAAACGGAGAATATATCGGGACAAGCAGCTTTTGTCGCTCTCGATTTGAACAGTACTCTGAATCGGGCGAAGTAATCTCTATATATTTTTTGCCTGAATATATGGGTAAGGGCTACGGATACAGATTATTGTCAAAAGTGGTGAATGAATTGAAAAATCAGGGGTTTGAAGAAGTTTTTCTTTGGGTTCTGGAAGACAATCATCGAGCTCGGAAGTTTTATGAAAAATTCGGATTTTTATGTACAGGTGATTATATAGAAGATAGCATCGGTGGAAAAGAACTAAGGGAAGTCCGATACATATATCGATTCAACAATGAAAAAGAATAGTCAGCAGCTTATATTACGACGGTAATTCGATTGCTCAGGCGGACAACAGTAGAAACCGCCGTGCTTTTGATGCGCGCTGCCGGAAAAGAGAAGAAGGAAATCAATTACCGGGAAGAAGAAATTCCGGATTGCGCCTGCATTTATGGGTAGGGAGTACCGGCACTGAAAACCGGACATTGAAGAGAGAATAGGTAAACCAAATGGACAAAGCAGATTTTATTGTACTTGATGAATCATATCTTCCTGCGATGGCAGATTTATACAGAGAAGCCTTTTCCGGGCCGCCGTGGAATGATGATTGGAGCGACAGCGTACAACTGACCGAATATATGAAAGATATAACCCGCGCGTACAGGGCATTAAATTATGGTCTCCTTGTGGATGGAAAACTGGTTTGTATGTCCGTGGGAAGAATCAATCATTGGTGGGAGGGAACGAATTACAATATAGACGAACTTTGCGTTTCCCCCGGGTTTCAGTCACAGGGCCTCGGTTCGAGGTTTCTGTCGCTTATTGAAGCGGATATTCGGAAGAAGGGGCTGGCGGGAATTTTCCTTCAAACGGATAATGATAAACCGTCTTATCATTTTTATCACAAAAACGGATTTACGGATTTGGACGCCCATATCAGTCTTTACAAGAGTGTAAGGGGCAGCGAAGAGACCGAGAGGAGAGATTGAAATGAAGAAAAAATTATATCTTATCGCGCTGACGAGTGTTTTGCTTTTGGCAGCAGGCTGCGGAAAAAACGAGGAGACAACGGAGAGAGAATCGGCACAGGATGCGGTAGGAGAGATGACAGAGGAGGAGCCGACAGAATTTGAGCCGGTAGACCAGGAGATGGCAGACCAGGAAACGGCAGAATCTGAGACGTCAGAACCGGCGTCAAATGAAGCGGATACAAGCGCCTATGACAATATCCTCAGTGAGATTTGCAGCGTGTTGGAATCCGGCCAGGATATGACGGAGACAGAAAATGAATACATTAGCACGGGAATTGAAGAGGTAACGCTTTGGCGGGAAACGCCGGAAGAGAGATTGCAGTCGATTTCTTATTGCTACTATGATATAAACGGGGATGGCAACGATGAACTGATTATCGTGGAAACGGACGATTCGGACAGAATTCTGGACATATACTCGATAAGTGGCGGAGAATACGTTCACGTGGCGGAAGGCTGGTCGAGAAACCGCTTTTTCTTGCTGGATGATAATACCATATTTAATTCCGGCTCCAGCGGAGCAATGTATACGAACAATGAATTATTTGAATTGTCGGCAGATGCATCGGAACTGGTGTCCGTCGGACTTTATTTTACCTATCCGAAGGATGAGGAAATGTATGAAGCGGGATTTTATTACAACGGGGACGGCGTATATGATGTGGCAGTGTCGACGGAAATAACGGAGGCGGAGTTTTCAGCGTTTTACGATGAATGTACCAGCAGAGTTGTGACTTTGGATACGGAAACTTTGCGGGAGTACTAGTAGGGGGAAGGTTTTTAAAGTCCAAAATTGCGACTTTAAACGAAAATGGAACAATTTTGTAAACAACTACTTTTTGTATCGCATAATTTTTTCCCAGTTTTCAGGAAAGCCCATCTTTGTTAACAACCGTTCACGTGTGAGATGTGGACATTGTTTAAGCACTTTATGGACAAGCTTAGTCAAGCAGGATTTGAATGTTTTGAAATCTTCGGTGTTTATAAGATAACGTAAGGCAATAACGACGGCAAATAAATCTTGTTTTCCCATTGTGTACTGTCTGTTTTTTGTGGGTAAGCGAAGTTTTTGATGTAGTGGCATATCAGGAATTGTTTCTCGAATGTGAAAGTCGTAAAGTCGTTCGCCATGTGCGCATACATTTCTACAACGGGCAAGTACTGTTACGAGTTGATGCAGTTGGACTTCAGATATGTTTTCAAAATTTTTACTGATTTTGGTACGGATATCAGATGTGGCATATTGATACATTTTAGATATCTGTCCAAAGGTTAACGCATTGGTGGCTACCCATAGGGGTACGTTATTATAGACAACCGTATGATGATTGATATATTTATATTGACTGGGCGTTGCTATGGCTTTTGACAAAGAATTAACAAGCCTTTGTACTTGTATATTGTTTTTTCGGTTAAGATTATAGTTTGTATCTGTAAGATAACCAGACTGATGTTCTCCGTATTTTTCGCAAAAATGGTAGGATATCATAGATTTCATATGTTGTTCAACTTTAAGTATGTATTTCAGAAAAAGAGAACGCAATTCTTCATCGAATGTGTAGAAAGAAAAAATCTCTTCAAAAGTAACACCATAATGGTATTTCCCGGAGCGAAGGGGCTTAAATGGTTCTTTATATCCGCCAATAAGAGAATAGTAGCTGATTTTTTGCAGTATAGTCTTAGCAAGATCTGAATCAGATATAGACAATTCTTTATCTTTTTTTAAAAGATTTATTTGTTGATCATAGGTTAAAAAAGTTTGTGACATCTATTATACTCCGTTCTTATGAATATAAAAAAGGAGCCCACGCATGGACTCCTTGGGCTGCGGGCATCGCAAGTTTCCGCAGCACAACCACTAACTGCAATATACCATCGAAGCAGAAAACTGTCAAATGGATTTTAGTGGTAATGATAGTGTATGCGTGTTTGATTACTGTAATTCTGCATATTAAAAATTTTTTGTTGGATAAATGTAATAGCAAGAACTATGAAGATACTCACTTTTTATGAGCCAGAAATTTAAAAAAAATTGGTAAAGAAGGCAATCATTCATTGATCCTGATTTGCAATAGATTTTTCAAAGTGAATTACAACAGTAATTATTTTGAGTTTATTTATAAATACTATAACAGATAAAAGGGGCATGTCAATATTTCATACGAACTTTGCAAAGACAATGAAAATGGTCCTTAATAAGAGATTTGGACAGGGAAGACTGAACGTAAAGGGCGAGATGCTCTGTTTAAGAATACTTGGGTATAGATTCCCGACCAAGAAGAAGCAGGCAGTAAGATCTGCTTTTTTGCGTAGAAACGTAAAATAGAGAATAAGCACTAAAAAGGAGAAATGCAGTATGCTAGGAATACTTATGATTGTCTTGGGGATATGGGTGCTGAAAGTGATTTCTTCCCGCCCGCAAAAATACCCCTGCTATGTGGGAGAAATTGTGGACATCGGCATGCGGCCTCACTCCCATACCAAGTACGTTGCAAAATGTCCCATTATCGTACGCGTAATCATCAACAATCAGCCGATTGTGACAAGTACATTATCCACCGTGAATTGCGCTGGCGGGTTTAAAAGCGCAATCGAAGCCAAGAAAAGGGAGTATGTCGGCAAATGCGTACATGTTTACTTCGACCATCAGGCCCCCGGGAGAAGTGTGATTAAGGAATACCAGGAAGAACACAAGGCCGGCGGTGTCATTCTCATTGTTGTGGGGATTATATCGATGCTGGTTGAGATTTTGATGACGGTGGTGTTTTTGTGGGGGATTGTTTGAGGCTAATTATCAACGTGGATTGTTTGGATGATGTTATGGAGCAAAGTAAGAGAATTTCATAGTGGAATGTACAGAACCTGCGGCGAAAGTTAGCAGGTTTTTTGTTGACTGCACGCCGGGTGCAGGTGTTTGGTATATATAGGGGAAGTTCGTTGATTTTATTGGTTGGGGGAGTAAAATTGGAAGAGGAATATTAAAATAGATAATTATGTTAGGAATAGGAGAAAACGGTTATGAAAATGCGTAAACTCAATTGTCCAAATTGCAATGGAATCCTGGATATGAAAATTTATAAAAATACTTCTTCCATATTTTGTCCTTATTGTGGACAATCGTTTATAATTTATAATGAAAATGAATATACTGTTAACCAAAATATTCATACGAGATATACTGATGATGCAGAAGTTATCAAAGCAAATAACAAATATAAGGAAAATAAAAGAAATGACATAATTTGCTTGATAATTATTGCATTGTCAATTGGAGCGATTATAGCAGGCATATTGATCCCGGGTTCAAGAGGACAACGAGAGCTGAATGAAGGAAAAATAAGTGGAGGTTATTATCAAGATCTGATTGGTGAAGATTACAGAACTGTAAAGGCACATTTTGAGGCCGCAGGATTTACAAATATAGAATTGATTGATTTGGATGATGCAGGACTTGCGGTGTGGAAAAACGAAAAAGTGGAAATGATTTCAATTGGTGGTAATACCAGTTTTAATAGTAATGATTATTTTGATTCAGATACCGTTATTGTAATATCGTATCATTAATGAATGTGCAATATATGTATATTTTTATCAGTGTAACAAGGGTCGATTTTGTTACTTCGTAGAATATATTGGGTAATTAGTTGGAAGAAGAATTTCCATCCTTTATTAGGCGTATGTCCGGTAGCAAGTCAGTGAAAACACTTGCTACAATATTGTTGCATATAGGACACTTTACCTCTTCGCGCTCTCTATTACCTTCACATATGGATTTATTTTCGTATTCTAGAATTGAGTTGCATATAGGACAAGTTATTTTATGCCACATTTCAAAAAATTCCTCCTTTTTTTTGAGTATATCAGAATTTAGTGAAAGGGACAATCTGAAAATAGTAGTTGTGTGTAAAAAGCATCTGATAATGATGTGTCAAGGTACATATTTTATTTGTAGGATAATTATATTGGTGCAACGCACTATAGATTTGTAAAGTTAATAATTATATAATATAATACTTATGGTATGTTTGCGACATGGTACTACTGAATTGATTCTTTGGGCATCGCTCAGGAAAGGAGGTAGCGCTATGAGAGAGAAACTCAATGTCGTTCTTGACTGGCTTGAAAGAGCTGCTACTATCGTTGCTATAGTAGTTCCCGCTACTCGCAAAGTGGCAGACCTATTAGAGCCTAACAAGGCAGAATAATTACTGCAAACTGCCAAGGCATACGGTTTGTACTGTATGCCTTTTTCATATGAAGGAGGTGCTGTATGAAGGAGATATATGAATCTGCAATAGCAGATATGACAAGATTGTTAGAAGAAACAGTAGATAATTATTCTAAGGCTCTAGAAGACTCAACAATGGAGCCACTGTTTTGTGTTTCAAATAAGCAGTTTACGTTAATGCGTGCGGTTGAGTATTTTAGTAATTACCAAGTGCGTAATGGATGTCGACAGATTTGCATTGATATATGTAAAGAGATGAACATGAATGTGAAAAAAATGTATGATAGTGTAGATTTTGTAATAGAGATGGAGTCTGAAAAAATAGGATTTTTGCTTTCTTTTACTTCAAATGACATGCCAAATGTTTCTGATGAATTGATGAGCAACATAGAAAAGTTGAAGGTTATTGTTTTACAGGATTCAATAGATGGACAACCACATTTTTTTAAAACAAATAAACCTGAGTATCGAAATTATAAATACAAGGAACAAATTGAACAGATTACAATGAAACAATTTTTTGAAATGCTTGGGAGAAATGATTATGAGGACTTCAAAGAATGTATAGGACGATATAATTATGATGCAGAGCAGAAATTAGGAATTACGGTATCCGCAATTCCAACGAAAAAGGTTATAGAAAAGCATAAAAGTAGAATAAGAGAAGCATTATTGAGTTATTTTTATGAGGAAGAACTTTTGGCTATTTTTAACGAAAAAGAAATTAAAGATATGAAAAATTGGTTTGAAAAAAATCATGAGGTTTTAATTAGTAATGCCGATTTTTCAAGAAGTTTTATTAGTTCTGAATGGTATTATGATTTGCGGGTGAAGACGGATGAAGAAATTGAACAAACTGCTATCGTTGCTGGATATCTGAAATCATTAGAACAATTATTATGTTCTATCTTACTTATATTAAGTGAAGATGAAAATAATAAATTTATGTTTTTTACAAACCAAGAGGGAAAAAAGAAAACAGGAGAAGAAAAATTACCTCTTAATTATGCTAATAAAAAACTTGTCCTTACAATGGCAAAACATCTCTTAAAGAGCATAAAAGGAAATAAGAAAGTAGTTTTACGGAAAACAAAAATGACAGATAGAGTAATCGAATATTTGGAACAGTATGTTGAGGAAACACGAAATGCATATATGCACAAAGATAATTTGTATAAATGGAGTGATATACAAATTATAAGGATAAAGACATACGCGGTTTATTTTATGGTGCTTGGAACATTTTTAATTGATGTGAAAAAATTATCGCAGATCAATTATTAGAATGAAATGTATTATTTGTATCACACGCAATAATATGCCTGAAAAAATGATAGCAGTAATGCCAAAAAAGAAATGAAAATAAGTTATATGACAAGAGCTCGGCGTTTGCCGGGTTCTTTTTTTGTTCACTAATTTTATCCCCAAAAACAAAGTATAACTTCCTTCACGAACCAAATACCATGCACCCCTCCCCCTTCGCGAAAAAAACATTCCATATTATAGCCCAACAAATTAAAAAAAGCCTTTGACTGCACGTTAAGTGCAGTTTTAGGCTGAAGGAGGAAAATTATGGAATTATTAACATTAAGAGAAATTTGCGAATCGATAGGAGTTTCGAGGCGAAGCATCCAGTGCTATGAGAAGGCCGGGCTCATGCGGCCGACAGCCAGGAATAAGTATGGACATTTGCTCTATGATGTGAAGGCGATGCATCGGGCAAAGCTCATTAAGTTCATGCAGGATTTGGGCTTCAGGCTAAGAGAAATCAAAGAGATTATCGATGCGCCAAAGGAAGTGGTGAAGGAGGCACTTGAGAGGCGCATAAAAGAGCTTGGGGAAGAGGCTGACAGATTAGAGCAAATCATCAAAGAGGCAACGGAATACATGGAAACGTTAGGATGACGGAGACACAGAAGGAGGATTTAAATTATGGACAAAACGAAAAGGTGTATTATCTGGGCTATGTAATCGGAGTAATCATCTTTGCCGGTGCGATATGGCTACTGGTGGAGAAAAGAAGAGCAAAGAAAATGGCTAAAGCAGAGCCGGATACGACGGCTTTGAGATAAGGAGGTACTTATGAGAAAAAAATTATTGGTAATGTTGATGACTTTATGCATGCTGGTTGTATTGGCAGCATGCGGAAATGTGGATAACACAGAGGAGGCGGAGCAGTCCGCGGAAACAGTGGAAGAAAATGAAGACGACGAAGATGAGCCGGCGACGGACTCTGATACAGCAGAAGAAACCTCGGATGATACACAAAATGAAGAGCAGGACGAATCCCGGACGGAAGAACAAGAGGACGGGCAGGGTCAGTCACAGGACGGAAGTCAATCGGAGGAGCAACCCGCAAGCAATCCGAATTTGATTGTAGATGCGGAGTATGCAAATTTGCAGGAATCTACGGGGTTTGAATTTGAAAGCAACGGAGACGGCACCTGTACATTGACCGGCATTGGCGATTGCACGGACAGCGATATTGTGATTCCGGAAAAGTCCCCGGAGGGTGATACCGTTACAATGATTGCAGAAGACGCGTTTTACAGAGCCGAGGACATCAGCAGCATTATATTTGCAGGCAGAACCATGGAGCTGGATTCCGGGGCGTTTGAATCCTGTGAGGCCGAGAGGATTGTGATTACCGGCTGTGATATGGTGATTGGCGAGTACGCATTTTCCTACTGCGACGACGTCGAAGAAGTCTATATCAGCGGAAGTAATATCGAAGTGGATAATTATGCATTTTATAACACCGGAAACGACATAGTGATGGAAATCGTAAACTGTAGCGGCACGCTGAAGGAGGACGCATTTCAGTCATGCGCAGTTTTGCAGTTAACCATTAGCGAGAGTACATTGGAACTGGACGAATATGTTTTTTCCTATTGTGATGACATGGAGGCAGTAGCATTTGATAACTGCACCGTGGAAATTGAAGCGTATGCCTTCTATAACAGCGGTGATGATGCAAGCGTAACATTCACAAACAGCGAAATCAACATAAATGATAAAGCGTTCCAGAGCTGTTCTTTGGCCACACTTAATATTACCGGCTGTGAAACGGTCCTGGGCGAATATACATTTTCCTACTGTGAGGATTTGACGGAGGTTATCATAGGCGCCGGCAATATCGAAATCGGTTCTTATTGCTTCTACAACTGCACATCCCTCGTGAACGTGTCGATTGCAGCAGATTCTGAGGATGACAGCCTCGCGCTGGTTATCGACGATAAAGCGTTCCAGAGCTGTTCCGTGCAGAACGTAATAATCGGCCGGGGAAATACGGAGATTGGCGATTATGCATTTTCCTACTGTGAAGACCTTGTGAGCGTGGACATCAGAGGCGTGCTGGCCGACATGGAAGATTATGTATTCTACAATTGTCCGGAGGAACTGGTTATTCTTTATAACGGTGAGAGCTACGATGGTGAAAGCATTGAAAATGCGATGTAAGAGAGATAGGGAGTTAGGAGGTCCATCATGAAAATAACAAATGAAATCTTTATGCATTGTCCGAGTTGCGGGAGAGAATCTGCCGGCTTGGAGGAAATCAACCGTGTTTTCGGTTACAAAATCGTGAAAGATGAAATCCGTCCCTACACGGAATGTAAGAACTGCAGGAGCGAGAAGGAAGGCCGCGAATGTAAGAAAAAGGAGTGGGCCAGCGCGGCTTCCTGGGGAAGGGAGATGAACATCAGCCGCAGGGCATTTGACGGGTATCTGATGGAGATGGGATACCTGGAACCCACCTCCGACGCGGGCAAAAGGTCCGGCCTTTCCATCACCCGGGAAGGCCGCCGGCACAGTGCCACCACAAATGCGCCGTTTCGCAAAGCAATCTTGTGGGACTTTGATACATATGTGGAAGTTGTCCGGATGCGGGCAAGCAAAATGATTGTGTATAAGCAGTGCCCGAAGTGCAAGGCCAATGTGGATACCATACCGGGCGGCAACGACGATGACCACAGTCGCCCGTGCCCACATTGTGGTAACCTGTGTGATTATTGGGAAATTAGTGTTGTATAAGACAGTGGATAAAAAGTTATATTAAAACAGGTAAAAAATAGGGGAGTCCTTTAAGTTAAAACTTATGGGGCGCCTCTTTTTTATGATAAGTTCTTGACTGAACAAATTAGCAGTTGTATAATTGGTTTATGCAATGCATAAAATGTGAGCAAAGAAATGATATGGTGCAAATCATAATAAATTTGAGAAATAAGCGATTGTTGAGGACGAAGAAATATGGTATATTTATAGCCAAGAAAGGGTGTGATTGTATGGCAATGTCAAATATACAGCAAGTAACTGAACCAACAGAAAATGCAAAGTTGGAATTTTATCGTTTGATTGGTGAAGGGTATAAGGCGATGCAAGACGGACGAACCAGCACAATCGATGAAGTAAGAGAAAAACTGAAAGAGAGAAGAGCGGAGCGTGCCTAATGTAGTATTTACTGAGCCGGCACAATATGATTTGCTGGACATAGAATACTATATTTTCGTTGACCTCTGCAATTCACAGGCAGCACAAAGAATATCCGATGGTATCTTGAATGCCTCTGAAAAATTAAGTGAATATCCG
Source organism: Lachnospiraceae bacterium (assembly GCA_015057055.1). Lineage (GTDB taxonomy): Bacteria > Bacillota > Clostridia > Lachnospirales > Lachnospiraceae > NK4A136. Next base: position 4,951 of record SVFE01000034.1, on the reverse strand, counting down.
CTAACTCATCCCTTGGTAAACGATGACTTTCTAAGGCAAAATCTGTTTTAACATTAAATGATTAAGCGTAAACCTTCAAGTCATCTAGAGATTTGGAGGTTTTTTAACAAAAAAGATGTTATATATGTGAGAGCAAATTATCGGTATATTATTGAATTATGCAGTGCATAGAGAGGTATAATTATGGAAGCGGGAGAAGAATTAAGAAAATTAAGAGAAAGTACGGGAATGAATCGAAAAGATTTTTGCGAGTACTTTGGAATTCCCTATATGACGGAAACGGATTGGGAACTAGGAAATAGAAGAGTTCCGCAATACCTTTTGCGATTGATGGAATATAAGATTCAAATGGAAAAGTTAAAGGAGGCAACCAAAATGTTATTTATCTGTTATCCAAGATGCTCTACCTGTCAAAAGGCAAAGAAATGGCTGGATGAGCACAATGTAAAATATGAGGAGCGTCACATCGCAGAGGAGAATCCTTCGTATGATGAATTGAAGGAATGGCACGTTAAGAGTGGGCTTCCCCTGAAGAAATTTTTCAACACAAGCGGCCTGCTCTATAAAGAAATGAGCCTGAAGGATAAGCTTCCCAGCATGAGTGAGGAGGAGCAGCTTCGGCTGCTTGCGTCCAACGGGATGCTGGTAAAACGTCCGCTGGTTGTGGCAGAGGATACTGTGCTGGTAGGTTTCAAGGAGGCACAGTGGGCGGAGAATTTGACGCAATAAGGAAGATACAGTATAATGTGGACGAGGGCGAATAGATAACAAAAGGAAATTTATTACGAAAGAGGGGGATTTAATTATGAAAAGAAAATTTCCGTTAACTGTTTTTGTGTTGTTGATTATTCTTAATATTGCGCAACTGGTATTGTATTTTGTAAACGATACGAATTCATTTACTTTAGTTCAAATCGTGGTTCAATCGTTGTTTTTCTATCTCATGAGCGGCGGAGTCATCTTTCTTGCCTTGCCTGCTGTTTCCTATGGCTTGCTGGCAACCGAAAATGACGCAAAAAACCGGTTTGGTTACATGACCGCAGTAGTTGCATTGATTCTGCAGATTTGTTATGGCATGGTAGGAATTTTACTCCTTATGCTGTCCAGCATGTACGGTGCAACTTACTGGGTAGGTATGATTTTTATGGGAATCGCTTTTGTGTTAACCATTGTGGCAATCGTGTATTCCAAAGCGGTTCTTAAATTAAAAGTATTCGGTCGAAAATAAATCCGTTATGCCCAAAAGCAGGCCGGAAATTACAGGCCGGAAACCACAAAAAATTGCGAGTAAACCTTCAAGTCATAACCGGCTTGGAGGTTTTTTTTGAAGCGTTTTTTGTGCACAAAGTATTTTTCGGAATAAATAATCTATGGTAAAATAAGGTTGCGGGAATGAGGAACGAAAAAGCAGAGGAGACAAAATGGATTTTTGGATTAAAGAATTAGAGTTACTTGTCGCTATTGCCGGTATCTGGGGCGTATATTTTATACAAAAACACGTGTTTTTGGAGGAACGGACAAAGAAGCATACGAAAGTATTGTTTATTTGCAGTGTCGCATTCCTGCTTTTCAGTCTTGTAATGAATGAGGTAGTAGTTGCAGCGGCATATCTGTTTGTGGTGATTCAGGGAGTGTTTTTTCGGAAAAAGAGACGTCTTTTAGGGATTCTTTCGGGTTTCATGGCAATGAGCTTTTTGGATGTCATCAGTGGTTTTATTACGGCGGTGTTTCTGTACCTCATAAGACCTATGGTCGATGTGGTAACAGCCTCAAAAATGATATCTGTACTGATAGGAATTATTTGTATTATTGGGGATTACATCATTACAAAGAAAAGGGAACGTGACAAGGAAGAATTTCCCGGGGAACTCAGTACTTTGTCAAAATGTTATCTGTATGTTATGTGCGTATTTATGTATCTCGAACATTTCCTTATTTTGGCAGATGTTCCCCTCACGATGGATACATTACCTACAATGTATGAAGCAATGTCGTTAATTACCATCCCTGAAATTTTCCAAATGTTTTTCGGCAGCTTGGTTTCGATTATTGTAATTGTATTGCTTCAACAGAGCGCAAAAAAGGAACAATTTTACCGGCAAGTCCAAAAGATGCAGCACAACATTATCCTGACGATGGCGGATATCGTGGAAAACCGGGACGAAAATACCGGGGAACACATTCGCAGAACGGCGGATTATGTGGAGATTATTGCCCGGAGTATGCAAAAGCAAAATGCCTATCCGGACATTCTTACGGATGCCTACATAGCAGATATGATTGTTGCGGCGCCCCTTCATGATATGGGAAAAATCCATGTGCCGGATAAGGTTTTAAATAAGCCCGGTCGGTTGGATGAGGAGGAATTTCTCCTTATGAAGCAGCACGCTTTGGAGGGCGAAAAGCTCCTCAGCAAAGCGGAGGATAATCTGGGTGACATGAGTTATCTGAAAATCGCCATTTCAATGGCGGGCTATCATCATGAATGGTGGAACGGGGAAGGGTATCCTCATAAGGTCAGCGGCGAAGAAATCCCACTTTGCGCCCGCATCATGGCGGTGGCGGATGTGTTTGACGCCCTGCTTTCCAAACGTTGCTACAAAGATGCCATGTCGTTGGAGAAGGCATATGAAATCATGGAAAAGGAAACCGGAACCCACTTTGATCCTGTGGTAATGAAAGCGTTTTGGGCTGCCCGGGAAGAACTGGAGAAAGCGGCGAATCAAGACTAAAAAAAGGGCGTTGCTCGGCAAATATTTAGCCGGCGCAACAGCCCCTTTTTAGCCTATAAAATTATGCGATTTATTTTATGCCCACGGATCCTGTTCCGTGGGTATTCTGATGTCTGAAAGACATTGAATTTCGTTAATAAACCATTGATTGGTAGAAGGTTTTCTACGCAATTTGACTGGTCTTGGAGCGTCTGCGCCACCGCTTGTCACGTATAGCGTTGCCCAATTTTCTTCATCGAAAGAATAAGGATTTTCATTTACTGTGATGGTGTAAGGCGATGCGGGTACATATCCGTTCTCCGGTGTTGCTCCCTTGAAAAACGAAAAAGTCTTGTACTGCTTTCCGGCCAGACGTTCTTTAATAAATGCTTTCTCGCGTTCATTCACCGATTCCGGTCCTTTTAAGAAGTCCAACATTTCCCAAGTTGCAGCTGCATCCTTTTCTAAATTGCACAAGGCCGCAATACAAAGTGCTGTTGTCTTAAATGCAGAATCCAAAGATGCCTCCGGCAATGCTTTTAACTCCTCCACATTGGTAGGAAGGGCAGCAAAAGTAAAACTTTCGGTGCGATTTTTTCCCTTTGCAATATTTTGGGAAACATTTTGTGCTGCATTGTTTACTGTTTTTGTGGCCTCCCTTTTTAACTGGGAAACCATCTGATTTTTAAATGAATCAAAAAATGCCATTGTTTATCCTCCTTTTACGTGAATCGTTCAAAACGAGTAGTTACCATGGTTAAGAACTCTTCATCTCCGCTAAACTGCATAAAATCGTCAGCACCGCCTAGGTTTACCCAAAGTTCGCCTTCGCGTTCTTCCCAAGTAAAAGGGTCGTCCGTCATCATACCGTCGCGGAGTTTGATAATTCCTGCTCGTGCTGCATCCTCTGCCTCTTTGACAGAAACACCTTCCGGTAAAGGCATTAAAACAAATAGCTTGCCATCTTCACATACCTCAAGTAGTGTGCCGACGGTTTTTTTGCGCTCCTTCATTTCATCCGCAACAGCGTCTTCGTCTGTTTCATCAACATACGGCATGGGAGAATTCAAATATTCTTCTGCATTTAGCCATACTCTCTCGTCTGTTTCATCGTCCACCGTTCCGATTGAATGAAATTTCCATTTCCCGAGATAACTCATGTTTATCCACCCCCTTCGCATGTAAGTATACCACTTTGGAAGTGTATAGACAATCCTGCCGGAAATAAAAAAATGTCTGATTATAAAAAACGGAATCTTAGAAATAGGTAACCGGCGTAGCACGGCTTGCTATTTCAGTATCCGCACTCCGTAATAGCCCAGTCGTTTTTCATTGGCATAATAAATGCCTTCGACGATGGCGATGACTGCGAACATGAAGAGGACCCAAAGGTAACTGATAAATATTAAAACCGAGGCCGGCGTTGCGTCTGCAGGTAAAAGGCGGGCGCTGCCAAACAGAGGGAGCAAAAATACCCCAAGGGTGATGCCAAGGAGGGAAGCTCCCAGCCAGATAAGAGGTTTTAGTTTGCCGCGAAAGCCGGCATGAAACGTATAGCCAAACCAGGCCAGACCGGCCATGGAAAGGCTTGTTACCACAACGCCGCCTTCGGCAAAACGGAACACATAGGCCCAAAGAAAAGAAATCGGAAATACGGCAAGAAGCGCACCCAAAATACCGGCTTTATAGGTCGGTATTTTTTTGCAGGGAAAAAAGGACTGGTATTGCTGCACTTTGCGGGCAAGACGACCACAGCACTTTCGGTGAAGGTGCTTGGTTAGGCTTCCGTTAATGTGGCACCAGCAGCCGGCATTTTCCGGAATCTTCTCTCCGCATTCCGTGCAAATATCGCCCCTGGTGGCATGGTAGCCGGAGAGCTTTGGAAAAACCAAGTCGACAAAGGAAAAGAAATCCTCTTCGTGGTCCGTATCTATTGAAATCTTCCAGGAGATTTGGATAAAGTCGTCCTTGATTACGATTCCCTGAATAGGAAACCGTTCCTTTACCTGCTCGTCAAGGAGAAACTGCTGAAATGCCGCTTCGTCCTCCGGCGTGGCAAATACGGTATTCACACATAAGATGAGCGACCCGGTGTAATAAAAATGAAAAAGGCTGACAGCATAGCCGTGCAGCATGCCGCAATATATTGTTTCATAATGGGGAACCTTATAGGTTCGAAACCCCATGGTGCTCACGCGGTTAAATATGTTCTGCATTGGATACTGCCTCCAATTCTTTAA
>SVFE01000033.1 GCA_015057055.1 Lachnospiraceae bacterium | reverse complement strand
TCTGAATATTTCTCTTGAAATTTTCAGGGTTGCATTACTGTTCAATTTTCAAGGTTCTTTGTGTTGCTTCGTTTGACGCAACGTTGTTATTCTATCACGCTGTTTTTACTCTGTCAACACCTTTTTTTATTTATTTTAATTAATTTTATTCTGCTGTAATTTGGTATGTTTGAATGCGTTCAACTACTTCCGTCTCCATATTATAAATCAGCACAACTCGGTACTCACCGTTTGTCATCACGACGCAATACTGACCTTCTTCTATACCGAACAGTTCCCTTGCCGTAGCAAAATCCGAATAATAGTTAAGCGAAAAGGTCGGATCTCCAAAATAGCCTTTTTCAGAGAATTGTGTAATAGCACTCTGCCAGGAATCTCCCACCGAAACTCCCTCTACACCGGTGACGGAAAAATCCACTTCTTCAAAAGACTCTTCTGCGCCGGACGCAGTGTTTCCTTCCGCCTCACCACTGGTTTCCGCCAAGGATATATTGGGCGATATCATCCAATCCGTTGCCGATTCCGTTTCCGAAACAGAGCCCTCCAAAATTTCAATACTTACAATTGCCTCACTGTTTACGTAGTAGCATAATTCAATCGCCGGATGTTCCTCTTTAATTTTTTTCCGTTCGGAATCCGTTAAGTCACCGCGATGAATGCGGAACCGATAATCTTCTCCGCCACACTCTCCCGTTAACCGGTCCGTAGTGCTTATACTCCTTCTTCCTCCGGACTCATATCCAATATTCGTATTATGTAATGTAATTGTCACCGGGTCTGTGCCCAAATCCGCAACCACATCTTTTAACATCAGTACACCCCAAAACAAAACTGCCAGCAAAAATAGATAACCGGAGATTTTTCCAACCCAACCGACTTCCGTCTTTCTCGTTTTTATGATAAAGGCAACCAGCCATGTGGCACCAAGGACGAAAAGTACTGCGCTTCGAATTCCTTCGAAAAGCAGAGCCTTCTCTCCCATCCTCGGCAAAACCATCCATACAGCCACAAAAACAATCATCGCCAAAAGATAAAGTGCACTTGCCATATGCATTTTTGCTTTCTTTTCATCCTCCATTACATTATCCTCCGTATTTTGATTCTTTATCGTAAAATAATCGTCTGAATTTCATCCTTCATTACCAAAATATAACGTTGCCCGGAACCTGCCGGAATCATAAGAAGAACCGCTTCTTCAAAATCACCCTGGTATTTTAAATTACCGTTATCTGCAAATATCATGGCCGATGATGCATTGTAAATTACAATCATATCACCGTAGAAGAAAATATCTTCATATTCTATATCAAAGTACAGGGTCGTTTCCAACCGTCCCGAAGCATCATAGATTTCCATCTTATATTTGGTATCGCCTGCCGAATTCAAATAAACAAGCCCCACCTTTTCTTCCCCGTAAAATACGGACTGCACTTCTTCATGCAGCAAAATATCTGCCACGCCGGTGGGTCGTTCGCCGCCGCGGAAAAATACAATCCGGTCATTTGCCACCGCAAACGCTGTGGAATCACTCAAAAATTCCACCACCGGAACCAACGCTCCCTGGTAATCATATCCGCTTACCAGATTATCTGTTTCATTTTGTCCGACCTCGCCGAAATTGTAAAATGCCACCTTGGATGTCAAAACACCGTTGTCCAAATATAAATAAGAAACTCCTACTAATTTGCCGTTGTCGGAAATCCCCAGTGCCAGTGGATAACCGCTCTTGGACATAGTTGTTCTGTAGGACGCAATTTCCCGTCCGTCATAGTAATACAAATGCACCGGTGTTACATCCCCTCCGTCTTCTACAGAAAGGACCACGCCGGTGGCAGAAATTTCAATTTCACGCACCGGACCCGCAGTCTGAATGGTACCGATTTCACCGGTGGCATTGAACACATAAATACTTCTGCCGTTGTAGTCAGCTACAGCAGCATAATTACCATTTACTTCGACCATAGGCGTTTGCATTTCATACGGGAAGCTCCAGACATCATTGCCCTTCGCATCCGTACAATGGATACCGTCCGCACTGTACGTCAAAAAACCGTTCCCGAAACTGACAATGGTGGAGGTTTCCACATATTGCCTCGGAACCGTACTAATTACTTCGTACCCAGTATAAACCTGATTCAAAAAAGACACCCTGCATACAATGATAATCACAACAACTGCAATTACCACTGCCGCCACGCCTCCAAAAACCTGCATTCGATGCGCCATGATTTTCTTACGAAACGTCGTTCTGTCCACGGATGCCTTTTTCGTATTTTTCTGATCGCCACTTTTCATTTCTGACTCCAATCCTTTGTATCCCGCACGGATATTACGGCAGTATAATGGTCTGTCCGTACAAAATTGTATCCTTATTGTCAATATTGTTCAATTCACAAATTTCTTCCACTCGGGTAATGTCACCGTAATACCTTCTGCAGATCGTTTCCAAGGTATCTCCCGGTTCAATGGTGTACTCCATCATTCCCAAATTTTCCATGGAACCTGCATCGGAAATTACCGGCTCTGCTTCTGCAACCTCGGACACCTCCGGCTGCACTTCCGTCACTTCGGCAGTTTCCCCGTTATCGGCGGCAACTGCTTCGGTGGTGGCCGCTACTTCGTCGGTGGCAACTGCTTCATCAGCACCGTCAAGATTTACATCAGTGGCACTTCCTTCCCCGGCGTCGATGTCCCCGGAATTTGCATCGACTACATTTGCGTCGGTAGCTGCAACATTTGCCTCGCTTACCGAAATCGTTCCAAACAATTCATTTTCGGAAATCACTTCCACTTCGTAGCCCGCAACATCCTCAGCCATGGCAGTTTCCTGGTTGGCGGAAACTGTAGCTACGCTCTGCCGCTCGTTGTGCTGATTCACAATTACGATTCCGATGATACAGGCCGCCACCAACATAATCAGTCCGCTGGCGGAAACATAAGAATCTTCTTTTTCCTGTATGCGTTTTTCTTTTCTTTCATTCATCACCATCCGGCAGGAACCGGCGGCAAAATCCTCTTTTTCTCTATCCATGGGAAGCTGCTCCCCTTCATGCCATTCCACCAGAAAGGATTGCATCACTTCGTTTCTTTCATAATAAATATAGTATCCGCTTTGCGTCTCCACGCCATCTTCCAAATAGAAGGACAACTCCGGTTCACATTCATCTGCATCCATAGTCATTAACACAGCGCCTCTGCCCAGATAAGGAAGCATCTTCCCTTTCGTCATCCAGGCATCCGGTATCCGCTTGTTTTCATTATGTAAAATAGCGATTCCCACCGGATCCATATCCGCAAAATACTTTTCCTTTTTCTCCCGAAACTCTCTCACCATATATTTTGTGGGACCATTTTCCAAAATATCCTGGCTGCCGGACTTTTCTGCAGGCTTGTCTTCCGCAAACACTGCTCCGGACACAAATACATATTTCTCTTTTCCTTTAAAAACAGTTCTTCCGTAAAGAGCAGCCGCGCCGAATACCAGCCCTTCCTTTTTTATCATTTGGCGCAAATATGTCATCACGTAATCTTCAATATAAATTACGGATTCTTTTTCGATTGCTCCGATTTGTCTGACATTTTTAGGCAACCGAATCGGTTCTGCGCCTGCCGGCTCCTGCTCTGTCTGCTGTTTTACCGTTTCTTCCATAAAATCCCCGCCTTTCTATTCCTCCGAAATCAATTCGAATTCAATATAGCATAGGCGGGGAGCACATTTTGTCAAATACGGTCGCTACTTATGCGTCTTTTTTCGCACAAAATGCTACCAGATAAATTTGTATACCGTAGTGGTGTCATAAGGATTCTTCGCATCGAAAATCGGCTGCGGGAACTTCTTCTCGTTGGCGGAGTTGGGATAGTACTGCGTCTCTAAGCAAAATCCCTTTCTCTTGCCATTGGCATAGCCTTCTTTTCCCATGTTTTTGCCGATACAGTTACCTGCATAAAACTGCACACCGGGCAAATCCGTATATACTTCCATGCTGCGTCCGGCTTTCGCATCCTTCGCAATCGCTGCCAATTTTAATTTGCCGTTCCAGCCATCAATAACCCAGTTATGGTCATATCCCTTGCAAAAACGGATTTGTTCATATTTTCTGTCACGAATATCCTTACCGATTTTCTTTTCCTTTGTAAAATCCATCGGAGTTCCCTTTACCGGCAGAATTTCTCCGGTGGGAATCGCATCCTCCCGTACCGGTGTGTACGCCGATGCAAAAATCGTCAGCTTTGTATCCTCAATGGAACTGCTCTTTTGTCCGGCCAGATTGAAGTAAGAGTGATTGGTCATATTAATCACGGTCTTTTTGTTGGTGTCTGCGTGATATGTAATCTTCAACTCATTCTTATCCGTCAAAGCATAGGTCACAGATACTTTCATGGTTCCGGGATGTCCCATTTCACCATCTTTTTTCGTAAGTGAAAAGGTCACCGACTGTTTTCCCGGCTCCGCATCCCATACACGCTTATGGAAACCTTCCTGCAAATCCGTGTGAAGATTATTGATTTTCCGATCATTTACCGGCATCTGATATTCTTTGCTTCCGAGTTTGAACTTACCTGCTTCGGTACGGTTTGCAATCGGACCGATGGTGGAACCGAAACAGCTTCCGTTTTGGAAATACATCCAAAGCTTATCATAGCCCAGCACCACATCTTCTACTTTTCCTTTTGCATTGGGTACATACAAATTCTTCAAAATCGCGCCGTAGTTAATTACCTTAGCGCACATTCCGTTTTTGTTTTCAATTGCGAAGCAATACACTTCTTTCCCGTCGCGGGTCCTTCCAAATAATTCCTTACTGACTGCCACTGTTCTTCCCTCCGGTTATAATTCTGTTCGTCCTTCCAACGCACGAAGCAATGTCACTTCATCGATGTATTCCAGGTCACCGCCCACCGGTACGCCGCTGGCAATACGCGTCACCTTGATGCCTGCCGGTTTAACCAGTTTACTGATGTACATTGCTGTCGTCTCCCCCTCCAAACTGGAATTGGTTGCAATAATCAATTCCTCCACGTCTCCCTTAAGACGTTCGATTAGTTCCTTCAGACGAATATCCCCGGGCCCGATTCCGTTCATCGGCGAAATCGCGCCATGAAGCACATGATATACACCATCGTATTTTCCGGTTTTTTCATATGCAATAAAATCCCTTGGATTTTCCACCACCATAATCACACCGTGGTTTCTCTTTTCGTTGGCGCACACCGGACAAAGGTCGCTGTCCGTCAAGGTACAACAGCACTGACAATACTTCGCATGCTCCTTGGCGCCGATAATTGCCTCCGACAATCGTTTTACCCTGCTGTGAGGGAGATTCACGATGTGAAAAGCCATCCGCTGCGCCGATTTTGCCCCGATTCCGGGCAACGCCGCCAACTCTTCAATCAACTTGTTGATATCACCGCTATAAAAATCCATTAGAAAGGAAGTCCTCCCAAATTCATGCCGCCGGTCATCTTGCTCATCATCTGATTGTGAGCTTCCTCTGCCTGGCGCAGTGCCTCATTGGTTGCCGCCACAATCATATCCTGCAATGTTTCGATATCATCCGGATCTACCGCTTCTTCTGCCAATACTACTTTAACCACTTCTTTGGCTCCGGTCACGGTTACCTCTACTGCTCCGCCGCCGGCCTTAGCCGTAAATTCTTTGGTCTCCATTTCTTTCTGGCTCTCTTCCATCTGACGCTGCATTCTCTGGGCCTGCTTCATCAGATTATTCATATTTCCCGGCATTGCTCCTCCGGGATAGCCGCCTCTTCTTGCCATGTTTCATTCCTCCGTTTTCTTTTTATTCTTCTTCAATATCTATGCAAATAACAGAACTTAAATCCGCAAATTGCCTGTCAAAGCTTTGTGCCTGATTGAATTCCCGAATTTCAAAGGGCACTCTCTTTCCGGAATAATTCTCCAGAAGAAGATCAATCTCCTGCAGTTTCTCCGGCAATTTCATCTGATTGGCCTGAATCTTATCCCCGAAACAAATGAGAAGCTGATTCTCCGCACCAAGGGACAATTTTGCCTTGCCAAGAATCGACTTGGTAAGCATATCCGTCATCCCTACGATTCTCGGCCATTCTTTTACAATCTGCCGCACATCATCGGGAATCGCTGCCGGCACCGGTTTCTTTTCTGCCACCGCTTCCTGCATGACTTCACCGCCGCCCTGCACCATGGTAACCGGAATACCGTTTTCCATTTTCTCTTCCACCTTGCGCACCCGGTCATGCAGGGAATCCACATCCGCCTGCATCTGGGGACGACACAGCTTAATCAGCGTCATCTCTATCAAAATCCGTTTGCCGGACGCATAACGAAGACGCTCCGACAATTCGGAAAAGATGGTAATGTACCTAAATATCACGGGGAGTTCCAGCATCTCTGCCTCTTCCTCCAAGCGCTTTTGATGCTCCGTACCGATGCCCAAAACCTCTCTGGCATTCTCTCCCGAAGAAGATTTGAGAAGCATCAGATTTCGTAAGTACCAGGTAAAATCCGTCACGAACTGTCCCAGTTCCCGGCCCTGCATAATGATTTGCTCCAGCATCTGTATGGCGCCGATAATATCATCCTTAATAATGCAGCGGAGCATCCGGCTAAACACTTCCGTATCCACCGCTCCCAGTACGTCCAGCACCATATCGTAAGTAAGTTCTTTGCCGTAATGAAATGCAATGCATTGGTCCAAAAGACTTAAGGCATCCCGCATGGAACCGTCTGCCACTTTGGCCACATAACGCAGCGCAGCCTCTTCTACGCTGACACCTTCCACATCCGTAAGTTCCCGCATTCTGTCCGCTATGGTGTCAATGGAAATCCGTTTGAAATCATACCGCTGGCAGCGGGACAATATGGTAATGGGAATCTTATGAATCTCCGTCGTTGCCAGAATGAAGATTACATAGGAAGGCGGTTCTTCCAGCGTCTTTAGCAACGCATTAAAGGCTGCCAGTGACAACATATGAACCTCGTCCACAATATATACTTTATATTTTCCTTCCACCGGCGAATACGAAACTTCTTCCACAATTTCCCGGATGCTGTCCACACCGTTGTTGGAAGCCGCATCGATTTCCACCACATTCATGCTGTTTCCTTTGGCAATGGAACGGCACACCGCACATTCTCCGCAAGGACTTCCGTCCTTTGGATTCTCACAGTTTACCGCCTTTGCAAAAATCTTTGCGATGGTTGTCTTGCCGGTACCCCGGGTACCGCAAAACAGGTAGGCATGTCCGATTCGCTGCAAATTAATTTGATTCTTTAAGGTCGTGACGATGGGGTCCTGACCTTTTACATCCTCAAAACATTCCGGCCGGAATTTTCTGTATAAGGCTGTATATGACATTGGTATCTCCTACTTCCAAAAACACTAGTCACCAAAACAAATGCCCAGCATTTTCGCTTCTTTTACAATCGTGGCGTCGGGAGAAACGGTTTTTAATTTCCCCGCTACCTCTTCCAACGGCACCTTAACAATTTCACGGTTCTTATAACCGACCATAAATCCGTATTCCCCTTTAAGTATCAGGGCCGCCGCTTCGGAACCGAGACGGGATGCAAACACCCTGTCATAAGGGCAGGGGCTTCCGCCGCGCTGCATATGTCCGGGAACGGTCACACGCACTTCCAGTCCGGTCTTTTGGGCAATTTCGTCTGCCACTTCATAAGACACGCTGGGGAACCGGCTCTTTTCTTTTTTCTTCTTGTATTCTTTCTTGGAAAGGGCTGCATCTTCTTTGGAAAGAGCACCTTCCGCTACGGCAAGGATGGTAAAACGGCTGCCGTTTTCCTCTCTTTTCTTGATAGCCGCAATGACTTTGTCAATATCATAAGGGATTTCGGGAATCAAAATGATATCCGCACCGCTGGCCATACCTGCATTTAAGGTCAGCCAACCGGCCTTGTGTCCCATAACTTCCACGATGAAAACCCGTCCGTGAGAATCTGCAGTCGTATGGATGCAATCGATAACATCCGTGGCGATATTAACCGCGCTCTGGAACCCGAAGGTCATATCCGTACCCCAAAGATCATTGTCAATGGTCTTGGGAAGCGTAACAACATTAAGTCCTTCCTTACGAAGAAGGTTGGCGGTCTTGTGCGTACCGTTGCCGCCCAGCACCACAAGGCAATCCAGATTTAATTTGTGGTACGTATGCTTCATGGCTTCTACTTTATCCACACCGTTTTCATCCGGCTCTTCAATGGTTTTGAAGGGCGTTCTGGAGCTTCCCAAAATCGTGCCACCCTTGGTAAGGATGCCGGAAAAATCCGCGCTGGTCAGCATCTTAAAATTGCTGTAAATAAGTCCTCTATATCCGGAAAGAAATCCGTAAATCTCTACTTCTTCTTTGCTCTTGTTGTAAATTGTCTTTACAACACCTCGCATAGCCGCATTTAATGCCTGGCAATCTCCACCACTGGTCAACATACCGATTCTCAACATATTTGTAACCTCCTTATCAATAGATAGAAATCCCCACATTCCGTTTAATTATACTCTATTTTCCCCTATCTCACAAGTATAGACTTGCATTGAAATCTGCTTTCTTTTATAATGGACAAGGAGGCGAATGCCTCATCCGGAGAGTTGTCCGAGTGGCTTAAGGTGCGGCTCTCGAAAAGCCGTGTGCCTCGAAAGGGGCACCGTGGGTTCAAATCCCATGCTCTCCGCGAAAAAAGCAGGATACCGATTCGGCATCCTGCTTTTCATTTGTTTCATTTCATTCTACTCAAACCTGATATTCTTCTCCGCCCACAGTTTCAGTGCCTGCGCGTTGGTGGCAATTTTTTCCAGAGAATCGATGATATCATTAAACTGCCCCATCTCATTTTCTTCAATAACACCGTCTTCCGATATTTCAATCAGGGATTCCCGGATGCGGTCGATATCCTGCAATGAGCCCAGCACCATGAGGGAAAGACGGTCAAAGTCATCCATCCTTACCTCCGTAACGGTACCCTTTCCGATGGGACACTCATTGGCGCAATACGCATTACACAGCTCCGGCATGTTATATTCCTTCGCCATGCACTTTACCTCTTCCGGGTACGGCGTAATGTTCCCAAGCTCGATATTGGCAAGGCGGGTCCGCTCAATATGAAGTACTTCCGATGCTCCCTCTCGGCTGCTGAAGGCCTCGTTATTTTTCAAGGCTTCGCATCTCGCATCATAATACATATTCCCTACTGCTTTTGTAGCTTTCTTTCCCATAAAAATCTCCTTCCCAAAAGTACAACTTTTACCCACTCATCTTATCATACACGATTCTGCTTTTTTTGTCGAATAGAATAGGGCAAAAGCCTGCAAAAAATCTCCGCTCGGTTCAACCCGGGCGGAGACTCTGTGTTTCTCGTTATTTCTTAGTTGGTAAACATCTGCGTCCAATAAATACCGTAAATGGTATTGGCATTGTAGCATCCGACTCCCATGTGATTGAAACTACCGTTCAAAATATTGGCTCTGTGTCCCGGGGAATTCATCCACGCGTTCACTACCTCTGCCGGGGTATCCTGTCCTGCTGCAATGTTTTCGCCTGCACAACGGTAAGAAACTCCGTAGGTCGGGAAAATGGAAAAGCAAGAGGAACCATTCGGTCTGGTGTGGGAGAACAATGTCACTGTCTCGACTGCTCTCGCCTGGGCTGCACTGCTGAGTTCGTAAGTTGCAGTGACCGGTCCGAGACCATAAGCCGCGCGCTGCTGATTTACCAATGCAATTACCTCATTGGCATATGCCCACTGTGCATCCGTAAACATGGGATGAGCGCTGCCTGCAGTTGACGTAGTTGTGGTCGTGGTGGGTGCTGCTGCCCCGCTGCTTCCGGATGCTCCGCCGGTCGCAGTACGTCCTTCTGCCTTACCGTTGGTAATATAATGCATGTAATAAGATACCAAATCATCGCCGAATGCCGCGCGCAAATCCGCATATTTTTCCTGATAAACAAATACATTGAATTCGGCACTTCCCTGACGACCTTCTGCCATACCGCAGGTCAGGAAATGATTAAAGAGCAATGCTTCATCCGTACCGAATACGGCACGCAAATCCGCATATTTCTCCGCATAATATGTACTGTCAAATACCGGCGCAAATACCGCCGCGTTGGATGCCTGCGCAGGAAGTGCGATAATGCATACCATAACCGCAGCCAATACAAAGGCAACCAGATTTCTTGCTGTCTTTTTCATAGTAAATACCCATCCTTTCTTTTCTGCCTGTGCCGTCCGCCTTCAAAAAAGACCGTCTGCGCCCTAGGCAAAAACCCTCCTACGCCATATTTTACGAAAAAAAAGTTTTTTCGTCAATATTTCCCAAGCAAAAAGGATTGCCGAGGCGATTGTTTGTTAGGTTTGCACAATTCCCGCGCCTCTGTTTATTTCACAAAGCACAGAGAACCCATCAAAAAAAGCCCCTGTAACGGGCTTTTAATCTGAAAATTTAAAACCGTGCGGTCTGCTTCGAGCGACACCAGTACGCGTTACCTATACAGTTAACTCCATCCAGGCACCCTCGCGGCACATATGAAATCCCGCTTAGTGCTGCTGCGTTCCCACCCTGACACGGTTCGCAGGCACATATTGCGCAAGACCCGGATATCAACATCACTTATATAGGGCAGCCATAAAGGTCATTAACCCTCGGCAAACCATCACCCCCACCAAGCGGATTGTGGGTACAGGGAACCGCTACCTCCCCGGCTGCACGGTGCTACTAGTATATCCTTTTTCCGTCTGCTTTGTCAAGTTTCCTTCTCTGTCTTTAACCGTTTTCTGAGAGAAGCGAAAAAATCCGTCAAAATGCGACTGCATTCGCTTTCCAAAACCCCTCTGGTAACATCCACCTGATGGTTAAATTCTTTCATCTCCAGCAGGTTCAGAATGGACCCTCCGCATCCGGCCTTGGGATTCATGCATCCCATTACCACCCGGGGAATCCGTGCCTGCACAATGGCACCGGCGCACATCTGGCAAGGCTCCAGAGTTACGTACAGCGTGCACTCCTCCAATCGCCAGTCCCCCATCACTTTGCTGGCCTTACGAATCGCCGTCAGCTCCGCATGGGACAATGTATTTTTGTCAATCTTACGACGGTTATATCCCCGTCCGATAACCTTTCCGTCATAAACAATGACACACCCGATGGGAACTTCACCGATTTTCTCTGCTTTTTTTGCCTGGGTAATTGCCTGGCGCATATATTTTTCATCCTGTTTTTGCTGCAAACGCTCCCGGCGCAAACGTTCCGCTTCCTTTTGCTCCCGGGCCGCCTGTTTTGCCGCCGCTTTATCCTTCTTCAAGTAGATCCCACCTTCCGGCTCTTGCCATAATCCCGCCCTGCGCCGTATAATATACGCAGAACGAGTTCTTCTCAATCATAAACCAAGGAATAGGAAAAAGCAATGAACATCTCAGGATTTATGCAAACCACATTATTGGATTATCCCGGCAAACTTGCCTGCACGGTCTTTACCCCGGGCTGTAATTTCCGTTGCCCATTTTGCCAGAACGGCTCTTTGGTGCTACAAACGGAAGTATCAAGTTATTCCGAAGAAGAAATTTTCCGGTTCCTGAAAAAACGCCGAAATATTTTGGAAGGCATCTGCATCACCGGCGGAGAGCCGACGCTACAGCCGGATTTGGCAGACTTTATCCGCAATGTGAAAGACCTGGGCTACGCCGTAAAATTAGACACCAACGGTTTTCGCCCGGAGGTGCTTTCTGATTTGCTCCGGGAACAGCTCCTTGACTATGTGGCCATGGATATCAAAGCATCCATCCCGCGCTACGGTGTTGCCTGCGGCATCCCGGACATGGATACTTCCGGCATCGAACGCTCCATTGATTTGCTGAAATCTTCGGGCGTTTCATTTGAATTTCGTACCACACTGGTAAAAGGCATCCACACCTTAGAGGATATGGACGCCCTTGCAAGCCGGATTGCTCCTGCCGACCGGTATTTTTTACAATCCTACGAAGAAAGCGAGCGGATTCTTGCCAAAATGCAGGAAATCAACTGCCGGCTTTCCGCCTTTTCCCGGGAGGAATTGCAGGAATTTCTTTTGTGTGCGAGGAAGTACATCCCCGGCGCAGTGCTGCGGGGCGTAGATAACGACTGACCTAAAACTCGACCCGCCGCATATAATATCCGATGGGACCGGAGGGTTCATACCCTTCAAATCCAAACATCTCTGCCACCATCTGCTCTTTTTCATGGAATGTGCCCGGCACGCCGATATAAAATCCTTCCCGTTTCATGTCTCGGTAATATCCCAAAATCAAATGCCGGTAATTATAAAATCCGTGCAACAGAAAACTGTTATTACTAAGGCTCCGGTACTGCGGCGCCAATAGTTTCAATGTAAAGGGATTGATGCTGATATAATCCCCCTGTTCTTCAAAGGGGTGAATCCGCTGGTGGGTTTTCAGCAATTCCTCCCAGCTCGTCCTGCCGACATACTCCGGCGCAGAATCCACTTGCTCCGCTTCCCCTGCCGCGCCACAGGGTTCTTCCCCGGCTTCGTTTCCGTTCTCTTCCGCGGCTTCTCCTCTGCCCTTTTCACGGCTTTTCTCCGCCGCGCCTTCTGTCTTCTTCTCCTGCGCGTCCTCTGCCCTCTTCTCCGCAGCCATAAGCTCCCGCTCTTCCTTTTCATCATCCAGATTGATGATTCGCAAATCCTTTTGCAATTCACCGGAAAAGCAACTTCCCCACTTCCGGTTTCCCAAGGAAAAATAGAAGCCGTCCAATTCTTCTATGTCAACTTCCTTCCGGCCCAGCCTGTCCTTTTTATAGCAACGGACAAAATCCGCCTTGCCACCGTTCACACTAATCTCTTCCAGAAAAATGCGCCGGCTGTCTTTGATTCCAAACCACCTGCAAATCAGCGAACTTTCCGTCGGCAAATTCCGGATGCCTACATGCACCAGACACTCGTCCTCCTTAAAGGTCAAACTAACAAATCCGCCGTTGCCTCGTTTTACATCATTCTCATAATAATCTATGTAATATACCTTTTTATCAAAATAAACCAATGCTACCCCTCCTGCCTGTCTATACATTTTATGCGGGGTCCCATTGGTTTATTCCTTATTTTTCCAAATATTTTACATACCTTGCCACCATCATGGCAATCTTAAACGTCATGGCATCGTCAAACCGGCGGATATCCAGACCGATATATTTTTGCAGTTTCTCCAGCCGGTATACCAGGGTATTCCGATGAAGCACCAGCTCTCTGGCCGTCTCTGACACATTCAGGTTGTTTTCAAAGAACTTTTCTATAATGGTCAGTTCCTCTTCTTCCAACTCCAGAATTTTGTTGTCGCCGAATACTTCCGCGATAAACATCTCACACAGGTTCTTCGGCAGCTGATGAATCAACCGGCCGATACCTAAAGCGGAATAATCCGCAATCAGACGGTCTTCATAAAAAATCTGTGCCACTTCCAAAGCCACCTTTGCCTCTTTGTAGGAGCGCACCACATCTTCCAGCGCCTTCACCACGGTCCCGTACGCCACCCGGCCCTTCACCATAAGCTCGGTGTTTAACATACTCACAATTTCCCGGGCGCACTGTCCGCAAATGTCGCCTTCCCGGACTCCGGATACCTGCTTTACCAAAATCAGGTTCTTCTCGTTGATGGCCGTGACGACATCCTCTTCCTCTTCCGAGAACATGTTTTGCAAAAGTTCTTTCGCTGTGCTTTGGGATTCCTTGGCTACTTCGATAAGAAACACACATCGTTCTCCGCCCAGGGAAATTCCCAATTGTTCTGCATTTTTACACAAATCGCCTTCCGGCATCCGCTCCGTAAAAAGGCTTTGAAAAAATCCGTCCCTGTCCATCTCACTACTGCAGGCCTTATGCAAATGAATCATTTCGCTGACCGCCACACGGCCCAAAAGCCGGGCATCCGTACCGTATGCGTTAACCGCCAGAACATATTCCCCGTCATCCGCGCATTTCACCTTCAAAAAATGATAGCCTGACACGTCCTGACACTCCGCCATAGACGAGGAAAAACTCTGCAACAAAGTTTTTTCCGGACAGGCATCCGGCGTCGTAGCCACCACTTCGTTTCCCTCATTGTCCCAAATATAAAAATCTGCTTTGGTTATATTTTTCAAATCTTCCATGCCGCTTTTCAGCATTTTTTCAAATAACATGTACGATATTCCTTTCCGCCAATTCTCTCTCTAATGATAAAACATCCCCCATTTCTTTGCAAGGGTCAGAATTCGGAGTAGCCACGGGATTCCCCGGATGCAAGGCGGCCAAGCTATGCAAGGCGGCCGAGCACAAAATAACAACCCGCACAAAAAGGGCCGCCGGAAAATCCGACAGCCCTGTATGTTCGTTATATTTAGGATTAGTTTGTGATGCTCTGTTCTGTTTCTTTATCGAATACGTGAATCTTATCGATATCGAATGCGAACTTAACAACATCTCCGGGTCTTGCTGTAGTTCTGGGATCAACTCTTGCAGTCATCGGGAACTCTTCAAGATCGAAGTACAAGTAAACTTCTGCACCAAGCAACTCGTATACTTTGATTGTAGATTCGAATGTGCTGAGAGGAGAAGCCTCTACCATCATTTCGCTATCATATACATCTTCCGGACGGATACCGAATGTTACGGTCTGTCCGTCGTAGCCGCCTTCGATAAGCTTCTTGGATTTTGCAGGAGGAAGAGGAATGGAACGATCAGCAATCTTGAGGTATGCTGTTTCACCCTGTACTTCTACAACTGCATCAAGGAAGTTCATCTGAGGAGATCCCATGAAACCTGCAACGAAGAGGTTTGCGGGCTTATCATACAAGTTCTGAGGTGTGTCTACCTGCTGGATAACACCATCTTTCATAACTACGATTCTGGTACCAAGAGTCATAGCCTCTGTCTGGTCATGTGTTACGTAGATGATGGTGGTACCAAGTCTCTGGTGCAACTTAGCGATCTCGATACGCATCTGTACACGGAGCTTAGCATCCAAGTTGGAAAGAGGCTCGTCCATAAGGAATACCTTAGGATTACGAACGATAGCACGACCCATAGCAACTCGCTGTCTCTGACCACCGGAGAGAGCCTTCGGTTTACGGTCAAGAAGAGAGATAAGGTCAAGGATCTTAGCTGCTTCTTTTACCATCTTGTCGATTTCATCAGCGGGAACTTTTCTAAGTTTAAGTCCGAACGCCATGTTATCATAAACAGACATATGAGGATACAACGCGTAGTTCTGGAATACCATCGCGATATCTCTGTCCTTAGGTTCTACGTCGTTAACTAATCTGTCACCGATTCTTAATTCACCGGAACTGATATCTTCAAGACCTGCGATCATACGAAGTGTAGTAGATTTACCACATCCGGAAGGTCCAACGAAGATGATGAATTCCTGATCTGCGATTTCAAGATTGAAATTCTTTACTGCTTCGAATCCGTTAGGATATACTTTGCAGATGTTTTTCAATGATAAACTTGCCATTTTTTTGCCTCCTAAATATAATTGTGATTAATTTTGTGCATCGATAGCACATCTAGCATCTAGTATAAAAGAAATCCCGGTTTCTGTCTATTATCCGGTTGTGAAAAAACTGTAAATTCGGATTGTGTAAAATGCCTACAAAAGAAATAAAAAATTAGCGCTTCCGTCAAAATGACAACAAATTTTCCATTTCCTTGTCAAATTGACGAAAACGCCTTTTTCTGCTTATGCACTGCTTATGCATCCATTATTTTCATGGGCGTATAGCGGATTCCGTCATTTTCCATCTCGTCACCGATTTTGAAAAAACCAAGACGATAATAGAATTCCACGGCATAGGGAGCCGCGTTGACCGTGCACCAGTGCAAATGCTCCCGGGTCCTCAGATACTCCCGTAAATACACAATTAAATTTCGCCCCACGCCTTTTTTGTGGTACTCTTCTTCCACAAACAGGAGGGAAATATGATTGGTATCCCGAAGGGAAATCAGCCCGATGATTTTGCCGTTTTCCACCGCTACAAACACCTTGTAGCCGCCGTTTAAAAAGACTTTAAACAGCGTGGTGTCCGATATAAAATTCAAAAAACTTTCCGTGCCTTCCCGTCCGTATTCATCGGCCTCAAATTTTTTGAAGGTCCGCCAGGCAAGCGCCATGGCCTCTTCCCATTCTTCCTTCGCCAACGGCCGGATTTCATACGTAAGCCCCGGATTATTTACTAGCAAATCTCTGCTCCTGCCGGCATTTCTTTTTCCGGTGTCATAAGAGCCAGCTTGCCTTCAGCATCTTCTGCGCAAAGAAGCATACCTTCGGAAACTACACCTGCCAGGGTTGCGGGCTTTAAGTTCACAAGTACCATTACCTTTTTACCCACCATTTCTTCTGCGCTGTAGTGCTGCTTGATTCCGGATACAATCTGTTTTACCTGACTGCCGATACGCACCTGAGAGCAAAGAAGCTTCTTGGACTTGGGCACTTCCTCACACTTAATGATTTCTCCTACCTGGAACTGCATTTTTGCAAAATCATCATAGGAAATCTCTTCTTTTGCTTCAATATCAATCACGTTTTCCACGACTTCTTCCTCCTGCTTTTCTTCCTTTGGCTTTCTTGCTTCAAACATCGCTTCTGCCTTTTCCACGACTTCCTTTACGTCCAATCTGGCAAATAAAATCTCCGGTTTTTCCACAACCTTGTTTCCGCTCTTGTATGCACCAAAGCTTCCCAAGGTATCAAATTCACGGATGCTGTCATTTAACTGCTCCGCAATTTTCTTTGCGGTACCCGGCATAAAGGGCTCCAATAAGGAAGCGCCAATCATAATGCCTTCTGTCAGGTTATAGAGCACCGTTGCAAGACGGTCTTTCTTTGCCTCATCCTTGGCAAGTACCCAGGGCTCGGTCTCGTCGATGTATTTGTTCAAACGCTTGAAGATTGCGAAAATCTCTGTTATGGCATCGGCCACGCGGAGGGACTGCATCTTCTCGGATACCTTCTGGTAGCCGCCGGTTACCACGCTCTTCAAATCTTCATCTACAGCTTCTGCCACGCCGGTATTTTCCACTACGCCGCCAAAGTATTTGTTGCTCATGGAAATGGTACGGTTCACCAGATTTCCCAGGGTGTTGGCAAGGTCGGAATTGATTCGTTCTACCATAAGTTCCCAGGAAATGGTTCCGTCATTTTCAAAAGGCATCTCGTGAAGTACGAAATAGCGCACTGCATCCACGCCAAAGAAGTTTACAAGGTCATCGGCATAAAGCACATTTCCCTTGGATTTGCTCATCTTGCCATCGCCCTGCAGGAGCCAAGGGTGTCCGAAAATCTGCTTCGGAAGGGGCTCGCCCAGTGCCATCAGGAAAATTGGCCAGTAAATGGTATGGAAACGGATGATGTCCTTTCCGATGAGGTGAAGGTCTGCCGGCCAGTTCTTTGCATACTGCTCCGTGCTGTTACCGTCCACGTCATAACCGATACCGGTGATGTAGTTGCTGAGGGCGTCAAGCCATACATATACCACATGTTTGTCATCAAAATCTACCGGGATTCCCCATTTAAAGGAGGTTCTGGACACGCAAAGGTCCTGCAGCCCCGGAAGAAGGAAGTTGTTCATCATTTCATTCTTTCTGGATACCGGCTGAATGAATTCCGGATGGGTGTTGATGTGCTCAATCAAACGGTCCGCATATTTGCTCATCTTGAAGAAGTATGCTTCTTCCTTGGCCGGCTTCACTTCTCTGCCGCAGTCCGGACATTTTCCCTCTACCAGCTGGGATTCCGTCCAGAAAGATTCGCAGGGTGTACAATAAAGTCCCTCGTAAGAGCTCTTATATATATCGCCCTGGTCATAGAATTTCTTGAACATCTTCTGAACCTGTTTCTCATGATAATCGTCCGTGGTACGGATAAAATAATCATAAGAAGTGTCCATCAAATCCCACAAATCCTTGATGGTTCCTGCCACGCCGTCAACGAATTCCTTGGGCGTTACGCCGGCTTCCGCAGCCTTCAATTCAATTTTCTGACCATGTTCGTCGGTTCCGGTCTGAAACCAAACATCATAGCCATCCTTTCTCTTGTAACGGGCAATTGCGTCCGCAAGCACGATTTCGTAACTGTTGCCGATGTGGGGCTTGCCGGAAGTATAAGCAATTGCCGTTGTGATGTAATACTTTCCTTTGTTTTCCATAATTCTTGCCTTCCTTTCAATCAAAACTTTTCAGTAAAACAATAAAAAGTCCGCCTTCCCGTAAGAAGACGGACTCATAAGCCGTGTTACCACTTCTCTTCGCAAAGGCCTCGCGACCTCTGCCTCTATGGGTTCCATAAAACCCGCTCGCTATAATGGGCGAACCCATCGCAGCCTTACCTTTCGGCTCGGTGCGCCGCTCAGAAGCCATCTTCGGCAAACTTCCGTCCGGTTTCTCACAGCCCGCATCTTCTGATGTCCGGAAACCTTCTCTGAAGAACTTTCATCTGCTTACTCTCTTCGTCATCGCTTTATCTTTATTAGTTCTGTTCTTTTTTCTTTGCAACCATGTAAACTACCGCTGCCATAACAAGTATTCCCACATATCCGGCAAATACACCGCCTGCATTGAATTCTCCCGTATCAGCAGAAGTCATCATATCAGAATCACCGTCGGTTGCAGAAGCATCTCCGCCTCCGGTTGCTGTAGCGTCACCGCCGGTCGCAGAACCGTCCGCTGAACCACCCGTCGTAACTGTTGCATCACCGCCTGCTGCAGAACCATCTGTTGTAACAGGCACACCGTTTTCGGAAGGTGTGGTGGTAGTGTTAGTGTTTGTAGTGTTAGTGGTGTTGGTGGTATTGCTGTTATTGGAACCGCTGTTGTTGGAACCGCTGTTGTTGGAACCGCTGTTGTTGGAACCGCTGTTGTTGGAACCGCTGTTGTTGGAACCGCTGTTGTTGGAACCGCTGTTGTTGTTCACGTTATTCGAACTTGTTATAATCTTGTCTTGCATCGTTGACACTTCTGTAATAGTTCCATTTGCTTCAACGTTGAATACATATCTATTATCATACCCATCCGCAGTGCTCCAATTTGTCGGTGTATCTACGCGTTGCAAATAGTAACTCTGTCCTACCGCCAGCAATGTATTTGCCTGTTGCTGAGTAACTGTCACAGTATAGTTTCCACCATTCTCTGTTACAGGTATATTTGAAATAACCGGATTTACTTCGTCATTCGTATTATATACATTATACCTTATACTCTGAACTTCTGCATCCGTAGGTGTTGAACCAAAGATGAGTTCCAGTGCTGTTCCCTCTGTAATTGGAACGCTAACCACACTATTTGTTACAATTCTATCCTGCATCGTTGACACTTCTGTAATAGTTCCATTTGCTCCAACGTTGAATACATATCTATTATCATACCCATCCGCAGTGCTCCAATTTGTCGGTGTATCTACGCGTTGCAAATAGTAACTCTGTCCTACCGTTAAATTAGCATTCGCCATTGTAGAATCAACTTCTACCGTATATGTTCCACCATTCTCTGTTACAGATATATTTGAAATAACCGGATTTGCTTCGTCATTTGTATTATATACATTATACTTTATACTCTGAACTTCTGCATCCGTAGGCGTTGAGCCAAAAGTAAGTTCCAACGATGTTCCGTCTGTAATTGGAACATTTGACTGATAAAGATAATCTATCAACGGTGTTGTCGTATAGGAAACGGCACCGGTAAGTGTATTTGTATTCTTATATGTAACATGTCCATACTGATTCACGTGGAAATAGTACCTCTCTGCCATTTCTTCCGTTCCATTATCATAGCCTGCATGAACAGCTATTTTCTGGAAATAATACTCACCCGCCGGGAAATCGTTTGGAGCCGTTGTCCTACCATTAATTATTACCTGATAACTATTACTACTTTCTGTCCATGTTGCTTCAATCTCATCAATCTCAATTATTTCTGTACTATTGGAATCAATATAGACCACTTTGTATTTTGTATCACTTGAAGCACCATTTGACAAAATGCTTTCGTCATCACCAACCATATCCAAATTCAAAATAACAGATTCAACTTCCGCACTTCCAGCTTGTACATAAGGTGTTAAAGGAACAATATCCAAACGATGAGATTCTCCGTTTGTATGTGTTACCGAATTCGCCATAACATTTCCATTAATTGCTCCAACTGTTACATCTGCTTTCGGTGCAAGAATCGTTCCGTGCATTGTTGTTGTACCAAATGTAATTGAACCGGTATAAAGATGGTCAGCCGCACTGCTATCATAAAAATTCCACAACAATCTACAGGAACCAAATGCAGAAGTCGAATGTTCACCGGTAGCTATCGCTTGGGCGCCATTATATCCAATAATTCCCGAACCTTGCGTTTCAAAATTTGCCGATGTATACCCGCTCATATCTACATTAATAACAACAATACCTCTGTTAGTTGTAGTCGTATCAAGTCCTCTAATTGCAAGCCCTTTATCCTTATCATTCATCAAGTCTGCTGCTGTAATATTGATGTATACTATCTCATCTACATGAGCCACTTGATCAGTTTCAATATATCGTCCATTACCTGCAAAATTCCAAGACAATGTCGGATTAGAAGCAACACTCATACCACCAAATGCTTCTCCATTGGACATTTTCTTACTCAATCCTTCAAGAGTTGTAAATGTAGCATTAATTGCATTAATATTCGCCGTATTCCCCTCTGACGTAGCCTGAACGACCGTACCACTACACGAAAAGTTGGCGGGAACAGGCAAGCCCAAAGTAAAGTCACACTCATTATTTCCACCATTCGTGAAACTACCGGTAATAACTGACCACTCATGATAATTGTCGATGGTAATTTTATCACCATTATTGTGCATACCGACACCACCACTAAGGTTCGCAGTGTTTGCAACAACATTTCCGTGTGTATGTACCGTCGTCGTTACTGTTCTACCAAACAAATGTACATGCGTAGCCATTCCAAAAAGATCGCCAGCATTATACTCAAATGCTCCTGTTGAAGTATTTACAGTAGGTTTTACTACTTCTCCCGCAGCAACCGCCTGCATGGGATTTACACTCATCACCGTCACAATCGCTGCCAATCCCAGCGCAATTGCACGCTTTGTCTTTTTGCTAATCTTGCTTACTTGCTGTAAAAATTGATTTCGCATAAAATCATTTCCTCCTCAGTTTTTCACTGTTCTTGGTGTTTTTTATACTAAATTACCGTTTACCCTTTCGTGTATCAGCTTCTATACGATACGTCTCGCTGCGACGATGTAGCGGATGTCTCCGCTTGCGCAGGTGGACATTACCAGAAGCTGGTCATCTGCCGTTACAGCCGCTTCATCTACGTATGCACCCCAAGCTCCGTATTCCTGCACACGCGCCACCAGGCTCGGTGCTTCCGCATTGTTCATTCCGTCAAACCGGAATCCTCCCGATTCCAGCATGGTAAAACAATCACTGAGCAGGTGTTCGTTGGAATACGCCGACGCGATGACCACTTCGTATACTCTGACTTCCTCCGCAAAATACAACAATACATACGGGTGTGCTTCCCGATAAGCCGCATCGTCATATTCATTCAGAGTTCCGAACATCGTGTCGTTACTCATGTTGTGCCCGTAAATGACATTGATTGCATCCGACATATCCTGTGAATTGTAGTTTTCTATGTATAAGCAACCCGGGTATCCTTCGCTTCCGTCTATGTTGTGATTCAGATAATAATCATTATCGTCAGAACACAAAACCGGGTAAGAAACCGGGGTGTCGGGAATCAATAGATAGGCTATTGTATCCGCATTGTAACTCTTTAACACCGCAAAGTCAAGCATATTGCTGAAATAGTTTCCATAGTTTTGCCGGTTGTCACCAATATTTAAAAACTCCTCCACCGACATGTAATCGCCCACGCTTTGGGTCTGTGCAATCGCCAGAGATTCCCGCTGCGCTGCGGCTTCCTGGCCTTCCTCTTCCCGGTTGCGGATATCCTTTCCTACCTGCTGCGTCGTAGTCCAAAGTGAATCATACACATCCTGGTGTCTGGCCACGGAAACATTATATACAATCAGATAGGTTACAAAGGCAATCGCCCCTAAGAGAAGCAGCCACAAAAGAAGCCCGATAAAGGGATAATTCCGTATGAACTTTTTGCATTTTTTCTTAAACGCTCTTCCGGAAATCATCTTCCGCTCCTACTCCATATCCAGCAAAAGTTCCACAGGACAATGGTCCGAACCGAGAACCTCCGTGTGAATCTTTGCATCGATTAATTTTTCTTTCAAGCTTCCTGATGCCACAAAATAGTCAATCCGCCAACCCGCATTCTTGCTTCTTGCGCTGAAGCGGTACGACCACCAGGAATAAATGTCCGTCTGCTCCGGATAAAAATACCGGAATGTATCGATAAATCCCGCATCCAACACTGCCGAAAATTTTCCTCTTTCCTCGTCAGTAAATCCCGCATTCTTGCGGTTTGTCTTGGGATTCTTCAAATCAATTTCCTTGTGCGCCACATTCAAATCGCCGCAGTACACCACCGGCTTCGTCTCTTCCAATTTCCTGATATAGGCAAGGAAATCATCTTCCCACTGCATGCGGTAATCCAGGCGCTTCAAACCGTCCTGGGAATTGGGCACGTACACGGTGATAAAATAGAAGGATTCAAATTCCAGCGTGATTACCCGGCCTTCATGATCATGCTCCTCCACGCCAATACCGTAGGTCACATTCAGCGGCTCTCTTTTGGTAAAAATCGCCGTTCCGGAGTAGCCCTTCTTTTCCGCATAGTTCCAATACTGGTGATACCCGGGAAGTTCCATTTCAATCTGCCCTTCCTGCAGCTTCGTCTCCTGCAGGCAAAATATATCCGCATCCGCTTCCTCAAAAAACTCCATAAAATTCTTGCCCATGCAAGCACGGATGCCGTTTACATTCCAAGAAATTAATTTCATTTTCTTCTAACCTCTCTCATCTATATCGTTAAAATTTCATATTTTTTAACCCTTACCTTTTATCATAGCACAAAATTCGATTAATTTAAATCTCCATAGAAAACGCTCACTTTTACCCTGCGAACTAATTTGGATAAAAAATAACCTCCCTCCGTCACATTGACAGAGAGAGGTAAATTCACTTGTTATCTTATTTCAATCCGTCCAAAAATTCCTTCACCTGACGATATACCCCTTTTCCGTCCAACTCATATTTCTCCATGAGAACTGCTGCCGAACCGGATTCTCCGAAGGTATCATATACACCG
Organism: Lachnospiraceae bacterium; assembly: GCA_015057055.1. Classification (GTDB taxonomy): domain Bacteria; phylum Bacillota; class Clostridia; order Lachnospirales; family Lachnospiraceae; genus NK4A136. The sequence goes on along the minus strand of SVFE01000033.1, from coordinate 3,034 downwards.
ATTTTCTTAACCAGCGTCGGGTGCTTTTCGCTCAGTGCTTCGCATACCGCAGAACCGAGTCCGCCGATTACGGAGTGCTCTTCCAAGGTAACTACCTTGCCGGTCTTCTTTGCACTTTCGATAATCATATCTTCATCCAAAGGCTTAATGGTGTGGATATCCAAAATCTCTACGCTGACGCCGTCTGCTTCCAACATCTTGGCCGCTTCCATGGCACTGTTTACCATAGTTCCCGTAGCCACCAGCGTTACATCCTTGCCATCCTGAATCTTAATGCCCTTGCCCCATTCAAACTTGTAATCCGGGCGGTCATTGATTACCGGCACTGCTGCACGTCCAAGACGGATGTATACCGGACCTTCGTACTCTGCCGCTGCGCGAACAGCAGCTTTTGCTTCAATATCGTCTGCCGGATTCATAACTACCATGCCGGGGATGGAACGCATCAGCGCAATATCCTCGAGACACTGGTGGGATGCTCCGTCTTCTCCTACGGTGATACCGGCATGAGAAGCACAAATCTTCACATTTAACTTAGGATAACCGATGGAGTTCCGAATCTGCTCGTAAGCTCTTCCGGTTGCAAACATGGCAAAGGAGCTGGCAAAGGGAATCTTTCCGCTGGCTGCAAGTCCTGCCGCAATACCCATCATATTTCCTTCTGCGATTCCCACATCAAAGAATCGGTCCGGATATGCTTTCCCGAACACACCGGTCTTGGTAGCTGCCGCCAAATCCGCATCCATAACCACGATGTCCGGATTCTCTGCGCCCAGCTCTACTAAAGTCTGTCCATAACTTTCTCTTGTTGCAATCTTCTTTACTTCTGACATAATGCTTCACCTGCTTTCGTAAGTTCTTCCATCGCAATCTTGCACTCTTCATCATTGGGTGCTTTTCCATGCCATGAAGCATTATTTTCCATATAGGAAACGCCCTTTCCTTTAATACTCTTAGCTACAATCGCTGTGGGCATTCCTTTGGTTTCTCTTGCTTCCTTAAACGCAGCGCGAATGGAGTCAAAATCATGTGCATCCATCTCAACCACGTGGAAGTTGAACGCTTCAAATTTCTTTCCGATGGGATAAGGCGAACATACATCTTCAACCTTACCATCAATCTGAAGTCCGTTGTTATCTACAATCACTACCAAATTGTCCAGTTTGCGTGCACCGGCAAACATCGCTGCCTCCCACACCTGTCCTTCCTGAATCTCGCCGTCACCAAGAAGGGTATATACTCTGGAATCTCTGTTGTCTAATTTTGCTGCCAAAGCCATTCCCACTGCTGCGGAAACGCCCTGTCCCAAAGAGCCGGTGGACATATCCACGCCGGGAGTATGTTTCATACTGGGGTGTCCCTGCAGGTGTGACCCTACTTTACGAAGGGTAATCAAATCCTCCTTCGGGAAAAATCCTTTCTCAGCCAATGCGGCATAAAGCCCCGGTGCCGTATGACCTTTTGACAATACGAAGCGGTCTCTCTCCGGTGCTTCCGGATTTTTAGGATCCACATTCAGTTCTTCAAAATAAAGATATGTAAAAATATCAGCTGCAGAAAGGGAACCACCCGGGTGTCCTGCTTTCGCGCTGTGTGTTGATAAAATAATACCTTTGCGAACTTCATTTGCAATAATCTCAAGTTGATGATTGTCCATATCTATCCTCCGTGTCGCATGTTGCGGCTTATTTTCCGAACCCTCCGACTATCCAAAAATCCCCATAGCCGACATTATTTTACCACAGAAGAATTGATTTGAAAAGGCAAAAAAACGGTTTTTCACAAATTAAGATTCCCGCAAAACTTCCGTCCCGCAAGGCTCGAGATAATCAGAATATTCCACCTCTTCTTTTACCAAAAGTTCCTTCTTCCGCTTCATCATAAACAGACAAGACATAATCGCCGAGGCAATCACACCCAGCAAAATCGCAAAGGCGTTGTTGTTGGAGAGAAGTTTCGGGAACACCGCTGCCAGTCCCGAATAAATCATAATATCCGCACAGAAAATCAGTATACCCACGATAAACCGAAGAATAATATTTCGCTTAACATCGAGCTTCAGCTTCCGGCGAAATTCAATCTCCTCCTCTCCGAACAGTCCCTTTTGGCTATTCATTTTTACTGCGTTTTTATTGAATTTTTTGCCGCTGTATTCACTAAGGCTTACTATCATGGAAAAAAAGGCTGTCGGCACCACAAAAATATTAAACCGGCTTCCAATATCCAGTAGCATCAAAACCAGGAGTGCCACCGCGTACCAAAGCACCAGATTGGCCGCGAATACGCCTGCCGTCTCCCGGCCCTCCTTGCCGCTCTCCACTAAAATCGTGCCGTCGGCTTTTCCGGTCTGCCCGTTGATATACACCAGGTGTCTTCGTCCTTTGTAATGGTAATTGCATATCCACACCGGCACCAGGGCGTACAAAACCTCTTCCGGCTTTGCATCGGAACCGGTGGCCATGACACTGGTTTTCGCCCCCAGCCCGGCATAGGCCATCACTTGTTTTTTACACTGCTGCACACCGAATTTTTCTGCCCTGGCAAGACTGGCCGACATCACATCCTTCGGTTCAAAGCAATACCGCTCTGCATTGTGTCCGGACAGATACGCCGCCGTAAAATCTTCCAGTTCTTTATAATCATAAGGCTCAATCCCATGAAACCGTTCCATGGAAAAATTCGTAGACGCATTATTGGGAATCCGATCAAAATGGGTCTTGATAATTCTCGTTACAAAGGGATTCAATTCTACGGCGCTGCGTTTTAATTCCTCTTTGTAAATCCGGGAAAAATCACTCATATTCTCAATCCGCCCCGGATTCTCCGACCGGTACTCTTTCTCCACTCTGGCAGACACCACGCTGGTAACTTCTGCATCAACAAGCCACACCGGCACATAGATGTGATGAAACTCCGGTTTCATTTTCTCTTCCACATACTCCGGCATGGTTTCCTTGGACATCCACCACCGGTAAAATGCATTTCGGGCACCTTTCTCATCAATCTTAAACGGAATGACCTTCTCCGGCGAAAG
>SVFE01000032.1 GCA_015057055.1 Lachnospiraceae bacterium | reverse complement strand
CGAACACGAAATCAAAATGGATTCGGCTAAAGCGAAGATGCTAAAAAGCCTGATAGACGATGACGGTGAGGACTTTGATTTTTTCGTCTAAAGGGTTCGTCAAGTTCGTGGGCGGGTCCACTATAAAAGTGCCGTAAATACGGCACTTTTCGCATTTTGCGGAGGAATATAGTATGAAGGCAAAGAATATGGCAACCGCTGGTTGCTTGGAAAACGTTTGCTTTGGTTTTATAATATCGTTGGAGGTGAAACGATATGGAAACAAAGGAAATTATATTAGAACTTAGAAATAAAGCCGGTTTATCCCAGGATGAACTTGCGGAAAAAGTATTTGTAACCCGTCAAGCCGTGTCGCGGTGGGAAAATGGGGAAACCATACCGAATACGGAAACTTTGAAATTGTTATCGAAGTTATTTGATGTTTCGATTAACACGCTTTTGGGTTCGCCGCGGGAGTTGATTTGTCAGTGCTGCGGGATGCCGTTAAAAGATGATGCTATTCTTGGAAAAGATGCCGATGGAAGCCCCAACGAGGATTATTGTAAGTGGTGTTATGCAGACGGTACATACACATATAGCGATATGGATGACTTAATTAATGTTTGTGTGGGGCATATGGTCAGTGAGAATTTTACGGAAGAACAAGCCAGACAATACATGAAACAATTGCTTCCCAAGCTGGATTATTGGAAACGATATGAAGAACTTAGCGATGGCGGACAGTTCGAGGAATTTAAACAACAGTTGATTCGTGAGATTAATGAATTATCCATTGCAGGAATGCCGAAAGTCGAAAAATTGAATGCTTTGGTTGGCCAATATGTAAATCTCGAATATCCGCTGCCAAATGGTGCGAAGGTTAAATTTTTAGATGACAAGACTACTTATCTGGGCAATCAACTGGAATCGGAAATCGTAGAAGGACTGTGCTTTGGGATTCTTGCCAATATGGATTTTATTATGATATGTTCCTATGAAGCGGATGGAAAGAATCCGGAATTATTGGTATACAAGAAACGATAAAATACCAAAAGTAGTTGCAAAAATTTTAGTGGAGGAAATCGATATGAGTATCAAAATCAGACCTGTTGTAATTGAGGATTATGACAAAATCTATGAGCTTTGGAATAGCACGGAACAATCAAGACGTGCAATGAATCCGGTGGATGACAGCAAAGAAGGAATTGAAAGATACTTGAAGCGTAATCCGACCACTTGTTTTTTGGCATACACAGAGGATGGGACAAAGAATGAAAGCAAGGTGGTGGGGGTAATCCTCACGGGGCATGACGGAAGACGGGCAATCATCCATCACATGTGCGTTCATCCCGATTGTCGCCGACAAGGAATCGCCCGGATGCTGGTTCAAAGGGCAGAAGAGGCGCTACGCGAAGAGGGTATCACGAAAGTATTTGGTTTGGTTTTTAAAGACAATGACGTAGCAAACGATTTTTGGGAAGAGCAGGGATATACGCTTCGTACGAATTTGAATTATCGTAATAAGAGTTTAAATGAAAATGTTCCGCAAGGAGAATAAGATGCAAAAGCCTACCGAGGAGGATTTCCCCGATAGGCTTTTTTTTTGTATTGACAGAATGGAATATGATATATATAATAACATTTAACATATAGGTTAAATGTTAAATAAGGAGGTGAACCATTGGGCTTACAAAATACATTAAAAGCACTTGCGGATCCGATCCGTCGCGAGATATTAAATATTTTAAAGGATGGCAAGATGTCGGCTGGGGAGATTGTAGAAAAATTTCCGGTTACGGGAGCCAGTATTTCGAGGCATTTGTCCGTACTAAAGGAGGCAGATTTGATTCGGGATACCCGTGAAGGCAAATTTATTTTTTATGAACTAAATGCTTCTGTTTTGGAAGAAATTATGTTGTGGATTACAGATTTGAAAGGAGAGGACGGGAATGATTAAGAAACATAAATGGCAGCTGATTGTATCGTCGAGTATCATTTTATTGCCCATTGTGACGGGATTGCTGATGTGGGACGCCCTGCCGGAGAATATAATAACGCATTGGAATGCGAAGGGGGAGGCAGATGGGGTTAGCAGTAAAGCATTTGCCATATTTGTTCCGACGCTTATCTTGTTTCTGGCGCACCTTTTATGTATTGTGGTTACCATGCTGGATAAAAGAAATAAAGAACAAAGTAACAAAGTTTTGGGGATGGTATTTTGGATTCTTCCGGTTACCTCACTGTTGATAAATGGGGCTATGTATGGGGCGGCGCTTGGGTTCGATTTTGACATTGATATCATTGTTCGAATAATACTGGTGCTTATGTTCTTGGTATTTGGAAATTATATGCCTAAGTGTAAGCCAAACAGCACGATTGGGGTAAAAGTGGTATGGGCCTTAAGAAACGAAGAGAACTGGAACAAAACCCACCGGTTTACCGGACGACTTTGGGTAATTGGCGGGCTGTTTCTTCTGGTTACGTTATTTGTTGATATGCAGAAACTGGGAAATATATTTATCTTGCTGTTGCTATTTATGGCATTTGCACCAATGCTATATTCCTACGTTTATTACCGAAGACAGTTAAAAGAAGGAACCGTTACCAAGGAGGATATCGTGATGAATCCTTCGGAGAAAAAAACTACAAAAATATCGGTAATCGTAGGCGTTTTCATTCTTGTGCTTGCAATGCTGCTTCTGTTTATCGGGAAATTTGAAGTCGTGTTTGAGGAAACATCCTTTACGATAGATGCAAATTATTGGGCAGATGCGACGATTTCCTATGCCGATATTGATACCATAGAGTATCGGGAGTGGGACGATCCGAATGCATCCGCAGGCAGAACATTCGGCTACGGAAGTTTTCAGCTTTTGATGGGCGAATTTGAAAATGAGGAATTTGGAAATTATACCAGATATTCTTATATCGGATGTGATTCCTGCGTGGTTTTGTCGGTGAAGGGCAGAATTCTTGTAATCAACGGAACGGACGAAGAGCAAACCCAGGAAATTTATAATGAGCTGTTAAGCAAAACGGGAAAATAAGTACATTCAACGAATCAAATTTAATCGTGAAAGGAAGGTAAATGTGTGATGGAAGCAGTATATATAAGTAAGAAACAATTTTTGATTTACATGGCAGTGACATTTGTCACGGCCCTCATTTTGCAAGTAATAGCAAGTGCTTTCGGCAACAATGGAAATCAGACGATGTTTGCCGTTATTGGGCCGGTTACCATGTTTATGCCGTTCCTTGGTGTGCTCGTGGCAAGAATTCCGCTAAAAAGTATGGGATGGATTCCCCATTTGAAAGGGAAACTTCGTTATGTGTTCTTTGCGCTATGGATGCCTGCGCTTCTAAGTATCCTGGGTGGTGTTTTGTTCTTTGTGATTTTCCCGGATACATTTGACTCGGAATTCTTGACAATAAGAGGTATTTTGGAAGCGGCGGGAGCTCTGGAGCAGTTTGAGGCACAGGGATTGACAATCCCCATGTATCTGCTGATTACCACCGTTCAGGCAGTGACAATTGCACCGTTTATCAATATGTTCGTCGCATTAGGCGAAGAGGTGGGTTGGCGAGGCGCACTTTACCCGTATTTGAAGGAAAAACTTGGCGTCACCAAGGGGCGTGTTGTAGGTGGTACAATCTGGGGAGCGTGGCACTGGCCGCTTATGATTTTGGCCGGTTATGAGTATGGGAAAGACTATATCGGCGCACCGGTGCTTGGCCCAATCGTATTCTGTATCAGTACGGTTATGATGGGGATTATATTTGACTATGTATATGAAAAGACAGAAACCATCTGGTTGCCGTCCCTGATGCATGGTGCAGTAAATGCATTTACCATCTTTGCGTATCTGGTAAAGCCGGAATATTCCCATATGGCAATACTGGGGCCGGCATATATCGGTATCATCAGTATGATTCCGGTGATGATTGTAGCAGTCATTCTATCGGTAAAGGATACCAAATCAAGATAATGGAATGATAAATTCCTAGATGTTCTTTTGAAGGTGAAATTTTAACAGCACCGGGACAAGCATTGTTTGTTTGCCTTGGTGCTATTTCTTATATAAAATTTTTTATTGTAAATTAGACATATATATGGTGAATCTACCAAAAGAATAGTACAATGGAAATAGCTTCCTATGATTTTTTATTACAGAAAGGAAAGAAAAACTATGAAACTTGCGACAGCGCTCTCGGAGAGAGCTGATTTACAGAGAAGAATTGCGGAACTTGGGACGAGATTAAACAACAATGCCAAGGTGCAGGAAGGGGAGAAACCTTCGGAAGACCCTGCGGCTTTGCTGGAAGAATTGAATCGGGATTTTGCACTTTTAGAGCAACTGATTGCCAGAATTAACCACACGAATAACGTGACAGAATGGGAAGGCAAAACATTGACGGATTATATTGCCAGGAGAGATTGCATTAAGCAAAAGATTTCTCTGATGAGAAGCTTTTTGGATTGTTCCAGTGCGAAGGTGAACCGCTATTCCAAAACGGAAATTAAAATTATCAGTACCATTGATGTGGCAGAAATTCAGAAAGAAGTGGATGCGTTGTCTAAAGAGTTGCGAATTACGGACGAAACAATCCAGCAGCTGAATTGGACCACGGATTTAATCTGACAAAATAAAGTTGGTAGCTTTGCAAGGCGGGCAATATCTCTTGCAATTGAGAATGAATTGCACTCATGGCGTATGTCGGGCGCATACGGGGTTCAAATCCCCATTTTTACAAGGCAAGCTCCGTAATGTTACACGCGTAAGAGAATTGTGTATTTTTACTACCGGTTGTCGGTTGCAAAGCGAGGGCGGCGAAGGGGAAATATGTTCCATAAAACTTTTATGACTCATACGTATCCTACCTATCAGCATGAAAAATATGAAACAAAGGAGATTGTATTATGAAAAAGAATTTTTTACTTACGGTTATTTTTCTTTTTCTGATGAGCTTTGGTCTCACCGGGTGCGCGTTTTTTGAGGTAAGAGACCGGGTAGAGGAATCGGACGAGGATGCACGGGAACGTGATGAGGAAGAATCGGAAGAGGAAGAAGAGGAAGAAGAGGAAGAAGCGGAAGAAGCGGAAGAAGAGGCAGATATCGAAGACGAGTTTGAATTTTACACGTATTCGTCAGGATCGGATTCCGTAAAAGAGTCTTTTATCATTTACCAATATAGAGGGGATTTGTATTTCGCGTCCTACTATTTTAATTGCGGGGACGGTTATTCGGAAACCTGTAGCTTAAGTAATGCGCAGGAAGAAGCATTTTATCGGATATTGGAAGAGGAAATGGAAGAGCGTCCGGAAGAAGAGGACGAAGAGGCCCGGGAAGGAGCGCACGAAGTCGGAGCCTGCGTCTGCCTGGATGGCGAAATGATGGGGATTTATCCCATTGATATTTCCGAAACGGAACTTCCTTTTATGGATGTGTTTGATATGAACATACAAGAATTGGAAAACATTCCCTTTGAAGATATGGACTTAATTCGGGCTACGAATACGTGGCAGAATAATCCGTTTAATATCGATTATTATGCTTACAATTATATGTTGGAACAGCAGATTGAAAGCCGAATCAGCCAGGAACTTGTTTCTATGACTGTAGGCGAGGTGGGAGAAGAAGATTATATCCTGCAGGCAGAAACCGAAAGCGGGGAAATACATGAATTTACGGTGACTATTTGGGGATATGTGACAGAATAAACTGATTTTTTCCTTTTCATTTTTGGTATATTATTTTACAATAGAATAGGATAAACAAATGTGTTTGATGGGGTACAGAAGATGGTAAGAATGGAAATTGCCTGCTTCATGGTTTTGGCATTCATGGCAGTGCTTTATTTTTCAGCAAAAAGAGAGAAGACAAAAATACACAGTATTTTTTCGATTTTGTTGATTGTATCAATGTGCAATCTTTTTTTTGACGGAGTAACCATCTATACGGTCAATCATCTGGAGGAGGTTCCGGTTTGGCTCAACGATTTATGTCATAAGTTTTTCATCGGCACTATGGTGGCCTTCTTTTATCTCATGTATCGCTACATTGTCCTCATGATTGAAGATGAGGCCGGAATTTTTCACCCGAAATTGTTTTATATAAGTATTTCCACGTTGATTTTAATGTTGGTTGTGACCGCGCTTATGCCGGTCTATTATATGGAGTCGGCAAGCGGCAATTATGCGGTTGGACCGGCGGCAAATATGACCTACGTTGCGATTGCTTATTTCTTGTTTTTGGCAATCGGAATTATTGTGCGTTATTGGAAACAGATTCATCCCAAAAAGAAAATCATAATCAGCACGGCCTTTGGAATTGAGCTGATTATTTCTTTTTGTCAGTTGTTTTTCCCGACACTCCTCATCAGCGGGATGGGTATTATGCTGATTAACCTGGCATTCTATCTGACCATGGAGAATCCGGATTTGCTTTTGGTGGAACAAATTCGCCGTGAAAAGGAAAAGGCGGATGCGGCCAATGCATCCAAAAGCAACTTTTTGTCCAATGTATCCCATGAAATCCGTACTCCCATGAATTCTATCGTCGGTATGTCGGAAATACTTCTTCGGACGGATTTGACGGCAAAGCAAAGAGAGTATCTAAATACCATACAAAGTTCCGGGACGGCGTTGGTTGCCATCGTAAATGATGTGCTTGATATTTCTAAAATTGAAGCCGGAAAAATGGTGCTGAATGAGGCGGTCTATGAAATTCATCCTTTCGTGGATGAAATTAAGAAAGTAGTGGATAATATTATCGGTCACAAACCGGTGACGCTTTGCTGCAAAATCGCTGACAATGTGCCGGAACAGATTTTGGGAGACGGCCTTAGGGTACGCCAGATTATCATAAATCTTTTGGGAAACGCGGTGAAATTCACCGAGGAAGGCCGGATTATTTTGTCGGTGCATGCGGAGGATTTATCCGGGGAAACGTTCCGTCTCTGTGTCTCGGTGCAAGATACGGGGCAGGGCATCCGGGAGAAAGATATGGAGCGTCTCTTTGGTGCATTTGAGCAGGCTGATGAAGAGCGGAATCGCGGAAAAGAAGGAACCGGTCTGGGGCTTACCATTTCCAATGAGTTTGTGCGGATGATGGGCGGCAAGATGTCGGTGCAGAGTGAATATGAAGAGGGAAGTACCTTTTCCTTTTATATCATGCAAAAGATCGGGAAAAAAGCTACGGACAATGCGACGCAGGAACTGTCAGACAACAGGATGACATATCTTTACCCCGGAGCAAAGGTCTTGATTGTAGACGATAATGAATTAAATCTGAAAGTTGCAGGAGGACTTTTAGAACCGCTGAAAATGGAACTGGATTTCGCTAAGAGCGGTATGGAGGCCATTGAAAAGACAAAGAATACGCAGTATGATTTGATTTTTATGGATCATATGATGCCTTTTATGGACGGAATTGAAGCGACTAGGCGGATTCGTGAGACAGAAGGCGGCTATTATAAGGATTTTCCCATTATTGCTTTGACCGCAAATGTGATGAAGGATGCCCGGGAAATGCTTTTGGATTCCGGATTAAATGCTGTTGTTGCAAAGCCCATTGAAATGAAAGAGATATGTGATGCATTATTTCAATGGTTACCAAAAAGATTTCACCAAAATGCCGGAGAATGTGATATACTAAAAGGTGGTACAAACGGGCAAGAGGAAAAAACTTCCGAGATGATAGGGGAAGGGGATAACCTTCCGGAACTTCCGGGAATCGATGTTGCAACAGGAATCCGTTACTGCGGTAGCCGGGACGCATTTGTGCAATTGCTCGGAGATTTGTATCGTCTGATTGATTTGAAAGCGGATAAAATAGAGCATTTTCTTTCAGAGGATTTGATTCGGGATTATACGATTGAGGTTCACGCCATGAAGAGTACCATGCGGTCTGTTGGTGCACTGCAGCTTTCGGAGGCGTTTGCCGAACTGGAACGATACGGTAATTTAGGGGATTTGGCAACGATTCAAAAAAATACGCCGGAAGTTTTAAAAACATTTCGCGGATACAAGGAGATTCTCAAACCGTTTGGCGAAAAACTGGAAGAAGAAAAGAAAGCGGTTTCGAAAGAAGAAATTATTTTCTATATCTCGGGAATAAGAGATTCCACTGAGGCTTTTGATTTGGACGGGGCAGATGCGGCGATGGCAGAACTGGAAAAATGCCGGCTTCCGGAAAAATGCCGGGGAATCGTGGATAAACTCAGAGCATACGTTGCGGATGTGGATATGGAAGCGGTGCTTGGAGCAACGGAAGAATTGTTAAATGTTTTGGATGTACAGGGAGAGGACTAAAGATGGGTAATATTTTAATTATTTCAGAGAATAAAAGTTTTTTGATTACATCTATGCAGGCCAAATTGGAAGAGTTAGGACATCGGGTTTATGTTGCCGGAAATGATGTAAGTGAAATTGATAAAATAACCGTGGATTTGCAGATGATGATTTTTTTCGCAGAGGAGAAGATTGTCGCAGACAAAAAGATTCTTGTATATCTCAGAGACCGGGTGGATGAAGAAGATTTTGTGATTTTTTCTATCGGTGACAGGGAAGAACTGGATGAATTTGCCAAGGCAATTCCGAAACAGTTTATCAAAAAAGAGTTGGTTCGTCCGATTAATACCAATGAACTGGTGGAAAGTGTTGATACATTTTTAAAGGATGCGGAAAATCATCCGAAGAAAAAAATTCTTGTTGTGGATGATTCCGGCGCAATGCTTCGAAACGTCAAGAGCTGGTTGGAGGACCGTTATCAGGTGATTTTGGCCAATTCCGGTGCGATGGCGATTAAATATCTTGCAACTAACCATCCGGATTTGATTTTATTGGATTATGAAATGCCGGTATGCGACGGTAAACAGGTGTTGGAAATGATTCGTTCCGAAATGGAATTTTCGGATGTTCCGGTTTTCTTCCTCACCGGAAAAAATGATAAAGAAAGCGTTTTGAGTGTTTCCAGTTTGAAACCGCAGGGATATTTGCTCAAAACAATGGAGCCGGAGAAAATAGTTGCTATTATAGACGATTATTTTGAAAAACAGTAAAACCTTATAAGAAGGGAAAATATATGGCAAACGAATACATGAAGGTCGCAATTGAAGAGGCATATACGGGCATACAGAACGGACACGGCGGTCCCTTTGGCAGTGTGATTGTAAAAGACGGCCGTATCATAGGCAGAGGCCATAACTGTGTTTTGAAAAATAACGACCCTACGGCACACGGAGAGGTGTCGGCGATTCGTGATGCATGTAAAAATTTAGATACGTATCAGTTGGATGGCTGCGAACTTTATACCACCGCAGAGCCCTGTCCAATGTGTCTGGGTGCAATTTTATGGGCCGGAATTTCCAAAGTGTATTACGGCTGTACCTGCGAAGATTCGGAAAAAATCAATTTTCGGGATACTGCTTTTTACGAAATCCTGGAAAACGGCAAGAAGGAATTGATGGAAGAATTGGACCGGGATGCCTGCCAAAAACTTTTCCGAGATTACAATGACATTGAAGGGCACATAATATATTAGATGGATTTTGGATTTTTTATTAAATTATATAAAAATTAAAAAAAGTGTTTGACAAATTTTATTTTCATGAGGTATTATACTAACTAACAACAGAACATTCCGATGAGGGAGTAGTGGCGCGAAGGCGTGGCAAAGTCAACATCATGACTTGTAAAGTCTGGCTTGTCTTAAATAACGAGACTCATGTATTGCAATATGCTGTACATGGCGTCTTTTTTTATCCGGGTATGGCAAATGTATTTGCAGTACGCGGTTTTTTTGTTGATAAATCCATAATATTAAATTCACGAAAGAGAGGAAGAAAAGTATGTTTTTGGAAATCAACAAAATTAAGAAGCATTTTGGTGAAGGAGAAAGCAAGATTGAAGTGTTGAAGGGCATTGATGTAGGAATTGAAAAAGGTGAATTTTGTGTCCTTCTCGGTCCTTCCGGTTCCGGAAAATCCACATTGCTTAATATCATCGGGGGAATCGATCAGGCCGATTCCGGATACATTGCAATCGAAGGTGAAAAAACCGAGGATATGTCAGAGAAGACATTGACGCTGTATCGCAGAAAACATTTAGGTTACATCTTCCAGATGTATAATCTGATTCCAAATCTAAACATCAAAGAAAACATTGAAGTAGGCGCATATCTGAGTGACAATCCGCTGAATGTGGATGACATTTTACATACCTTAGGCTTATATGAGCATCGGCACAAATTACCAAACCAACTTTCCGGCGGACAGCAGCAACGCACCGCAATCGGCAGAGCAATCGTGAAAAATCCCGATATTTTGCTTTGTGATGAACCTACGGGAGCGTTGGATTATAACACATCCAAAGAAATCTTGAAACTAATCGAGGAAGTAAATCAAAAATACGGAAATACAATTGTTATGGTTACTCACAACGACGCCATAAAAAATATGGCAGACAGGGTGATTACTCTTCGTGACGGCATAATTCGGAAGGATTACAAAAATGAAGTGAAAATTCCTGCCGAGCAGCTTGAGTGGTAGGGGGTGATACAGATGAAAAATCCGCTTCGAAAAAGAATTCTGAGAGAATTTAAACAGGAATGGACAAAGTATCTTATTTTGTTTGTGTTTATGTCGGCGATTATATCGTTTATTTCCGGGTTTTTCGTTGCATCCGGGAGCATTCGTGTGTTGTACGATAATGGATTTGAGCGATATAACATAGAAAACGGCAATTTTGAATACTACGCCGAGGCTTCGGAAGAGACACTCTGCACCTTGGAAGAAGAGGGAATCAGTATCTACGAAAACTTCTACGTGGAACGAGAAACGGATCAGATTGAAAGTTCGCTTCGTGTATATAATGAACGGAGTGAAATCAACGGCGTCTGTTTGATGGAAGGGGAGTTTCCAAAAGAAGCTGATGAAATTATCATTGACCGCATGTATGCAGACAACAACGAAATTGAAGTGGGCGATACCCTTGTTTTTGACGGAGAGGACTTGATTGTATGCGGTCTGGCAGCTTTTTCGGATTACAGCAGTTTGTTTTCCGGAACCTCCGATATGATGTTTGATGCCATGAAGTTCGGTGTGGGAATGATGACAGAGGAAGGATTTGAGCAACTTGGGGAAGTCGGGCTGCATTACAATTATTCCTGGATTTATGCGGAAGAGCCGGCAGATAAAATAGAAGAAAAAGAAATGGCAGAGGATATCCTTACGGCTTTAAATGAGCACGGAATGGTGACTAATTTTATCCCCAGATATTTAAATCAGGCGATTGTATTTACCGATGAGGATATGGGAAATGACAGAATTATGTTTTCTGCATTTTTGTATATTGTTATTGCCATCATTGCTTTTATCTTTGCGGTAACCACCAGCAATACCATTGCGAAAGAGGCCACCGTAATCGGAACGCTTCGGGCGTCCGGATATACCAGAGGAGAAATTTTGCGTCATTACATTGCATTGCCGGTATTGGTAACCTTGCTTTCCGCGTTAGTTGGAAATGTGCTGGGGTATACGTTCTTTTTGGAGGTGGCAAAAGGAATTTATTATGCAAGCTATAGTTTGCCGACCTTTGAACTGACATTAAGCGGCGATGCATTTGTTAAAACTACTGTGGTTCCGGTAATTTTGATGATGGTCATCAATTCTGTAATTATTGCCGGCAAATTAAAATTATCCCCCATGAAATTTTTACGCAGGGATTTATCCGCGCGGCAAAAGAAAAAAGCGTTTCGCTTAAACTCCGACATCCCGATTATGAGCCGATTTCGTATGCGTATTATTTTTCAGAATATCCCGAACTATTTGACCTTGGCAGTGGGAATCTTTTTTGCAAATGCAATTATGATTTTGGGTCTGGCATTTCCTGCGCTTTTAAAGAATCATCAGGAAATGATTTCCCAATCCATTGTCTGCGAGAATCAGTATATTTTGAAGGTGCCGGCCAATACGGAGACGGAAGGAGCAGAGAAGTATTGTGCTTATACTTTAGTTACAACAGAGGAAAAGATAAAAAGCGAATCCGTTTCCGTATACGGACTGGTTGAGAATAGTAAGTATATAGATATTGACGGAGATGTTCTCGGGGATTTAGCGGAAGGGGAAGTGATTATCTCTTCGGCTTATGCAGATAAATATGATATTGCAGAAGGGGACGAAATTGTACTGCGTGAAGAATACGGAGAAGAAGAGTATACTTTCCGCGTAAGCGGTATTTACGAGTATATTGCCGGACTGGCAATCTATATGAGCATGGATTCTTTTTGGGAATGCTTTGATTGTGAAGAAGATTATTTTAACGGATACTTTAGTGAGGAAAAAATTGAAGATATTGATGAAATGTTGATTGCAACCGTGATAACGGAGGATGACATGAATAAGATGTCACGGCAGCTTACCGTTTCTTTAGGCGGAGTATTTGATATTTTCTATTATTTCGGGCTGGTAATGTTTGCGATGATTATTTATCTCTTATCCAAGCTGGTAATTGAGAAGAATGCGCAGTCCATATCCATGACAAAGGTATTGGGATATACCAATAATGAAATCGGCGGACTCTACATATTCTCTACCTCCATTGTGGCAATTGCTTCCTTCTTGCTGACCATGCCATTGATCAATAAAGTAATGGAAGTGGTGGTAAGGATTATGCTATCGAGTTATCCGGGGTGGATTCCCTATTACATTCCTTCTGCCTCCTTTGTGCGAATTGCTTTGGCGGGAATTGCAACTTACGGCGTGATTGCTTTTTTGCAGTTTGGAAAAGTGAAAAAGGTTCCTCTTAATATGGCACTTAAAAATGTAGAATAAAAAAAGAAAAATCCCGATAGGTGCGAGTGCACTTATCGGGATTTGTAATTTAACCGTTATTCTGAGCGGCAACTAAGTGGTCACCGCCATAAATCTGACGAAGCTTGGGCTTTTCAATTTTACCGGTAGGATTTCTGGGGACATCCGCAAAAATAATCTGCCGGGGTCGTTTGTATCTGGGAAGCTGCGTGCAGAAGGATTGGATTTCTTCTTCCGAGGAAGTTTCGCCTTCTTTTAATTCGATGATGGCAGCGCAGATTTCGCCGAGTCGCTTGTCCGGAAGACCGATTACCGCAACATCTTTGATTTTTCCGTTGGTACGGAGGAAATCTTCAATCTGAACGGGATAAATATTTTCACCGCCGGAAATAACTACGTCTTTCTTTCGGTCAACCAGGAAGATGAAACCGTCTTCGTCTTCCATAGCCATGTCTCCGGTGTAAAGCCAGCCGTCTTTTAAGGTTTCGGCGGTAGCTTTTTCATCGTTGAAGTAGCAGGTCATAACGCCGGGACCTTTTAGTAGTAATTCACCCACATCGCCCTTGGTAACTTCGGTACCGTCCGGGTTGGCGATTTTTACCTCCCATCCGTAGCCGGCTTTTCCGATAGCACCTACTTTGTGAATGTTTTCAACGCCAAGATGAACAGCGCCCGGTCCGATGGACTCGGAGAGACCGTAGTTGGTATCGTATTGGTGCGTGGGGAAAATGGTTTTCCAGCGCTTAATCAAACTGGGAGGAACGGGCTGTGCACCGATATGCATCAAACGCCACTGGGAAAGTTCCAATTTGTCCAACTTGATTTCGCCCCGGTCAATGGAATCCAAAATATCCTGTGCCCAGGGAACAAGAAGCCATACGATGCTACAACGTTCCTGGGATACTGCATTTAAAATGACCTCCGGGGTAGTTCCTTTTAATAATACGGATTTTGCACCCACCAGAAAACTGCCGAACCAATGCATTTTTGCGCCGGTATGGTACAACGGCGGGATGCAGAGAAAAACATCGTCCTTGGTCTGACCGTGATGATTCTGTTCGACCTTGCAGGAATGTACAAGGCTTAAGTGCTTATGTAAAATTGCCTTCGGGAAACCGGTGGTTCCGGAAGAAAAGTAAATTGCTGCATCATCCTCGTCCGTCAAAGGAATTCCGGGTGACGTACTGGAGCAGTTTGCGGTAAGAGAAGCGTAGTCCTCGGCAAAACTGGGGCAGTTGTCTCCGACGAAGAAAAGAAGTCGGTTTTTGCTGATTTTTTCTGCAATTTCTTCCACACGACCGATAAATTCCGGTCCGAAAACCAAGACATCGGATTCGGAAAGGTTCAGACAATATTCAATTTCATCGGAGGCATAGCGGAAGTTTAAGGGTACTGCCAAGGCTCCGGTTTTCAAAATACCGAAATAAATGGGCAGCCACTCTAAGCAGTTCATAAGGAGAATGGCAACCTTATCGCCTTTTTTAACACCGCGTTCCAATAAAAGATTGGCAAAACGATTGGCTTTTTCGTTAAATACATTCCATGTAATCTCACGGCGGTAATGTACCGTGGGATTGGGCTCCATCAGTTCATATTCTTTCCATGTGACACGGCGGACTTCTTTAATTTCCGGGTTGATTTCCACAAGCGCCACATCTTTGCCGTATTTCCGGCAATTTTCTTCCAAAATTTCTGTAATAGGCATAGTAAAATCCTCTCTTTCACTTGAACGCGTTAAAGCGTTAGATTCATTATGACATTTTCTTATGTAATTGTAAAGAAAAAAGAATGTGTTATAATAAAATAGGAAAAAAGAAAAGCCTGAAAACAGGAAAGTCAGGAGGGGGTAACGTGGCAAAAGGAGCAGCGTTTTACAAGAAAAACAACGGGTATAAGCAGTTAAAAAATATGCTTGCCGTCCGGTATGGCGGCGATTTGGCCAATCGGGTATATGAGTTTGCCGGGCAGGAACTGGACCGGATGTATTTTGAGTACACGGAGGTGCCGGCCAATGTGCAGCAGCATGTTTATAAATACATTTTTCCGAGGGTGGCTATGTACCACGGAATGAAACAGGAGATTGGCGAAGATGCGCTTCCTGTTTTGGAGGAATTTATCAAGGCAACCGGGGAAAAAATGAGTAAAAAACTGGATAGATTGATTTCTTTCCCGGGGATGCTTGGACCGGCCATGAAGGCATTTGCCAGTGTTTCCAGGAACAATTTTGGGAAAAAGAGCGGATTCGGGCAGACATTTTACGAGGCATCTAAGGATTGTGTGAAATTTGATATTACGGATTGTCCCTATTGCAAATACTGTACCCTCTGCGGCTGTAAAGAATTGATACATACCTTTTGTGACAGTGATATTTATATGTACGGTAATTTGACAAAGATTTCCTTTGAAAGAACCGAAACCTTGGAAAAAGGAAAAAAATGTGACTTTACCTTCCGAAGAAAATAAAGAGAGAGAATTGAAAAATGGATAATAACAAAATGAAAAGAATAGAAGCGGCCGTGTTTGCGCTCTGTGGAGTCCTGGCCGTTGTCTTTGTGGTTTTACTCATCACCTTTGTGCAAAGAAAAGGAGAAGTAAATACATCTGCATCTGCCGGAGAGACTGTTACGACCGAAAATTTGGCTTCGCAGATTCCCGGAGAGGAACCGGTGGGACAGGAGGAAAATGCAGTTTCCGAAGACGTAAGCGCCACCGGCAGTACGGTAGTAAGTGGTGCAGAGACGGAAGGAGCGAACGAAAATGCAGATTCTTCCGACGGTGAAGCAGAAAGTACCACGCAGGGAGAACCGATAACCTTCAGCAGCAACGCGTCCCAGGACCGAACCGGTGACTGGCTGTTTGTGGAGGGAAATCAAATTGTGGATCGGGACGGTAAACCGGTATGGCTGACCGGAATTAACTGGTTTGGCTATAATACCGGAACCAACTGTTTTGACGGACTTTGGGCCTGCGATTTGAATACGTCCATTGCCGCGATTGCCGACCACGGATTTAATTTGCTACGTATTCCGATTTCTACCCAGCTTTTGTTGCAGTGGAAGAACGGCGAATATCCTACGGCAAATTTCAATCAGGCAACCAATTCTTATCTGGTGGGGATGAATTCACTGGAAATATTTGATTACGTGTTACAGCTTTGTGAGCAGAACGGTATTAAGGTGATGTTGGATGTACACTGCGCCGTTACCAATGCAGCGGGACACAATGTGAACCTTTGGTACGACGGAGATATTTCGGAAGAGGATTTCATTGAAGCATGGGTCTGGGTAGCAGAGCGCTATGCAGACAATGATACCCTTATTGCGTTTGATTTGGAAAATGAACCCCACGGCAAGCCCTATGAACAGAACCGCGCGATTTGGAATGATTCTACCGATCCCAACAACTGGCCTTATGTGGCGTCCCGAACGGCCGCAGCAATCTTTGAGGTAAATCCCAACGTGCTTATTATGGTGGAGGGTATCGAGATTTATCCCATGGACATAGTTAGCAATGGGGATTATCATTCAACGGACGAAAATGATTATCATTTTGCATGGTGGGGCGGAAACTTAAGAGGCGTGGCGGATTATCCCATTGACCTGGGGGAATTTAATAACAAGTTGGTGTATTCTCCTCATGATTACGGCCCTACGGTTTATCAGCAGCCCTGGTTTTATGATGGTTACAATTATGACACCATGATGGCAGACTATTGGTATGATACCTGGTTTTTTATTTACGATCAGGAAATTGCACCGCTTCTTATCGGCGAATGGGGCGGTTTTATGGCGGAGCCGAATATTACCTGGATGACCCATATGCGGACCCTTATCGGAAATTATCATTTGCACCATACATTCTGGTGTTTTAATGCCAATTCCGGGGATACGGGCGGCTTGGTGCTGGATGATTTTGTTACCTGGGACGAGGAGAAATATGCTTTTGTCAGAGAGGTTTTGTGGCAGCAAAACGGATACTTTGTGGGACTTGACCATGAGGTCCCGCTTGGGCAAAACGGAATTACCTTATCCGATGCTTATGTGGAAAACTGGTAATGGAAAAATGCGATGGGGCGGAACAAATTGACAACTGGAGAATGCGATAGTTGGAGTAAACCGGCAACAGGAGAAAACCATGGAATTAAGTAAAGTTGTGACAGATATCAGAGTAAACTGGGCAATTAGTGATGCCAAGCGGGATGAAGGTCTTACCACGCCGGAGGATGTTCTTCGCATGGATGATATTTCTTACGGGCCTTACGGAGAAGAAAATCGGATGGATATATATATGCCGAAGGGAACGACTAAGCCGCTTCCGACGATTGTAAATATTCACGGTGGTGCCTGGGTGTACGGTAGTAAAGAAATCTATCAGTATTACTGTATGGCGCTGGCCCGGCGCGGTTTTACGGTGGTTAATATGAATTATCGTCTGGCGCCGGAGACAAAGTTTCCGGGAGCGTTGGAAGATATTAATCGCGTGCTTTGTTTTGTCGCCGAACACGGGGATGACTATTTCGCGGACAAGGATAATGTGATTCTTGTGGGAGATTCGGCAGGGGCGCAGCTTGCAAGCCATTATGCCACCATTTTTACGAATCCGGAATTTGCAAAACTGTTTGCCTGGAAACTTCCGGAAATAACGGTACGCGTGGTGGGGCTAAACTGTGGTATCTACAATATGCGGGAAGCTTTGGAGAAGAAAAACGTGGAAACGATAGAGGAATATCTCGGAACGGTAAAGGAGTCTTTTTCGGAGAATTTTCCTAAGCAGTTGGATGTTTGGAACTATATGAATTCGGATTTTCCGCCGGCATTTATTACGACGTCGGAGCATGATTTCCTAAAAGACTATGCGAAGCCAATGTATGAACATCTGCATGCGCTGGGAGTGCCTTGTGAATTACGTAAGTACGGCAGCTTGGACCAACCGGAGATTGCTCATGTATTTCATGTGAACTGTAAGCTGGAAGAAGCGAAGCGGTGCAATGACGAGGAATGTGCCTTTTTTAAGCGTTTTATAAAATATTATGGAGTATAGTAGCATTTCCATAGAGGATTTGGTGCTTGAGACAGAAAACGTGGTAAGCATGGAAATCACAGATGTAGATTCAGAGGGGGACTATGAAATTTCTGAGGACGGACAGAGGGTTTCCCTTGGAGGCTGGTTGGATGGACCTTATGAAATTACGGTTGAGGCTGTGGGAAAATATGGTGATATCGTAGAAGAGGAAATTGAGATATGGCCTTATCAGGAGCCGGCGGTTTTGGTTGAGTGAGCAGGAAACAAGAAAGGCAAAAGAAAATGGAGGAAACGAAAATGAACGAGAATGAAATGGATGGAGCCATAGCGGAAAGCGCGCAAGAAGAAAAAGGAAAAAAGGGAAAGAAATGGATAGCAATCCTGTGCGTAGTAGTTTTCGTAGTGGTTGTGATTGTCCTTGCATTGGTTTTGCTTAACAGAAAGAAGCCCTATGAAGCAGATTTTTCGGAGGACAGTGGGGATGTATTAAATATTGCCGTATACAATGAGGAATTTATCGGAATTATGGAGGAATATTATCCGGATTATGATGCGGAAAGTGACTGGGAAGGCGAAATCGGGGACGTAACGGTTCGCTTTACATACATTCCCACGGGAGATGATTTTCAGGAACTGTTAGAGGAAGGTTTGGAAGAGAGGGATGAGGATGAACGAATTGACATGTTTATCGTAGAGCCTCGCTTTAGTGCGGAATACTTTACCTTTAATGATTACTGCCTTTCCATGGAAGAATTGGAACTTACGGATTATATGGAGGATCAGTTCGGTTATTTTATTAATGCGGCAATGGATGAAGAGGGAAATGTAAACGGTATCGCGTATGAATCCTTCCCGGGAATGTTTGTCTATAACCGTGATATTGCGGATGAAGTATTTGGTACGGATGACCCGGAGGAAGTGCAGGAGTATTTAGCCGATTGGGATAAATTTGTCGAGGCTGCGGAAATGTTGGAGGAGGAAGGATATTACATTACTTCTTCCTATGATTCTCATTATCGTATTTTTGCAGAGCGGGGAGATACACCCTGGGTAGTGGATGATGAATTGCAAGTGCCGGAGGCGTATTTGGAATGGGCAGAACTGACCAAGGAGATGTATGAGGAAGACTACATGTATCCCGCCCAGGAATGGTCCTGGGAGTGGATGGAATTATTTTACGACAGGGATGAAGAATTTGGTTATTTTTCCTGCCCGTGGCATTTAGAGTATACCTTGATTCCATGGATGTCAGCGGAAGAAGGGGATTGGGCAGCCTGCGTAGGCCCTGAGGCCTTTATCTGGGGCGGACAGATTCTTTGTGCTTCTGCGGATACGGACAATCCCGGTTTGGTTCGTGATATTATGTACCAGCTTTGTTGCAATCCGGAGGTCATGATGGAGATGGCAGAGGACGGACATGTAGTAAACAACCGGGTGGTAATGGAAGCGATGGTAGAAGAAGAGGAAATGACCTCGGAATTTTTGGACGACCAGAGTCTGGCACAAATCTATCTGGAAAGTTCCGAAAATGCTGTGTTTGGAAATCATTCCCTTTATGATGCACAGTTGGATACTATGTTTAAGGAAGCTATGAATCGGTACATTGTAGAGGATGAAGATTTAGAGGATGCGTTGGAAGAATTCTATGAAATGGTAGAGGTCGTATTCCCGGATATTGAGATTGATGATTAATTGGGGATGGAATACGGGATGAACAAAAAAGTAAAAGGAAGGATTAGGAAAATGGAAAAATTTGTGGATACCTTATTCGCCGGCGGATATTGCGATCGTCGTGGAGGTGCGGTTTGTGCAACCATTGTATCTTTGCCGAATTGGGAATCAAAATTGGGAATTGTTTTGCTTTGCGTCAAAAACGAATATCTGAATTTTTATGAAATTGATTTTAAAAGCAATATCGGAAAGAAAGTTGCCGGTGTGGAGATTGCAAAAGCAGAGAACTTTGTTTTTAAGGCTAATTTCTTTGTGCAACTACTGTCCTTTGACTATGAAGGAAAACACTACGAGTTTACCAATTTTGGAAACCACAAAGCGCTTAAGCAAGTTTTTGCGGAAGAGCGGGATAAACAATAGGAGGGAGTTCTATGAATTTTTTAAAAAGTATTTTTAATTCCATATTATTAGCAGGTATAATAATATTGGTCATCGGTTTCTATTATATGATTATCAAAGCAGGTATTCCATATCAAGATCCGACACCGGAGCTGCAGCTTCAATATTCCATTGACATGGGGATTGGCGATGTTCTTACCACGGTAGGCCTCTGTACAACAATGGCAGGCGCTGTATGTCGGATGATTATCAGTTTTTTAAGTCGAAAAAAAAAGGCGGAAAAATGAGGGGATAGTAATAATGAGGGGGTAGAAATAATGAAGAAAAGTAAAATGCACAGGCTTGATAAAATTATGCTTGGCGGAATGGGCGTTATTGGATTAATCGGGCCACTGCTTGATTTTGTTATCATAAGAAAGGTTAATTTTCCGGTGTATTCCATTGCAAGTGTTTATGCTTCCTATGGATTATGGATTATTCTTTTGATATATTCGTTGCTTAAATGTAAAGGGGAACCGGAGAAACCGCAATTTGTCAGGTGGTATATTGGCTTTTTCATACCATATATGCATATTGTGTTTGTAATTTTCGGTTTTGTGATTGCTATAATATTAGCGAAGCTCTTAAATTTATGATGCAAAATTAACAATAGAAATAGTTCTTGCATTTCAGTGCATTTCGTAATAGAATAACCATGTTTGCAGAAACTGTTTGTTTTTGCAGAAAATACAATTTCATATTGATGAAACAAAAGGAGGAGAAGCATGAAAAAAGGAAAGGGACTTCTTAGTCTGATTCTGGTAATGCTTATGACTACGACTATTGCACTGGGCGGATGCGCAGGCGACAAGGCAGGAGGCACTTCTTTTAACGATTCAATTACCATCGGTATTCCGCAGGATTTGGATGACAGTCTTGACCCGCATGTGGTAAGCGCGGCAGGAACTAGAGAAATTCTGTTTAATATCTACGAGGGATTATTAAAATATGATTCCACCGGTAGTTTGAATTGCGCCATAGCCGAATCGTACGACATAAGCGACGACAATGTAACTTATACGTTTACTTTAAGAGAGGGCGTAAAATTCCATGATGGAAGTACGGTAACGGTGGAGGATGTCATCTATTCAATCGAACGCTGTGCCGGAACATCAGAGGAAGAGCCTTTGGTGCCGGCATTTTCTAATATTGCAGAAATCAGTGCACCGGACGAAAGAACGGTGGTTATCGTGTTAAACGCGCCGGATACGGAGTTTTTGGCAGCCCTGACAAGTGCCGTTATCCCCGCAAGCAATACGGATGTGGAGAATAATGTGATTGGTACCGGTCCTTACCGGTTTGTTTCCCGTACCCCCCAGGAATCCGTTGAACTGGTGGCTTTTGAGGAGTATTGGGGCGAGAGAGCTCATATTACCAATATCACTTTGAAAGTCTGCTCCAATGCAGATGCCGTGGTAATGGAACTTTTGGGTGGCTCCATTGATATGTATTGCCGTATCACATCTTCCCAGGCGGCAGAGCTGGCAGGCAGTCAGTATCAGGTGCTGGAAGGAACCATGAATTTGGTGCAGGCAATGTATTTGAACAATGCAGTAGAGCCCTTTGATGATGTGAGAGTGCGTCAGGCACTTTGCTATGCGATCAATCCTCAGGAAATTATGGATTTTGTTTCCGACGGACAGGGAACGGAAATCGGTAGCAGCATGTTCCCGGCATTCTCCAAATACTATATGGAAGAGTTGAATCATGTATATGACCAGGATTTGGACAGAGCAAGAGAACTTTTGGCAGAGGCAGGATATCCTGACGGATTTACCTTTACCATGACCGTACCTTCCAATTACCAGCCCCACATCGATACGGCCCAGGTATTGGTGGAGCAGTTAGAAGCAATCGGTGTTACGGCAGAGATTAACCTGGTTGAATGGGACACATGGCTTTCCGATGTCTATGTGGGAAGAAATTTTGAATCCACCGTAGTGGGTGTGGATGCGTCCGAGCTTACGGCCAGAGCGCTTCTTGAGCGTTTTACTTCCGATTTCGGAAAGAACTTTATTAACTTTAATTCTGCCGCTTATGATGAAGCATTTGCAAATGCCATCAGCACTACGGATGATGCACTTCAGACGCAGTATTATCAGGAGTGTATGACTATTTTGGCAGAGGAAGCAGCAAACGTTTATATTCAGGATTTGCCTACCTTTGTGGCAATCAATGAAAATATCGGCGGTTATGAATTCTATCCGCTTTATGTACAGAATTTTGCAAGTTTATATATTATTGAATAGTCTTGTAAGGTAATTAAATTAAATCCAAAAAGATACCATAGGAGGGTGTAAATATGCGTTATTTTGTGAAAAAGTTTTTTTCCATGGCAGCAACACTTATCCTGGTATCTTTTTTGGTTTTTGCCGCTTTTGAAGTGATTCCGGGAGATGTTGCGGTATCCATGCTGGGAACCAATGCAACGGAAAGCTCGGTGGCGGCCCTTCGGGAAGAACTTGGCTTAAACCGGCCGTTTCTTACCCGTTTTTTTGAGTGGATCGGAAGTTGCCTTAGCGGCGATTTCGGCGAATCCTACAGCTATCATATGCCGGTGTGGGAGATGATTTCGGAAAAGATTCCCATCACCATGACCATGGCATTGATGTCCTTTTTGATTACGGTGGCCGTATCCATCCCCCTTGGGGTGTATCTGGCAAAGCATGCCGGAAGCAAGGTGGATAAAGGGATGTATATGACGAACCAGGTTGTGATGGCGGTGCCTTCGTTTTTCATGGGAATTATTTTTACTTACTTTTTCGGATTGGTGCTTCGCTGGTTTGTCCCCGGTGGGTTTGTGTCCTATGACAAGAGCCTGACCGGCTTTTTGGGGTATCTGATTTTCCCTTCCATTGCCATTGCCCTTCCGAAGATTGCCATGACGGTAAAGCTTCTTCGAAGCTCCATTTTGACGGAATCCAAAAAGGATTATGTGCGGACGGCGTACAGCAGGGGAAACAATACAACGGAAGTGTTGTACCGGCATGTGTTGAAAAATGCCATGATTCCGGTCATCACTTTCCTTGGTATGACGTTTACCGATATGGTAGCAGGAAGTATTGTGGTGGAGCAGGTCTTCAATATTCCGGGGCTTGGCAGAATTTTACTGACCTCCATTTCCAACCGGGATTATCCGGTGGTGGAAATCATTATTTTGTTCATTGCATTGCTGATTATGGTGGTTAATTTTGCAGTGGATATCCTTTACCGCTATCTGGACCCCAGAATACGGGAGCAGCAGAGCGGACGAAAAGAGAGCGGAAAGGAGGAGAAGTAAATGAAGAGGAAATGGAATTTTAATTTTACGGTGGGCCTCATCTTGACTTCCGTCATTCTTCTTTTGGCGCTGGTTGGAATATTCTTTACGCCCTATGACCCGGATGCCATGAATGCTTCATTAAAGAATACCGGAGCCTCCCTCCTTCATCCCATGGGGTGCGATAATTTCGGAAGAGATATTTTCAGCCGGGTTATGATCGGAATCCGAAATACCTTTTTGATTTCTCTTGCCACGGTTACCATAGGTACGGTGGTGGGCGTGCTTCTTGGGGCATTTACCGGGTATTTTGGAGGTATTGTGGATGAGATTTTTATGCGGATTAATGATGCGTTGTTTGCCTTTCCCAGTATTTTGCTGGCGCTGGTGATTATCGGTTTGCTTGGCCCTAAGACCGTCAACGTCATGCTGGCCCTTGGGATTGCCTTTATCCCCAGCTTTGCAAGAATGGTCCGCTCCGAATACATGAAACAAAAGAACTTGGATTATGTGAAAAGTGCAAGGCTCATGGGGGCTTCGCATTTTCGCATTATGTTTGTCCATATTTTGCCCAATATCCTGCCGGTGCTGTTATCCTCCGTCATGATTGGATTTAACAATGCGGTACTGGCGGAAGCGGGATTAAGTTACCTGGGAATCGGTATTCAGCCGCCGGATGCATCCCTTGGACGGATGCTGTCGGAATCCCAGACATACCTGTTTTCCAATCCCGGAAATGCAGTTTTCCCGGGACTGGTCATCGTTATTTTGGTGCTTGGATTTGCTTTGATGGCGGAAGGACTTACGGAATCTGACCATTAAGCACAAAGGAAATGCAGGAGGAAATTATGCTGCTGGAAATTAAGGATTTGACAATTGAATTTCACGATCACAGTCTTCCGGAAACCGTGGTGGAGGAAGTGGATATCTGTCTGGACGAAGGAGAAATCCTTGGTATCGTTGGCGAATCCGGTTCCGGAAAATCCATGACGGCCCTGGCGGTAGCTGGTCTTTTAAATCGTAAGGACATGGAAAAAAGAGGCGAGATTTTCTTTGACGGAAAAGAACTTCTTTCCATGAACCGGAAGGATTTGCGTTCGCTTCAGGGAAATGACATCAGTGTTATTTTTCAGGAACCCATGACAGCGTTGAATCCTACCATGAAAATCGGAAAGCAGGTGGAGGAAAGTCTTCGCATTCATTTTGATATGTCAAAGGAAGAGCGGAGGAAACTGGCGATTTCCTGGCTAGACAAGGTGGAACTGCCGGACCCGGAGCGGGTCTATGAAAGCTATCCCCATGAATTGTCCGGCGGTATGCGGCAAAGAGTGATGATTGCGGCGGCCATGGTATCAGAGCCCAAACTTTTGATTGCCGATGAACCTACCACTGCGCTGGATGTGACGGTGCAGGCTCAGATTATTAAACTTTTGAAGAAATTAAACGAGGATAAAAAAATTGCAATTATGTTTATTTCCCACGATTTAAGCTTAATCCGACAGATTTGCGACCGGGTGGTGGTAATGCAGGACGGAAAAATCGTGGAGCAGGGAAAATGCAGGGACATTTTTGAATGCCCGAAGGAAGACTACACCAAACGGTTAATCGAAGCAATTCCCAAAGTGGAATTATAATGGAGCAGGCCATGGGAGAAATTTTAAGAGTTACGGACGTAAGTGTATCGTTTTATCAGAAAAAAACAGAAAAAAAGGTTTTACAGAAGGTTTCCATGCATATGAATGAGGGGGAAATCTTGGGACTTGCCGGGGAGAGCGGCTGTGGAAAATCCACCTTGGCAAAGGCGATTGTGGGGCTGGTTACCCCGTATGAGGGGGAAATTTCCTGCCTTGGGAAGAAGCCCCAAATGATTTTTCAGGACCCCTACAGTTCATTAAATCCGGCCAAAACCGTATCCTGGTTATTGCAGGAGCCTTTGAAATTGAACACGGATTTGGATAAGGTAACCCGGGAACAAAAAGTAGCGGAAATGATGGAACTGGTGGGCTTGGAAGAGAATTTACTCATCCGAAAACCGGGAGAATTATCCGGAGGGCAAAGGCAAAGAGTGTGCATTGGTATGGCGCTAATGCAGAATCCGGAAATTTTGATTGCGGATGAACCGGTTTCTGCACTGGACGTCACCATTCAGGCGCAGGTATTGGCCCTTTTAAAACGAATCCAAAAGGAAAAGAAGGTTGCCATTTTATTTATTTCCCATGATTTAAGGACGATGTACCATTTTTGTGATAGAATAATGATTATGAAAAACGGTAAAATCGAGGAGGAGGGGGAACCTTCCTCCTTATACCGGAATCCTGCAACGGAATACACCAAGCTTTTATTGGAGAGTGCCGGAATTGTGTGAGAATGTAAGGTAGAAGAAAATATAAAAAATTAGGAAGAAGTTCAGGAAAAAGCAAGATGATGTTACAGAAGTTTTACCCGGATGAAACAATAGAATCCACCTATGGGATTGACTTTTTGGCGCTTTACGAGGAAGGCTACCGTGGTGTGATTTTTGATATTGACAATACTTTGGTGCCTCACGGTGCCCCTGCAGAGGAAAAAAGCATAGCCCTTTTTGAAACATTAAGAAGCATCGGTTTTCACCATATGCTCTTATCGAACAACAAAGAACCCAGGGTGAAGTCCTTTGCTGATGCGGTAAAGAGCGAGTATATTTATAAGGCGGGAAAACCCGGAATAAAAAATTATAACAAAGCCATGGAGCGTATGGGCACTACCACGGACAATACCTTATTTGTGGGGGACCAGTTGTTTACGGATGTCTATGGTGCAAAGAGGGCCGGAATCCGAAATATTTTAGTATCCCCCATTCACCCCAAGGAAGAAATACAGATTGTTTTAAAACGCTATTTGGAACGGATTGTTCTTCGTTCCTATGAAAAGCAAAAAGCAAAGGAGAAATAGCAGGTGGCTGATATCAATGCAAAAACAAAGCTTTTATGCCTTTTGGGAAATCCGGTGGAGCATTCTTTGTCGCCGGTGATTCATGAAAGTTTGTCAAAGATAAAGGAACGTAACTTTTCCTATATGGCTTTCCGGGTGGAGGAAGAGGCATTGGGCGATGCGGTAAAAGGCTTGACTGCTTTAGGTGCCAAAGGGGCGAATGTTACGGTGCCGCATAAACGCGCCGTGATGGAATATTTAAAGGAAATTGACGAAAAAGCGTCGCTGATTGGCGCGGTGAATACGTTGGTTCCCGTCCCGGGCGGACTGAAA
>SVFE01000086.1 GCA_015057055.1 Lachnospiraceae bacterium | reverse complement strand
AGCAACAGCGCGGGCTGTTTTTTGCACACGTCCCAGATTTTCCTCCATTTTGTCGCGAATTTCGGTAAAACACTGATACTCCAATGCAAAAAGCTTATCTTCCGCATTTAAAATCAAATCTTCCAGTTCTTTTAATTGCTGATTCGTATATCGTTCTGCGTTAGCCAGGGTTTGTTTGCGGATATAATCCTCCGGCACCATTTCCTTGTAAGAATTGGTTACTTCAAAATAGTAACCGAACACTTTATTAAATTTGATTTTTAAATTCTTAATGCCGGTACGTTCCCGGTCATCGTTTTCCAACGCCATCAGCCAGTTTTTACCCTCGCTCTTGGCGTTTCTGAGCCGATCTACTTCATCGTGATAGCCGTCCTTAATAAAACCGCCTTCTTTGGAAGATAACGGCGGATCCTCGCATATTGCGGAATCAATTAGCGCATATAAGTCCGAAAGGGAATCCATGGACGCATTGATTTCGCTTAATAATTCCGAAGTAAATCCGGATAAAATGGCTTTGATATGAGGAAGCATTTGCAACGAATTTTTAAATGCTATCATATCCCTGGGATTTAAGGATTTATAACTAACCTTGGAAAGCAGACGCTCCAGATCATAAATTGCATTTAAATATTCTCGTATTTCATCCCGGTCAACCGCATGAGAGCACAATTCTTTGATGCAACCTTGCCGTTTGAGTATTTCTTCATGTGAAATCAGCGGTTGTTCAATAAAACTGCGAAGACAACGCGCGCCCATGGCAGTTTTGGTTTTGTCCAAAACCCATAAAAGGGAACCGCGTTTTTGCTTTTCTCGCAAGGTTTCACATAATTCCAGGTTACGTCTCGTGGAACTGTCAAGAAGCATATATTTACTGCTTACGTAAGCACTGATTTTCGTGAAATGGGTTAATGCGATTTTCTGTGTTTCATATAAATATTGTAAAAGTGAACCTGCCGCGATAATTCCTGCGTCAAAATCCGAGATGCCAAGCGCATCTGTGGAGGCTGCCTGAAAGTGTTTTAACAAACAACGAATACAACTGTTTTCGTCAAAATACCAAGGCTCTAAAGAAAAAAGCGGTGCATTTAGCCGATTTTTCAATTCCTCGGTATCAATTCCGCACACTAAAAAAGCGTCATTGCACAATACTTCTACGGGAGAAAATTTATAGATTTCATCCAGTAGTTTGCGGTTTTCTTCCGCTTCCGTCAGGAAAAATTCTCCGGTGGAAACATCTGCAAAAGAAATACCGATTTTGTTCTGTAAATGAACTACGGACATGATATAGTTGTTTTTGCTTTCCTCCAAAGATTGCAGACTGGTATTGGTACCGGGGGTGACAATTCTGGTAACCTCGCGTTTTACAATCCCCTTGGCCAGCTTGGGGTCTTCTACCTGTTCACATATTGCAACTTTATATCCCTTAGAGACTAACTTGTCCAAATAAGAATCCACGGCATGATAGGGAATTCCGCACATGGGCGCCCGCTCTTCCAATCCGCAGGCCTTTCCGGTAAGCGTAATTTCCAGGGCTTTTGATGCAACAATTGCATCATCAAAAAACATTTCATAAAAATCGCCGAGACGGTAAAAAAGAATACAATCCTTGTACTCTTTTTTGGTTTTCATATATTGTTGCATCATTGGAGTCAAATTTTCCAAATTCATTTATACTTGTTCTCCTATGTAATAGAACCCTTTGTTTTCAACAAGTTTAACATTCACAAGCTGTCCGATTAGAGCTTTGTCGCCGGGAAAATGAACCAGCAAATTATTGCTCATGCGTCCGCTTACCAAGGCCGGGTCATGTTCATTAACATCTTCCACAAGCACTTCCGCAACCTGTCCCGTAAACTTAGAAACCTGTTTTCTTGCGGTTTCCTGAACAACCTGTAAAACCATGTCAAAATGTTTCTTCACATCTTCTTCTGAAACCTGATTTTCCATGGTGGCTGCCGGCGTTCCAGTTCGTTTTGAATAGATAAATGTAAAGGCATTGTCATATCCTACTTCCCTTACCATGTTAATCGTATCCTGGACATCTTCATAGGTTTCCCCCGGAAAACCAACAATAATATCTGTGGTAAGAGATAAATCGGGAATGCTATTTTTTAAGCGTTTTACCAGTTCCAGGTAAGACTCCCTCGTATAGCGCCGATTCATTTTTTCTAAAATCCTCGTACTGCCGGATTGAACGGGCAGATGAAGATGACGACATATTTTCGATGAATTTTTCATTACTTCGATTAACTCATCGGATAAATCTTTTGGATGGGAAGTCATGAAACGAATTCTTTTTAAACCTTCAATTGCTTCGATTTTTTGCAAAAGTCGGGCAAATGTTATGTCTTCTTTAAGATTTTTTCCATAGGAGTTTACATTTTGCCCCAGGAGCATAACTTCTACCACGCCGTCTGCAACAAGCGCTTTAATTTCGTCAAGAATTTCCTCGCTGCTTCTGCTTCGTTCCCGTCCTCTGACGTAAGGTACAATACAATAACTGCAAAAATTGTTGCAGCCAAACATAATATTAACACCGGATTTAAAGGAATACTTTCGTTCCACCGGCAATTCTTCCACTATTTGCGTTGTTTCGTCCCATAAATCAATGAGCATTCCTTTATGTGGCGTCAGTAAATGACATAAAAGTTCAGCAAATTTATAAATGTTATGAGTACCAAACACCAGATCAACAAAGGAATATTTTTGTCTGATTATTTCAATTACAGATGGCTCCTGCATCATACATCCGCAAAGGGCAATCTGTTTTTGGGGATTTTTTTTCTTCATGGAGTGCAGATGACCCAAGCGCCCGTATACTCGCTGATTGGCATTGTCACGAACGGTACAGGTATTATAAACAACCAAATCCGCATCTTCGGAATCAATAATACGATATCCGGCCTCTTTTAATATTCCCAATAATTTTTCGGAGTCTCGACTGTTCATCTGGCATCCGAAGGTTGTAACACAGCAGGTTAAATCTCTACCGAGTTTCGCTTTTTTTTCCGCAACTAATTGTTTCGCCTTATCAAGTGCCGCTCTTTGCTTTAAAATCTCTTCTTCGGATGGTAATTGATTACTTGTTAATGACATAGTATTCTCCGTTCTTTTTGGTAGTTCCTCAGGGGCGAAACGATTCTTTTTTTAGCCGCGAATCTGTCCGCATCCTCTGACTTTAAATTTATAGGATGTCAATTCTTTTAATCCCATAGGTCCTCTTGCATGAAGCATTTGGGTGCTGATTCCGATTTCCGCTCCGAATCCGAATTCAAAACCATCGGTAAAACGAGTAGATGCATTGACGTAAACACAAGCGGAATCCACTTCGTTTAGGAATTTCTCAGCCGTTTCTGCGCAGTTTGTGATAATTGCATCCGAATGGCCGGTATTATAACAGTTAATATGGGCAATTGCTTCATTCACGGACGATACTGTTTTTACGGAAATGATATAATCCAAATATTCCGTAGCATAATCATTTTCCGTTGCTTCCTTACAATCAATAATTTCACAAACTGACTGATCTCCACGAATTTCGACCTCTTTTTCTTTTAAGGAAGCCGCAAGCTTTGGCAAAATCTGTTCTTTTATTTCATTATGGATAACCAAAGATTCGCAGGCATTACATACTCCGATGCGTTGGGTTTTGGCATTGAAAATAATGTTTACTGCCATATCCGGATCAGCATCCTTATCCACATAAATATGACAATTTCCGGTTCCCGTTTCGATTACGGGTATGGTACTGTTTTCCACAACGGAACGAATAAGTCCTGCACCGCCTCTGGGTATAAGAACATCCACATAATCATTCATTTTCATAAAGGCCTGCGTAGTTTCCCGGTCCGTATCGGAAATCAGACCGATTACATTTTCATTAATTCCGCATGTCTTCAAACCATTTTTTATGCAATCCACAATTGCAATATTCGAATGAAATGCAGCACTTCCGCCTTTTAAAATCACGGCATTGCCGGATTTGAAGCAAAGGCCGAAGGCATCCACGGTAACGTTGGGTCTTGCTTCGTAAATAATACCGATAACTCCCATGGGAACACGACATTTTTCAATGAAAAGGCCGTTCGGACGCTGGATGGTTTCCATTACTTCGCCAATGGGGTCGGGAAGAGAAATAATTTGTCTTAAACCTTCGACGATTCCCTCAATTCGATCTGTGGTCAGACGAAGTCTGTCTAACAGACCAACATGCATGCCGTTTTTTTCGCCGTTCTCTAAATCCTTCGCATTTTCCTGTAAAATATAATCTGCTCCGGCGAGGATGGAATCGCATACCTGCTTTATGGCATTGTTCTTTTCGGATTCTGTAAGGCGCGCAACGTCATATTTGGCTTTTTTTACATTGCTGCATAATTCAATTAAATTCATTTTGTTCATACCTCTCTTTTTCTGTCACTATTA
>SVFE01000085.1 GCA_015057055.1 Lachnospiraceae bacterium | reverse complement strand
CTCTTCCGGAGTCTCATACAGTTCAAAATCCGAATCTTCAACCTTTGTTTTTTTTGACGACTTTTTCTCATTGTTATCCGAAGAATCTGTTTCGGATTTTTTTTCACCGGAAACTTCTTCTTTGGAGTCTTTCTTTTGTTTATCATAAATGGGGATACCGAGAAGTTTA
The DNA here is from genome assembly GCA_015057055.1 of Lachnospiraceae bacterium. GTDB lineage: Bacteria > Bacillota > Clostridia > Lachnospirales > Lachnospiraceae > NK4A136. Next base: position 4,301 of record SVFE01000085.1, on the reverse strand, counting down.
ATCCTCAGATTAAACCCATCCGAAAAAATCGCTTCCGCAACCACCAGATGTAAGAACCAACTGACCTTTGCAATCCCCATAAACGATTCCCGTTTTTGAACATCTATTTTATAAAAAAAGGGCCAAAAAAGCAAAAGGAGCAAGAGTGCTATTACAAATAAAAGGACAGAAAGCAAAATTATTCCGATTACTTTTAATACGGACAAAAAAACCGCCAACATTCTTTCCCATCCTTATTCTTCAAAAATATATTTCCCGTTTTCATCATAGGAAGAAGCAACATAATCCGCCAAAAACTGCAATGCATCTTCATACTTTCTCGCTACACCGATAATATCCAAGGGATGTTCTTCAAAATACTTTTGTTTCAAAAATATACTGTTTATGAACTCCGGTTTCTTGGTTTCCGGATTTTTATATATCACATATCCAATCTGTTCCATAGCAGAAACCATCCCTCTCCATCACATAGTTCAAATATAACATAACCAAAAACCGTTGTAAAGCAACAGCCTTACAACGGTCTCATCTTTATTTCCGGCTTGTCCACAACTTGTTTTTGGACAAATTGAGATACTCCTCATACGCTTTCTCCAAAATCTGCTTTTCATTAGCAAATTTTAAAAGATGATATGCTTCATGATATTTGTAGAAACCGGAATCTACAAAATATTCTTCGCGCTGTGGTTTACTGTAGTAACTTTCCGCTTTCATAAGATACCAATGAACTTCCTTCTCTACCGTATCTTCCGGAACGTTAAACGTGTATTCACTTTTTCCTACATATTTTATGATGGAAGCTTTCGCGCCGGATTCCTCTTTTACTTCACGAAGTGCTGTATCCGGATATTCTTCCCCCGCTTCCACTGTTCCCTTCGGCAAAACCCATCCCTCATATCGATTGCGATAATTCTTATATAAAAGAAGAATCTTACCTCTGAAAATAACCACACCGCCACAACTGACTGCTTCGATCATGCGCAAATCCTCCTGTCGATGTGCTAAATTAAATTTAGTATATAGCAATATGTAGAATTATGCAAGAAAAGAAATCGTTCTTATGCGCCTAAAGCCTTCTTGAAGACATCCAAAATAACATCCTCTTCATACGGTTTTGTTACAAACTCAAAGGCACCGAGTTTCAATGCTTCTACCACATTTCCTTTTTGCCCTGCTGCAGTAACCATAATAACCTTGGCTTTGGGATCCATTTTCATTATTTCTTTCAAAGCCGCAACACCATCCATTACCGGCATAGTAATATCCAATGTAACCACATCAGGCTTTAATGCTTCATATTGAGAAATCGCTTCCACACCATTAACAGCTTCACCCACAATATTCATCCCATTTTCTTCCAAAATATTACGAAGAATTTTGCGTGATGTTCTTGAATCGTCTACAATTAAAATATTAGCCATCTTACTTATCCTTTCTTATGCCTGAATACAATTTCCAACGGAAACTACTAAAAATACTTCCTTCTGGTCGATTTCCAAAGGAACAACACAAATGCCGGAGCCGGTTAAATTCGCTTTATCTTCCATAAATACCGGAGGCATCAGTTCCACGGAAACCTTTTTATAACTAAGAGATGTAGCAAATAATCCATTGATTACATTGATAAACTCACCAACGGAATCCAATGCATCCATATCAACGGTTCCAAAGCTCTCACCTGCATAAGTATCTGCAATCGCAAGAAGTGAATCTCCATTTCCGACAAAAGCAGTTGAAACTCCGTAATCACCTTCCATGCTCTGCATTGCACCATTTGCAAATTCAGCTTTATCGGTTATGTAGGCTTTTTTCATTGCAATATCACTGGAAATCAGTCGGTTAACCGTACGAATTGATACTTCAATCAATTCTTTTGCTTCTTCTTTGGGTAGCACAGGAAGGAACAATGGAATAATACGGTCAATATCGCCGGATTTAAACGCATCCATATCCGTTGCGGTAAAACCATTTTCTTTTTGGAAGGACGCCAATGCCTCTTCAATCTGCGTCAAATCCATGAAACCTTTGTCTGTCATTGCCTGTGAAAACTGCATGTAAGGATTTCCCTGGAGTCCCAACAGCCTTGATACCTGTTCCTCCGTCAAATAACCCAGTTCCACTGCAATATCACCGAATCGCTTGTCCATCACCGCTTGTTTTCGATTAATCTCAACCGCCTGTGCATCCGTTAATAATCGTTCGGATACCGCAATCAGACCAAGTTTAACTCTTGTTTCTTTTTGTGCATTTTTGATTTCCAATAACTGCTCTTTGGAAATGTAATTATTTGTAACCAAAAAATTCCCAAATACATTTGTAAACATGTAAAACCCTCCAAATAAAAATTTACCTACAATCGTTATTATAGCACATTTTTCCTAAAAATAAAGAATTTTCGACGATTTTTTTGAAATTATTCACCAAAATAACAACTAAAAATACGTCTTGCAATGGGTGCTGAATAATCTCCGCCTGTGCCGGCCCCTTCCAGTATTATGGTAACCGCTATTTGCGGATTTTCCACCGGGGCAAAACCGGTAAACCAGGCATGGGATGAATTCTCCTCTTCGGAATATTCCGCCGAACCGGTTTTTCCTGCCGCAGTATAGGTTTGGCCGGATAATTTGGATGCGGTACCGGATTCCACCACTGCCTGCATCATCATGGTCAGGTATTCTGCCTCATCACTCGTCATTACCACGCCATAAACCTGCGGTTCATAGGAACGCACGAGCATACCGTCCGCCGTTTCTATCCGGTCAATCAGATAAGGCACCATCATAACGCCATCGTTGGCAATTGCCTGTGTCACCATATTCAAATGAATCGGCGTAATTAAAGTTTCCGACTGGCCAATCGCCGTCTGCATAATTTCATTATCATTCATACTTTCCCGCATACTGATATGGCTGGGACTGGAAGGCATTTGCAAAGGCAGGCTTGTATTAAACCCAAGCGCTAACAACGTTTCTGCAAATTCGGTGCGGTCCAGCGTCACCCCAATATTCGCAAAAGAGGCATTGCAGGATTTGGCAAAGGAAGTCACTAAATCAAGATTTCCATGAACGCTTCCATGATAACAATTGATTCGATAATCCCCGAGACGAAAATATCCTCCGCACACAAAATGATAATTCATATAATCCTCGGGATTTTGCCGCATATACTCCAGTGCTGTAAATATTTTAAAAGTCGACCCCGGCGGATAAAGCCCCTGCGTCACACGATTCAGAAAAACCGTACTGTCCTCATCTGCAATGGTCTCTTCCCATATTTCACCGATAAGGTTGGGGTCAAAGTCCGGCTTCGAAACCATCGCAAGAATACGTCCGGTTTCCACTTCCGTAACAATGATTGCCCCTCTGTATACACCCAGCGAATCGTAAGCCACCTGTTGCAGTTCCGGGTCAAGTGAAGTAAATACATTATCTCCCGGATTTTTTACACCGTTAATTTCATTGCTCACACGTTGTGTAAGGGTTAAATTAGACATAATCAACGAAGCATTGGCAATGGATTCCACACCGTATGCACCATAATCCGAATACCCTACCGCATGAGCAAACAACTCACCATAGGGATAATGACGAATCTCTTCACCCTGTGCATCAAGAATCGTTTCCGCCAGCACCTCGCCTTCATTTCCGTATATCGTTCCGCGCATGGTAGTTGCCGCCAAAATTTCCAATCGTTTACCGTTATAAGAATTGCTTATGACTTCGTCTTTTTTCACAAGCATAAAATAAACAATATTAACAATCATCGCGATAAAAAAAGCCAGAAAAACAGCAATAATAATTCCTACGGCTGTTCTTTGGCGTTTCTTTTCCTGAAACGCTTTTTCAAGAAGAAGTTCTTCTTCCGACAATTCCGTAGTAAATTCTTCGCCGGCATTGTCCTCATCCGTATTTCCCTCCGCCGTTACCAAAACATCCTTCTTTTCCGCTCCCTGAACCAAGGAGATTCCGACTAAAATCGCAAAAGTCAGGACCGTAGCCATACCGGAACTTCCTCCGTTACTAACCAGCGGCAATGTAACCCCGGTTAGGGGAATCAGGCCGGTCCCGCCACCTATGGTAAGAACAGTCTGGGCCCCAAGGGAAGATGCCAGGCCCACTGCGACGATTTTCCAAAAAGAATCATTTAGTTTAAATGCTGTTTTTAAAACTTCTGCAATACAGATAAAATACGCACAGATAAGGAATATTGCAAAAATCGCTCCCAGTTCCTCTGCAATTGCCGAAAAAATAAAGTCCTCTTCCACAAAAGGAATGGTATCCGGTCTTCCTTTGCCGATACCC
>SVFE01000084.1 GCA_015057055.1 Lachnospiraceae bacterium | reverse complement strand
CCATGTGGTAACGGTAAACGAATACCTTGCAAAACGAGATGCGGAATGGATGGGACAGGTGCATGAATTCCTGGGCCTTAAGGTTGGTGTGATTTTTAATGCCATGAAGCCGGAGGAGAGAAGAGCCGCATATCAGTGCGATATTACCTATGTGACCAATAACGAACTCGGATTTGATTATTTGCGTGACAATATGGTGATTTACAAGGAACAGCTGGTTCTTAGAAAACTCCATTATGCAATTATCGATGAGGTAGACTCGGTTTTGATTGACGAGGCCCGTACACCGCTTATTATTTCCGGACAGAGCGGCAAATCTACCAAGTTGTATGAAGTCTGTGATATTTTGGCAAAGCAGTTAAAGCGCGGTGAGGATGTGGAAGACCTTTCCCGTCTGGATGCGATTTTAAAGATTGAAAAAGAAGAGACCGGTGATTTCATTGTAAATGAAAAAGATAAGGTGATTAACCTTACGGATGCCGGTGTACAAAAGGTGGAACGGTTCTTCCAGCTGGACAATCTGGCAGATCCTGAGAATATGGAAATCCAGCACAATGTTATTTTGGCACTGCGTGCCCACAATCTGATGTTCAAGGATCAGGATTATGTGGTGGATAACAATCAGGTTATCATCGTTGACCAGTTTACGGGACGAATTATGCCCGGAAGACGTTTCTCTGACGGACTTCATCAGGCTATTGAAGCGAAAGAACATGTTAAGGTGAAGAGGGAGTCTAAAACGCTGGCAACCATTACCTTCCAGAGTTTCTTTAATAAGTTTGAAAAGACCTGTGGTATGACCGGTACGGCACTTACGGAGGAAAAAGAATTCCGTGATATTTACGGAATGGATGTTATCGAAATTCCTACCAACAAGCCGGTGGCGCGTATTGACCATCAGGATTCGGTGTATAAGACCAAGAAAGAAAAATTGCATGCGATTGTGGAAGCGGTAAAAGAGGCTCATGCCAAGGGACAGCCGGTGCTGGTAGGTACCATTACCATTGATGCATCGGAAGAAATCAGCCGTCTTCTTACCAAGCAGGGAATTCCTCATAAGGTATTGAATGCCAAGTTCCATGAAATGGAAGCGGAAATCGTTGCGGATGCCGGTACATTCGGTTCTGTAACCATTGCCACCAATATGGCAGGTCGAGGAACGGATATTAAACTGGATGATGAAACAAAGAATCTGGGAGGACTTAAGATTATCGGTACCGAGCGTCATGAGTCCCGTCGTATTGACAACCAGCTTCGCGGTCGTGCCGGCCGTCAGGGAGATCCCGGTGAATCCAAGTTTTACATTTCACTGGAAGACGATTTGATGCGTCTGTTCGGCTCGGATAATCTGATTAACGTGTTCAATGCAATGCATATTCCCGACAATCAGGAAATCGAACACGGTGCTCTTACCAGTGCAATTGAAAAAGCGCAGAAGAGAATTGAAAATAACCATTACGGTGCCCGTAAGAGCTTGCTGGAATTTGACCAGGTAATGAACGAACAAAGAGAAGTAATCTATGCAGAGCGTGCCCGGGTATTAAACGGGGAAAGCATGCGGGATGTTATCTATAAGATGATTACCGATATTACGGAAAGTGCGGTGGATACCTGTATTTCCGATGATGCTCGTGCAGACGAATGGGATTTGAAGGAACTGAATGAATTGCTCCTTCCTATTGTTCCCTTAGAGCCCATTACCGAAGAGCGAATTGAAAAACAGAAAAACCGCTTGAAACAGCAGCTTAAAGAAGAAGCGGTGAAGTTATACGAGGCAAAAGAAGCAGAATTCCCGGAACCGGAATTGATTCGTGAAGCAGAACGTGTATTCCTCTTGAAAGTAATTGACCGAAAGTGGATGAATCACATTGATGATATGGATCAGCTTCGTCAGGGGGCAAGCTTTATGGCACTTGGCCAGAAACAGCCCATTGATGAGTATAAGATGAGCGGTTTTGACATGTTTGAAGGAATGACCGCGGCCATCCGAGAAGAAACCGTAAAACTTTTGTTCAAGGTAAAAGTGGAACAGAAGGTAGAACGTGAACAGGTGGCGAAGGTTACCGGAACCAACAAGGATGAAAGCGCGGCAAAGGGGCCGGTGAAACGTGAAAACGAAAAGATTTACCCCAATTCCCCCTGTCCTTGCGGAAGCGGAAAGAAGTACAAAAATTGCTGTATGAATACGATGTAGTTATGAGGTTATGATTTGACGGCAACGCGGTGAGACCTATGGGTAAGTGCGGCTGTGAAAGGAAATATCCAAAAATTTGATTTATAAAGGTGGTGAACGCAGTGGTTGAACTCGATCAGATGAAGAGTGAATTGTTGTCCTACGAAAGTCCATTAGCGGAAGTGAGGGATTCACTTTGACTTAGCAGGAAAAGAAAAACGTATCGAAGAATTGGAATTGGAAATGTCGGCTCCCGGTTTTTGGGATGATCCGGAGAAATCCAATAAACTCATGAAAGAGTCCAAAAGTCTGAAAGATACGGTGGAAACCTGCAATGAGTTAAAAACACAGTTTGAAGATATTTTGACCCTGATTGAACTGGGGTATGAAGAAAACGATCCGGAGCTGATTCCGGAAATCAGGGCAGAGCTGGATTCGTTCGAAGAAACGTTGGAAAATATCCGTCTCAGCACATTGCTTACCGGTGAGTATGACAAGAATAATGCAATTCTGCGAATCAATGCCGGAGCCGGCGGTACGGAGAGTTGCGATTGGGCCGGCATGCTTTATCGTATGTACTATCGATGGGCAGAGAAAAAAGGATATGAGTTGGAAGTATTGGATATGCAGGACGGTGATGAAGCCGGAATCAAATCCGTGTCCTTCCAGGTAAATGGTGAAAATGCATACGGTTATTTAAAATCGGAGCAGGGAGTACACCGTCTGGTTCGTATTTCTCCTTTTAATGCTCAGGGAAAACGTCAGACCTCATTCGTTTCGTTGGATGTTATGCCGGAAATCGAAGGCGACGGCGGTATTGAAATCCGGGATGAAGATATCCGTATCGATACTTACCGAAGCAGCGGTGCCGGTGGGCAGCATATCAATAAAACCTCTTCGGCAATTCGTATTACCCATTTCCCCAGCGGCGTGGTGGTACAGTGTCAGAATGAGCGTTCCCAGCATATGAATAAAGACAAGGCAATGCAAATGCTTCGCGGTAAGCTCCTTGCTCTTAAGGAAGCGGAAGAGGAAGCAAAGCTCAAAGGCATTCAGGGTGACCTGAAAGCGATTGGCTGGGGTAGCCAGATTCGTTCCTACGTTTTGCAGCCCTACCAGATGGTGAAGGATCACAGAACTTCGGAAGAGTGTGCGAATGCGGATGCAGTATTGGATGGTGATATTGACCGCTATATCAATGCCTACTTGAAAAAGAAGAGCCTGGGAACTTTGGAAGAAGTATAATTTTACAATTTGTATGAGATGCAAAAAAATAAAGGGTGTTCCGGTGTCTGTATGACACGTGGGAACACCCTTTTTGGTTCTGAATTTTATTCCTTGGAAGCTACCAGATTCAAATAAAAGCAGGTGTTAGCACTGTAATGATAAGGCATAATCCAAAGCAGACCGACGCCGCAGGTTAAAAGTCCCAGCAGGTACAGGGGCAAAAAAGAAATCTGTAATCCAAGGTAACGGAGCTTCTGACCTTTCATCAGTTTCCGGGAGAGCATAACAATTTCGGAAAATTCCAGCGTCGGAAAATCAACCAAAAGGTACATGCATTGGCTGAAGGAAAGCACTAGGATGTAGTAAACCAGCATTCCTGCAATTGCCAATCCGAAATAAAGGCTTATCGATAGTTCCGAATTCATATAATAGTACAAATGATGCGGCAGCATACAGATGCAAAGGAGCAGAGACAAAAGTACGGAAACTTTTACCGTGCGGGCGGGATTGTTTGAAAATCCGGAAAACAGCAAACCGTTTTTCAAGGACTTTTTGCAACAAATCTGCATAAAAATTTTCAAAAAACCGAATTCAAAGATGCTGAGAATTGCAGTGGATACGATATCCGCCAAGGTAAAGATGAGCAACATAAAAAGGGAGTCATCGTAAGGCAGGATGGAAGTCCATCCGGTTATTAAGGAGGTCATAACCACATAGTATAATACATAGGGGATGATTTCCGTATAACGGCCGCTTAATGCGCCCCTGGCTGTTTGTCGTAATTCGGCGTTCGTTTTAAGTTTCTTCATATTCCCGTCCGGGCCTTTCTAACAAAACATAATTACAAAGATGCGTCGTAATTGGCGCCCACCAATGCATCTTTCTGGGCGGATTTTAAATTTTCCGCATAAGGATTATTTTTCTCGTAAGCAATCTTCGTGGTGGTAAGTCCGCCGGCCACATAGGAACGACCGCAATCCGGGCAGATTCCCATTTTCATGGTGACACTTGCCTGCAGTACTTTGCCGCCTTCCATTTTGGAAGCTTTTGCAAATGCATTGGATACATGTTCCTGTTCGTGCGCCCGAACGCTGGACGCGGCGGCTCTGGGATTGATTTTGGTAGGTGTTTTAAAAGAAACCATCTCATCCGAACCGTCCACATATTTGCGGTTTTCGCAGGTCGGACATTCTCCTTTTCGGATGGCATCCGGGGATTGGTTGGATGCGGCGTCTGTTTGTCCGGCAGAGTCAGT
>SVFE01000031.1 GCA_015057055.1 Lachnospiraceae bacterium | reverse complement strand
CCCGATACCCCCTGCCAAAGAGGCTAATACTACGAAATACAGCACCAATATTCCTATGCTTTGCACATATTCCTGCATTACAGCCTCCTCCTTTCACAGAAAAAATACATTTGACTGTATTTATCCAAACAGCCAAATGTATTTAATAATTCATTGCATTTCTTTTCTTCATATAATCGCCGATAATCCGCACCAAATCTTCATCCAACTTGCCTTCTTTGGCCATGGCCGTTAATATTTCGACCGCCTTATGCACCGGTACCGTGCCTTTGTAAGGACGGTCATTGGAGGTTAAGGATTCAAAAATATCCACAATGGTCAGAATCCTCGTAAGAAGGTCCAGATTTTCTGCAGTCAAATGGTCCGGATAACCGGAACCGTCCAAATATTCATGGTGTCTGGAAGCAATCCGTTGTACCCGGTCGTACTTTTCATTGAAACGGATCTTGTCCAACATTTTATCGGTATAAACCACATGCTGTTCCACCGTCTTACGCTCTTCCATTGTCAGGGTTCCCTTTACAATGTTCAGTGCCTTTTTTTCTTCTTCATTTAAGTAAGGAATCTCCGTTCCGTCCGGTGCCACATACACACGGCGTGCCATATCATTAATACGGTATATTTCGCTGTCATTCAACCGTTCGCGGATATTAATTCCGGGAAGCTCTGCCCGAAAATTGCTAAGTCGCAAATCTGCCATCGCCCATTCCGCAGAATCCATTCTTCCTTCCAGCATGTCAATCTTCATCAGAAGACTGATTTTTTCCAATTTATTCATCAATCCGTCATACAAAAGTCCCAAACGGGTGGATTTATTCAAAATCTCTCTGGGGGTAATCATTTTCCCAAGGTCATGCAAAAGCGCCGCCAGATACAACTGCTCCCGGTCGTTCTCTCCGATAAACTCTTTGTATTCTCCCCGGGTATACAACGCATTAATATGGTCAATCACTTCCATGCAATATTCCGCCACATGGGTTGTATGATGGGCATTATAAGGCGTTCTTTCGTCGATTGCGGTAGTCATGGCTTCCACGAATGAGAATAACAATTCCTCCAAATCCTGAATCAACATCATATTCGTCAGGGTAATTGCCATCTGGGATGTCAAAGAACTTACCATCTTTTCGTACTCTTCCGGGAAGGGGATAACCTGGTTATCATCATCCAGACAGTTCGTCAGCTGAATAACCCCCATCAGTTTCCCGTTTGCCTGAATAATCGGAACATTCAAAATTGACTGGGTCCGATAATTATTCTTTGCATCAAATTCTTTAATATTAAGAATTTCAAACTGTTTTTCCTGATAAATATCCGCAATGTTTACCGGACGCATGCACTGTACGGTATACGCCAGCAAATCATGTTCTTCAAACTCCGCCACACTGTCGGCAATGGGGGCTTCTCCGCGGCCTTCGTGAATACCGAGACTCTTATTTACGACAATCAAACGACGCAGCTTACCATTGTTTTCAATAAACAACGTACCTGCGTCCGCACTTGTGAACTTCATGCAACCGTCCAATATCAAATCAAAGAGTCGCAAATAATACCGCTCTGTTGAAAGCGAGTACCCCAGTTCCAATAAATCTTTAATTTCCCCCGTAATCTTCAGCATAATCAGTCCTCTGGTTACACCAGGTTCCTTTAAACCCTATTATTGGGGTTATTATACCAAATTTCCCATCATTTGGCTAGATAGAGATTACTTTATTTAACGCAAAAGAGTAAATAATCTTCTCTTTTACCTTTTTTCCCGTAATTTGCTCCAAGGCCCGGGCATAAATATCCAGCTGAACGCGGTAACGCTTTATCAATTCCTCTTCTGCGGATACCCGGTCTGTCTTGTAATCTGCCAGCACCAGTTCCCCCTCCTCTTCAAAATACACGTCAATTACGCCCTGCACCAGAATCGTCTCTTTTTCCGGGAAACTATCCCGCAGCTCCTTCGCCGGAACTCCCATAAAAAAGGCTTTTTCCTTAAATAATAAGCCGTTTCTGTCCGCTTCCCGCATTCTGCCGGCCAAAGGACTTTCCAAAAACCCCCTACATTTTTTTATCCGTACAAGGTCTGCATATTCTTTACTTAGCCGCCCTGCGGAAAGATTATCCGCAATCACCTTCTGCAAAAATTCCTCCTGCGCAGAACTTTCTTCGGGAAGATTCCGATAGGGCACCAATTCCATAACACGATGATAAGCACTTCCCCTCACTGTTCCTACGCTTCCTTCCTCTGTCTCCCGGACAAAGGCCGGAATATAAGCCTCTCGCTCCGGTTCTTCAAACATTAAAACACCGTCATGTTCTTCGTAGGCCAGTTTCTTCAGTTCCGAAACCGTCGTCTTGGTATACAGTCCTTTCAATTCCGGATAGCCGTACACAAATGCAAACTTCTCCCGAATTGCTTCTCGAAGTTCCCCGGAGGGTTCCTCTTCCAGTTTTTGATACGCAATTTCTTTTTTCACTTCTGCGGCGATTCCCATTGCCTGTAAATCCTGTGCCGTCAAAAAGTGTACATAGTCGGTAAGACGTCCTCTATCTGCATAGGCCTGCAAAATAAAGTCCAGACAGGTGGATGCTTTACTAATTTCCAACAGAGACAATGCCCCTTTTTCCGGCAATTTGTCGGCGCATTTTTCCGCGTCCGGCACCACCGCAGTCATAATCAGTTTTTCCTTGGCCCGCGTCATGGCCACGTATAATACACGCATTTCTTCCGCAATGCATTCCGCCGTAATTTTGTGGCTCATCATACGCTTTTTGAATCCGCTTCGTTTAACGCGTTCCAACGGGTTTATATAATCCAGGCCAATACCCAGCTGCGTATCAGCCAGAACTGCGTTACCGGCATCTTTTTTATTAATCTTTTTTCCCATTCCGCACAAAAAGCAAACCGGGAATTCCAGCCCCTTACTCTTGTGAATGGTCATAATACGCACCACATTCGCATTTTCATCCGGCGCACCGGCCTCTCCGTAATCCACATCCTGTTCCTTAAGTTGATTAATATAGCGTACAAAATGAAACAGCCCATGATAGCTGGTACTCTCAAATACCCGCGCCTTTTCCAACAGCAGCAAAAGATTGGCCTTCCGCTTTTGTCCGCCCGGCATCGCCGTAACATATTCCATATACCCGGTTTCCCTCAAAATCAGCTCCAATAAATCCCTGATTTTGACATAAGAAACTTTATCGCGATAAGATGCAATCCGTTCCAAAAGGCGTTCTTTCTTTTCCTTAAGGCATTCTCCGTCATAGGCAAGAAGGGCATCATAAAGAAAAGGCGTCGGTGCATCCACCGGTCTTTTTTCCATCTCTGCCGCCTTAATCTGCGCCGCTTCCTCCTCCGTAAATCCGCCAAAATAAGAGGTCATTACACCATAAAAGGGAATGTCCTGCTTCGGATTATTGAGCACTTGCAGAAAGTTCAAAACCTCCTTAACTTCCATAGCGGAAAAATAGCCGCTCTTTTCTGTACAAAATGCCGGAATTCCTTTTTCTTCCAGCATTTGCTTAAATTCCTCTCCCCAGCCTTCCATGGATCGGAGAAGAATTACGATGTCACGGTACTCAATCGGACGCGTTCCCTTTCCTCCTTTTTGGGCAACCCGGTGGGTCTGCATCAGACTTCGAATCCGTTCAGCTACATAAAGGGCCTCAACGCCGTGCTTTCCTTCTGCCGCATCCAGCGCTTCCTTTTCCTCTTCTTCCGGATTTTCAATCACAATCATCTCCGTGACATTTCCTTCCGCTTCCGGATAGACGGCCCCTTTCTTCAGTTTTGCCTTTTCATCATATTCCATCGATGCGGCCGGCGGCATCATAATAGCCTCAAACACATCGTTTACACTGTCCAGAACTTCGCTCCGGCTACGGAAATTCTTATTCAAATCAATCCGCACATCCTTACCGGTTTCTGCAAAGGTATTGTATTTTCCAAGAAAGATTTCCGGCTTTGCCAAGCGGAACCGGTAGATACTTTGCTTGATATCTCCTACCATAAAGTAATTATTGTCCCCGGCAACACATTTTAAAATATATTCCTGTACGTAATTACTGTCCTGGTATTCGTCCACCATCACATAGGCAAAATGTTCCCGGTACTCTAAGGCAGTCTTAGTGGGCACTATTTCCCCGTTTTCCTTTTTCATAAGGATATCTAAGGCAAAGTGCTCCATATCCGTAAAATCAATCACATTCTTTTCCCTTTTTACTGCCGCAAATGCCTTGAAAAATTCCCGTACCACCTCCAGAAGTTTCTCTGCAGCCCGGGAAATATATCTGCTTTCCTCTGCAATTTCTTCCGGCGACTGCGAGTAAAATTTATCCCGAAGTTCCTCAAGACATGCCTTTCCCACGTCCCGGTGTGCTTTGGCCAATGCCTTTAACTCCTCGTCTTCGCTTTTGCTTTTGCCTCCCGGGAAAGCAAGAATCGGATTCTCCGCAAACAATCTGTAGCAATTTTGATACCCCTCCGCTCCGGATAATTTTGTCTGCGCCAGTTTATCGGCCAGTTCTGCCTGGGCACTCACCATGGGCAAATACCGCGCCGGTCCGCCTTCTTCCTGACAAATGGCAAGGCTTTCCATGCTTTCTTTCAGCGCAGTATCCAAAAGCGATTTACGGTAGGCTTCGCTCTCCTTCCACCAGGGTGCGTCAAATATGTCTTCCGGTGTATCCTTGCCGTAATCTGCCGCGGCGCATTCCAGATATTCCATCGGATAAGGCATACTCATGGAAAATGCGTACAAATCCAAAATCAGTTTTTCCAGCTCCGTCTCTTTCCCTCCGACGCAGTAACACTCAACCAGATGGTGAAAGTCTTCGTCTTCCCGTTCGTAATAGGACTCCAAAACTTCTGTCAGTACATCCTTCATCAGAAGTTTTTTCTCCCCCTCGTCCATAATACGAAAACCGGGGTCCAAACCGATATCGCCGAAATTATTTCGAATGACAAACAAACAGAAACTGTCTATGGTTGTGATCTGCGCATTGTGAAGCAACGCAGACTGCCGCTGCAAATGCTCGTCCTCCGGCGTTTTTTCCAAAGCATCCGAAATTGCTCCGGAAATTCTTTCCCGCATTTCGGCTGCGGCTGCTTTCGTAAAGGTAACAATCAGAAATCGGTCAATGTCCACCGGATTTTTCCCATCCAAAAGAAGCGATATAATCCGCTCCGTCAATACCGCTGTTTTTCCGCTTCCCGCAGCTGCCGACACCAAAATGTTGGCATCCCGCAAATTGATTACTTTTTTCTGTTCTTCCGTATATTCTACTGCTGCCATTTTACTCCATCTCTTTCGTTTCCTTCATTAACGCCAATACATCTTTCGCTTTCATGGAAGGCAGTTTTCGCCTCTCATAACCTTCCGTCCGCACATCAAAATTACAGATTTCCCGGTAGTCGCAATACGTACAAGCCGTTTCCCCGCAAGGCGATGCTTTCTTTTCACCGCTTGCAATGCTCCGCACCAGTTCTGCCACCTTTTTATCCACAAACGCAGTAATGGTCTCCAAATCTTCTCTGGGTATCACTTCAGAGCCGGACTTATAAGACCCGTCCTTTTTCCGTTCGATTTTAACCACGTCGGACGCATCCGAAAAGGATTCATCCAACCCTTGGATGACTTCTTCCTCCTCTGCAATCAGTCCTGAAACCCGAAGCCGCTTTCTAAGCCATTCATCCACATCCTGCATTGCCTCACCGGCTTTCAACTCCAGCATGGGGTCCAACACCGGATAGTAAAATACGGCTGCAGGCTTTACTTCCTTGCCCGGATTTTTTTCTTTTTCCTTCTTTACCGCCTGATCAAGATACACTATCAACTGCAACTGTAAGCCATGGTACAATTCCACCAGATTAATTTTCCGATCGGAGGATTTGTAATCCACAACCTTAACATAAACGGTATCTCCCTGCTCCATGGTATCAATGCGGTCAATTTTGCCGCGGATATAGCTCTCCTCAAATTCGGTAAGCCCAACCTTCCAATCCTTCGGTTCCATCCGACTTTTAAAAGTAACCTCCAGATTTTTGGGGCGGAACTTTCCTTTCCCGATTTGGTAACGGATATTGGTCACGGCGCGAAGCAAAATGCGCTTCAGCCGCGTAATCTGATATACGGAGCGGGAACTTTGATAAAGCACGCTCTCCCCATATTCAGAAGCAACCAGCGTAAGGGTTTCTTCCAAAATTTCTTCCGCCTCTTTATCGCTAAAGGAGGTCCAATCCAAACCTTTTTCCTTTAATTTATATCCAAAAATTTCCAAGACCTTGTGAAATACATTTCCCATATCTATGGTCCCGAAGACATAATCTTCCCGTTCTTTCAAATGCATTCCGTACTTCAGAAAATGCGCGTACGCACAGCGCGCAAATTGTTCCATCCGACTGATACTGTTTTCCAATACCCCGCCGTATAAAAGGCGCGCCGTCTCCTGTGCCAGCGGGCTGTCCTCGTACCGGTAAAAAGCAGCCTCCGTCAACTGCTGCGTCTTCTCTTCCATTTGCTCTTTGTATTCTCTGTACAATGCAGGGAACCACTTTTCATCTTCTCCCTGTAAGGTTCCTTCCGCATAGCGCCTTAGCATGTCCGCAAGATGCTCCGTTCCGTCTTTCCACCCGGCCATTTTTTCCAAAAAACTCTCTTCCGTTTTTTCCTTTAATTCCGGGAAAAGACGGTGCACCATATCAATCAGGTAAGACGGACGGATGGAGGTTCCTTCCGCATCCATCTTGGAATAAGAAAGCACTAAAAGGTCGGAAGGTTTTGTCATATTCATGTACAAATACATCCGCTGCATATACATCTTCTGTCTGGGGGACGGGGACAGTTCCATTCCGGACTCCCTTAAAAATTCCCGGTCAATATCGGAAATCATGCCACCGCCGGCAACGCCTTTTGGAATAATTCCGTCGTTTACCCCCACAAAAAACAGGGCTTTTATATCCTTCAGTCTGGTCCGTTCCATATCTCCGAGAACGACGTAATCCACTTCCTGCGGAAGGACTCCCACCGTAATTTCACTGATTCCGGCTTCCAGAATCTTTATATATTCCTCCAAGGAAACTTCTTCCCCGGCAAGAAGTGCCGATATCTGCTCCAAAAGTTCCATAAAGTAACGATAGATCTGCGCATATTCCTTCTCCCCGGCAAAATCGCCTCTTGTGGCAAATCGTTTCCGGTAATCCTCCAAACGTTCAAACAATCCATGCGCAGACACGAAGCGGTATACGGCTTCGGTCAGTTTTGTCGCATCTGCCCCTCCGGCCATCGGAAGCAACTCAGCCAAAAGTTCCATAACCGTCTCCCTGGTCGCATTGATTTGCTGCAACGCCTCCATGTCGTTTTTCATATACTCCGGATAGCGCACAAACATACGCTCCCATCGTCTTTTCCCTTTAATTCCCAAGGCCAGAATATAGTTTTCCAAATCATCGATTTTCTCCGGCTCAATTCCGGTAAGACCGCTTCGTAAAAAATGCATCACACTGTCATAACTGAAATTCTTTGCCACTACAGCCAGACCACTTTTGATATATTCGGTAAACGGATTTAAAACAAGTTTGCGGTTGGAATCCACAAATGCCGGAATCTCGTAGAGCGGAAACAGTTCCTCCGCATAGGCCTGATAACGTTCCAAATCCCCGCATATCACGGCAATATCCCGGTACGCATATCCCTGTTCCTTTACAAGCCGCCGAATCCAAAGACATACCTTCCGCAATTCCTCTCTTGGAAAATCCGCCGTAAATAATGCAATTTCTTCGCTCTCTTCTTCGCCTGTTTCCGGTCCTGCATACGGCAAAAGGGGATAGCGGAAAATGTGCCGTTCCAGATGGGCAAGTGCCGGTTTATTCCGGTATCGCCATACCGGTTTCTCCTCTAGCCACACATCACTTCCCCGGGCGACCTTGGCCTTTGCCGCAATGCGCTCCAAACTTCGGTAAGCCTTCACGGTAAGGGAGAATAGCTGCATATCTTCTTCCGTGTTTTCCAAGGCATTCCGCTCCATGGTAAATGCAAAATATACCTCACCTGCATGGAGCAAGAGCTGTTCAATCACCTTGTTTTGCACCGGCGTAAATCCGGTAAATCCATCAAATACCACCACGCTGTCTTTGATAAATTCCGAAACCGGAATGACTCCCGCAAGCTCCTCCAACGTCTCTTCCGTGGTAATGTATTTTTCTCCCAAATAGTTTTGAAACTGCTCGTACAAAAGGCGCAAGTCCTTCAATTTCGCTGCCAGGGAAGGCTTCTTATCCGCAAACAAAATCAGTTCGTCTACTTCCTTTAGCCCAAGACCATATTGCATAAATTCTGAAATCACGGATTTGACTTCATGAATAAAACCCGTTTTTTTCATACTGTTTCCTAAAACCGGAAGTTCTTTTTCCAAATCACCGGCAATCTTACGGAGAATCAAATTTTTCCCGGTATCATCCAAAACTCCCCTGGTTTCCCGTCCTACTTCTTCGAACACACGATAAGAAAGCCGGCTGAAACTGATAATGTCCACATTCATCAAGCCCTTCGCCGGATGGCGCTCCACCATTTGTTTTTGTACCTGCATCGTAAACTGATCCGGCACCAGAATGATAAACTGTCTCTCCGGTTCCTTTTCGGACCACTCGATTATTTTATCCTGCAAAGCGATGGTTTTTCCGCTGCCGGAACCACCCAAATAAAAATGCAAAGCCAATTTTCTTCCTCCTAACCGCTACTCGAACACCAAATTTTTCATGAGTATAGTAATTATAACGTATCCTGTGTCCAATAAATATCACTAATCGAAAATAACCGCGTACCACTTCAAAGCAGTACGCGGTCAACGTTTTTCTTATCTCGTAATTCTTGACGCAATAATTTCATAAAGGGCATCCGGATGGGGATAGCGATACATCTTCTGCATTTCACTAAGCGCCATCAAAATTCTCTGGGCTGTCACCGGCTTCATCTGGTAGCCGTGCTCTTTGCAATATCTCTGCATGGAACCCATCAGTGACTTTTCAATATAGACAATTCTGTTTTTCAAGAGTTTTTCATCCATGAATAACAAATCTGCCAACTTACCCATAGGTAAATTATCATAATAGAACGCGATGGCCGTATTTCTGTGAATCTCCGGCAGTTCACAAATCGCAGTCTCCAACGCATACATATACTCCGCATCCGGAATATCCGCGCCGGAAATATAAGTATCGGAAATCACCGGAACACTGTATGCACCATTCTCTTCCGCGTACAACATATCGGTACGATTCTTCCGAATCCATTCACCGGTTTTTTGCGTAACATTTTCATTAATCCACTCCGCAACATCATTGGCGGATTCCAACATAAAGAAGCTCTTTGCCAAATACACAAAAAAATCTTCCAGATGTTTGGAAATCGTATTATCATCACAAATTACAAACTGCATCTGGAAGAACATGTCGTCCAATGCAATGTCATAAATCTTTCGAAAATCAGCCGTATTTCCCTTCATAAAATATTTTGCCGCACTAATCAGTTCATACTTGGTATTCAAATTAATTCCCCCAATCAATTCAAATTTTTACCTATTGTAATTCTAGCAAAAAAACATCCTTCTAACAAGTCTATATTTTACTTTTTCACAGACAATTTTTGCAGCAAAATCTTCCGCACCATTTCCGGATTGGCCTTGCCGCCCATGTGCTTCATTACCTGTCCCACAAGGAATCCGAGGGCTCTTTCTTTGCCACCCAGGTAATCCGAAACCGGTCCTTCATTGGCTGCCAGAACTTCCGCCGCCACCGCCTCCAAAACACCGGCATCGCTTTCCTGTTTAAGTCCTTTTTCCGCAATGTACTCCGCCGGCTTTGCGTCGTGCAAAAACATCGCCTCAAACACTTCTTTTGCTACCGTCCGGTTGATTTCTCCCAGGGACACTAATCGGATAAGTTCTGCCAAATCGTTTGCCGATAAGGTAAGTTCCTCTGCTGACATTTCCCGTTCCTTTAACAGACGCATTCCTTCCCCCATGAGCCAATTGGATACCTCTTTCGGTTGCTTGCATATGGCTGCGGTATCCTCGAACAAATCCGCCATGTTTTTACTTTCCGTCAAAATCTTTATGTCGTACTCCGGAATATCGTACTCTCTTGCAAACCGCTTTCTTTTTTCCTCCCGAAATTCCGGCATTTGGGCTTTATATTCTTCAATACAGGCATCGCTCACTTCCACCGGAAGCAAATCCGGCTCCGGAAAATAACGATAGTCCATGGCATCGTCCTTACTCCGCATACAGTAGGACTGCATTTTGTTTTCGTCCCACCTGCGGGTCTCCTGGGCCACTTCCGCTCCGGCTTCCAAAAGGGCAATCTGACGTTTGGACTCTGCCTCCACGGCAGCTTTTACGGCAGAGAAGGAATTCAGGTTCTTCATCTCTGTCCGGGTTCCCAATGCCACTGCGCCTTTCTTTCTCACCGAAAGATTAACATCCGCACGCATGGAGCCTTCCTGCAATTTGCAATCCGATACCCCCAGGTAGCGAACCAGCATTCTGAGTTTATCCAGATACGCAATCACTTCTTCTGCGCTACGCATATCCGGCTCAGAAACAATTTCAATCAGCGGAACGCCGGCCCGATTAAAGTCCACTAAGGTGTTACCGGTTTCCTCATCATGAAATAACTTTCCTGCATCTTCTTCCATGTGGATTTCGTGAATACCGATTTTCTTCTGCTTTGGACTTTCAATTTCCACATACCCGTTTGTGCAAATCGGCATATATAACTGGGAAATTTGATAATTTTGGGGATTGTCCGGATAAAAATAGTTCTTCCGGTCAAAATAACTGATTCGGGAAATTTCACAATGCATTGCAAGCCCTACGCGGATTGCATATTCCAACACCTTCCGATTTAATACCGGCAATGTCCCCGGCATACCGCTGCACACGGGACAAGTCCGGGTATTGGGCGCGCCGCCGAAGGAAGCACTGCATCCGCAAAAAATCTTGCTCTTTGTATTCAGTTCTACGTGTACTTCCAAACCGATGACCGATTCATACTCGTCATAATTTATCATCTTTTCATTCATTTGCATACGCCTCCAGGGAATACGCCGCTTGTAAAAGAGACGCATCACAAAATACATTTGCCATCAGTTGTACACCTACCGGCAGCCCATTTTCATCCTGTCCAAGGGGCACCGTGATGGCAGGCATTCCGGTCAGATTGGCAAAAATCGTATAAATATCCGCCGGGTACTGATCCATAAACGAGCTTCGTGAATGAAGCACCGGCGCCGTGGTAGGCGCAACCGGTCCCAAAATAAAATCATAATGCTCAAACAATTCGTCAAAGGTATCCCGAATCATCCGCCGTACCCTGGATGCCTGCCGATAATAATCCTCATAAAAACCGGCGGACAATACATAGGTTCCCAGCAGGATACGCCGTTTCACCTCATCGCCAAAGCCTTCGCCGCGACTTTTCTCGTATTGTTCTCTTAGATTGCCTGCTCCGGCGCTGCGATAACCATACTTAACGCCGTCAAACCGCGCAAGATTGGAGCTTGCTTCCGCATCCGCAATGGTATAATATGCCGGCACCGCATACCGCAGTATCGTCTCTTCGTTTTTCATACGCGGAAAACGGACGTATTCCACTACCGCACCATGTTCGGAAAATAGCTTCGCTCCCCGTTCGACCGCCGCCTTCACCGCCGGCTGCACCCCGGGTAAATCCGTTAAAAAATCTTCCGGCACGGCAATTCTCATGCCCTCCGCATCCCGAATCAGACTTTCCGAAAAAGGCATGTCCCTTCCGCCGATGCAACTCACATCCCTGCCGTCGCTTCCTGCGATCACATCCAAGAGATGCGCCACATCCCGGACACATTTTCCCATGGGTCCGATTTGCTCCAGGGAGGAAGCATAGGATACCAGACCAAAGCGGGAAACCGTTCCGTAGGTCGGTTTCATTCCCACCAGACCGCAATAGGAGGCCGGTTGACGTACCGACCCTCCGGTATCCGAACCGAGCGCCAGCGTGCAAGCCCCCATGGCCAGTGCTGCCGCGGAACCGCCGGAAGACCCGCCCGGCACACGGGTTTTATCCATGGGATGAAGCGTCGGCCCGAAATAGGAATTCTCCGTTGTGCTTCCCATCCCGAACTCATCCATGTTGGTTTTTCCCACGATAATTGCTCCCGCCGCTTTCAGCCTTTTTACCGCCTCTGCATCATAGCAAGGCGCAAAATCCGCAAGCATCCGGGAGCCGCAGGTGGCGGGCAACCCCTCCACACAAATATTATCTTTGATTGCAACAGGAACCCCTGCCAAAGGCAGAAATTCCCCTGCATCAATCCTTTCCTGAACAAGTTTTCCCTGGCGGTCGGCATAGGCTCTGTCCAAAGAAATGAACGCATTTACGTCAGCCTGCTTTTCTGCCGCCCCATACGAAGCATCCAAAACCGCCTGCACGGAAAGTTCTTTTTTATTTATTTTATCTGCAATTTCCATAGCGGAGCAATGCAACAAATCCATATCAGTCATCTTTACGCTTTCCTTTTTATCGAATCTATCAGATGGAACGTTTCACTTCATAGAGTCCGTTTTTCTTCTGCGGTGCACTCGCCATAAGTGCCTCCCGTGCATCACCATTTCGGACCTCATCCTCCCTAAGTCCACCGGAAAAAGGATGCACATGGCTCATTGCTTCTACGCCGCTTGTATCTGCTTCCTGCAGGATATTGATATATTCCACCATTTGGTTCAAATCCTTTTGCAGACGTTCCTCTTCTTTGGCATCCACTCTAAGACGCGCCAGATTTTCCAGATGTTGTATCATATGCATTGCTCCTTTTTCTTGTTTACTCACTTCCTTTCCATTCTATCGGATTATCCCGGATTTGCAAAGGGAAAATCCATTATCCGCGCGTTTGCATAATCTCCACCAAAGATACAAACTCTTCTCTGTATTCGTCACGCATATTGACCTCCTCCAAGCACTCCAAAATGTGTTCAAAGCTTCCGTTGCCGGCATATTCACTTTCCTTCATAAGGAGGGAAAACTCCGCAACTGCTGCCGCAAAAATAAAGTCCTCGGAAGGTGTTTCCGTATAGCTTTCTTCACCGATATAGTAATTTACTTCCTGTGACTCTTCTTCCCCCGGCTCCTTATAGCGAACAGAGAGCATCATCCATTCACCGGATTCCAAGGCTTCCGCGGAAAGATTGCTTTCCTGATAACGTAAATCCGCATCTGCACTTTCTCCTTCTTCAGCCGGAATAATTTCGTAAATTACAGTCACGCTGTGACCGGCACCTACTTCTCCTGCATCCCTGGTATCATCTTCAAAATCTTCCGTTGCCAGCATACGGTTTTCATATCCGACCAGGCGGTAACCCGATACCATGGCGGGATTAAATTCAATCTGCAATTTTACGTCCTCCGCTACCGTCACCATGGTAGAAGTAAATTCCTCGGAAAGCACCTTCTCTGCCTCTGCAAGACAATCGATATAAGAATAATTCCCGTTTCCGCAATCCGCCAAAGTCTCCATTCCGGCATCGTTATAGTTTCCCGTACCGAAACCGAGCACGGAAAGGTAGATTCCGCTTTCCCTTTTTTCTTCAATTAAATCCTGCAAATCACTCTGGCTGGTAATTCCTACATTCAAATCTCCGTCCGTAGCAATAATAACACGGTTATTACCGCCTTCAATAAAGTATTCCTCTGCCAATGCATAAGCCGTAAGAATGCCTTCACCTCCATTGGTGGCACCGTATGAAGTCAGACCGTCAATGGCGTTCATAATCGTTCTGCGTTCATTTCCCGGAACGCCTTCCAAAACCACATCATTGGAACTTGCATATGTAACAATGGATACCCGGTCGTCCTCGCCCAAGTTTTCCACCAATACTTCAAATGCATCCTGTAACAGCGGAAGCTTGTCCGAATCTGACATAGAACCGGATACATCAATCAAAAATACCACATTGGCATCCGGCGTATCAAAAAGTCCCATCTCTTCCGTCTGGAGTCCCAGAACCAAAAGCTGCGATTCTTCATTCCAGGGACAGGCACTGATGGTGGAAGTCACTCCAAACAGTTCTCCCTCCTCCGGTGCCCGATAGTTATAGGAAAAATAATTGACCATTTCTTCCGTACGGACTGCGCCATCCGGAATCTGCTCCAATGCATAGCCGTCATTAATCATCCTGCGCACATTGGCATAGGATGCCGTATCCACATCAGCCGAGAAAGTAGATACCGGGCTCATTGCCACATCATAAAAACCGTTTTCATCAATGGCATTGTATTCCTCCGTGTTGTATTCCGGAGTCACATCCTCTGCCGGTGCGTAATACTCCTGCGTATTTTGGACGGAACACACTTCTGCTTCCACGTCATAATACACATCTTCTACTTCGCAAGGCGATGCTTCCACGTCATAATACGCATCTTCTACTCCGCAAGGCGATGCTTCCACGTCCCAGCCGTCATCGTATCCCTCTGATACGGTGTTTCCCCGTTCCGTTTCACCCGTAAGCATATCGCCGCCGCAACCTACCAGCATCGTAAGTGACAATACCAACGCCATTACCTGTTTTACTACATTCTTTTTCATAAAATACCCTCCTATCTGCTTTGCCGCCTTCTGCAGCGGCCTTCGCTAACTAAGATACGGATGAAAAAAAGAATTTTATGGAAAAAAATAGTTTTTCTTATTTTTTAGTAATAATAATACAAGGTGTAGTTTTCATAGTACTTCTGTAGCAACGTCGAAAAATCTTCTTCCGCATCATCAAATGAAAAAACCGGAACCTCCATAAGTTTTCCCCCGTGCAGCAAAATGCAGCCTTCCGTCCGCAAAATCAGATGACGCAAATAACGATTCTTTTCCTGATATTCTGCACCGAAAAGAATCTGTCGGTGGGCCGTTGAATAATACTGTGCTTCCCGGACACCCTCGTTTTGTAATTGGTAGAGCAGGTTGCTTCGAAGCACCACACTCAGGGCTTCTAACTCCGCCTCCGTATAATCCCCCAAAAGATAGGGCGCCAATATACCGCACAAATACTCATCCAAAGGCACCCGCATCACCCCTTTCTCCGATTGCAGAACAATTTCCGGTCCCCCCAGCACAATTTCCTCCTCTTTTACCGGAATTTTATCCAACGCCACCAGAAGCATGTAGGGAAAAAACAAAAAAAGAAATACAATGCCAAAGCCGCCGGGCCAATGCATTGTATTTCCTTTCTGCCTCTCCATTTTGTTTTCCATCGAATCGGCCTACCCATACAATTTCTCTTTTTATTCTATGAAGAATACGCCTTTGCTATTCCTTAGGTAGCCAAATCCAAATGTTGCACCGTTCCGACGCCGCCGTTCTCATACAGGAAAATCCCCGTTTTTTGAATTTTGGCATTCAGTGCATTTTCCGCCAATGTTTTTTGTGCAAATTCCGTCGTAACATTTTCCAGACAGATTGCGCCCACACCGGCTTCTTTCAGGCGATACAAAATATCTTCACCATTTTTATCCTTGGTCCATATCATCAGTTTATCGAAGGCAGAATCAGCTTCATCAATCCATCCGTTTCCGTCCTCATCGTAGGCTGCCAGATCCAAAAAGCCATCTCCGGAAGCCGTTCCGAACAATTCCGAACCGTTGTTAATTTTGCCGTCGCCGCTGTGGTCCATGGCCAAAAATCCGCTGCCGGATTTTAACTGCGATATTTCATCTAACGTTCCGTCACTGTCCAGATCAAAAAAGAATTTCTGGTCAGAAACCTCCGCAATATCAGAGTTCAAATTAATCACCAGCGGGTCCGTCAACGAAGCTGCCTCCTGTTTCGGCTGAAAATCCACCTTGGAATAGTAGTATTCCTCAAAGCTGCGGCTCATCTGTAAATCTAAGCCGAAGGAAATCTCCCTGCCGTCTGCGGTTACCACTTTTCCGGTGGTAGAAA
Organism: Lachnospiraceae bacterium; assembly: GCA_015057055.1. Lineage (GTDB taxonomy): Bacteria > Bacillota > Clostridia > Lachnospirales > Lachnospiraceae > NK4A136. The sequence goes on along the minus strand of SVFE01000031.1, from coordinate 13,058 downwards.
AGCATGTGCTCTCCTTTTCCATGTAATACTCCTCGTATTCCGCCGATTGTACCTGTCCGACCCGGGCATCAAACAGCACTCCGCTACCCTTATTGTAATCCGCTGCAAAGTCGTTATTGATTTCTCCGCTTCCGTAGCCAAGACGCCGCTCCCGCATCTGCCGCATAATGTCATGTAACCGTTGCAGCAAATAGGACAGGCTTTCCCGTCGCACGATTTGAAGGGACTTTGGCTCCCTCGCCCGCTCAGCAGCAATGGAACTCACGGAGTTTTTTCTCAAACCCAGCATGGATTCCTCCATCTGCGCCGTAACCTCATCCGTCATCTGACCTTTCAGCATTTCCATGAAATTGCCGTTAGAAACCCGCTTTCCTTCCGCGTTTTTCTCTGTCATGAACTCTTCTGTTTTGGAAATGTCGCCCCCTTTGTCTCCGAAGATTTTCTTTGACTGCACATGTGCAGACTGATATTCCCGGAAGGATTCCATACTAAGTGAACCGGAATTAATAATCATACTTCCTCTTTCCTCATGCACACCTATCGCAACCCGCACCGGTGCGGGCCGTATCCCGCGTCCATCCATGTCAGCATGTATGGCTTTGCACACAACTTCGCAGCACAAAACCAACAAAAAAATGAAACAAGGTCGAAAGGGTCCTTCCCTTCATCCTGTTCCATCCATGGTTGCACGAAATGTTATTCAGCAAAAAATTTTCGGCCGTAAAATCTTTTCCTGTACCTATTATATCGGCGAATCCGCCAAAATGTTTAGTTCTGTTTTCCAAATTGTACTGCGGCCGGGAAACTGTTATAATAAATTATAATAAATACGCAGCAAAACCTCAGTATTCGCATGATAAAAGGAGATTCCTTATGACGCCTATATCCGTTTGTATTATCGGTAAAAACGAAGAGAAAAATCTGACACCGTTTCTATCCTCCATCCGGGCTCATTTCCCGATGGAAACCACGGAAATTGTCTATGTGGATACCGGTTCTGCAGACCGCAGCGTGGAAATCGCCCATAGGTTTACGGATAAAGTCTATCATTTCTCCTGGATTAATGATTTTAGTGCTGCCAGGAATTATTCCCTTTCCGTGGCCTCTCACGATTATGTTCTGATTTTGGACTGTGACGAATACGTGGAACACTTTGCCCCGGCAGGGCTGCAAAAAATGATCGAAACTTATCCGAAGGACGTGGGTATGCTTACCCGTCAGAATTGTTTTTTGCAAAATGGAGTGGAAAATAAATACACCGACGATGTGGAACGTTTTTTTGACCGTAGAATCCACCAATACGAGGGCATTATCCACGAACAGGTCCGGCGCAGGGACGGCAGCGAATACAAACGCATTGCCATACCGTTGTCCGTTCGCCACATCGGTTATAACGGCTCTCCGGAGGAAATTGCAGCCAAAGCGCACCGAAACATCGAGCTTCTGCAAACAATGCTGACCGAAAATCCAGCGGATCCTTATCTCTATTTCCAGCTCGGACAATCCTATCATATGCTCAAGGACGAAGAAAAAGCCTGTTACCACTACGGAAAGGGGCTTACTTTTGATGTGAATCCCGAAGCGGAATACGTACAACTCATGGTGGTAGGCTACGGCTATTCCCTTTTGGAACTGAAACGATATGAAGAGGCGCTTGCCTTTGAGGGAATATATGACACATTTTCTTTCAGCGCAGATTTTGTCTGCCTTATGGGGCTAATTTACCTTCGATGCGGCCTTGTGAAGGAAGCCATCGCAGAATTCAAAAAAGCAACCGCCTTCGAGACTTCCAAAGCCGAAGGCGCCTGCTCCTTTGTACCCAATTTTAATCTTGGTTGTATTTATGAAGTATTGGGCGATGCCGCCCTGGCCGCATCTTACTATGAAAAATGCGGTGATTTTCCGGCTGCAAAAGCACGCCTGAATTCTTTGCATTAGTTCGTTATCGAAACGAGAAGATTCCAAAGAAATGGTAATTCTCCGCGGGCTCAACCTGACAAATTCCAATGTAGATAATTTCCGCATCGATAACATCCCCGGGCGCAAACAAATATTCATCAAATTCCGGCATCTGACTCATACGTTCCGAGTAAGTATCATAATCATGGATATAAATGCTTTCGCTAATGAACACATCTGCGCTGTAATCATAGTCTATTTCATTCGCTTCTTCCAGTTCCACAACTTCTGCAAGGTAACCAAAAAATTCTCCATTCGCATCATACAAAACTTCCGTAATCAACAATTCTCCGGTATAAGCCTGACCGTAGATGTCTTCACTGACCCTATCAGCACCGGTTACCTCCTCTTCCGGCTCAGCTGATTCCGTTTGTACCGATTCCCGTTCGGTCGTATCATTTGTGACTACATCTTCCATACTATCCGGTGCTTCCGCCGGCGCTGATTCCTCCGCATATCCGTCATAATCATCCCAGCTATCCACCGATTGACAGGAATCCTCAGCTTCATAATAATCTTCCGAAGCGCTGCCGGCAACAGTTTCCGTCTCCAAGGCACCATTGTCCGACAAAGCACTGTTATTCAACAGTACCACCGGGATAACAAGCGCACCCACTATACACGCAGCCGCAATACCGGTATACTTATAAAATTTGCGTCTCGGGAAAGCTGCGATTTTTTCCGCAACAGATTTCTTTCCGCCTAAGCCGGCATTATTTTTTGAATCCTGTGCGTTTGTTTCATTTCCGGTTACATCATTTACAATCACATTATTTTCTGTTACTTTAGTCTCTTTGGTTTCGATATTTTCTGTACTGCTAACCGTATTATCTATGGTAAAGGATTCTTCGGTTGCGGATACTTTCTCGGGAAGAGCAGCTTCAATACGCGCCCACAAATCCGGCAAATCCTGATGCATCATTTCTCTGTATTCATTTTCCAGATTTCTACTCATATCCACACCTCCTTAACTTCTGAATTCCTTCCCTGTAGATCCAGGTTACGGTTCCCATGGGAATTTGCAATATTTCCGCAATCTCTTTGAATGTAAATTCTCCCATGATTTTTAGATTGATTACCTCTTTTTCCCTGGGTTTTAATTTATCTAAGGCCTCCCGCAGGGTTAAATCCGAGATAACCTCCTCTTCCACAGAGCCGCCCCCGGCGTCCGCAGTTTGCCCGGTCCCCACCGAGCTGCTTCCTGCACTGTATGCTTTCTGCTCCAGAGACTCTTCACTGTCCCTGTCCTCATAAGTAAACGCCAGCACTTCACGCCCATGCTTCCTTAGGAAATCAATCGACATATTTCTGGCAATGGTAGCCATGTAGCCCTTATGACCTGTACCGGGCTGATAATGCTCGCATTTTGTCCAAAGCCGTATGAAAAATTCGCTGGTTACATCTTCCGCATTTTCCCGATTTTGCAAAATGGAAAATACCACGGAGTAGATGTAAGGAAGGTAGGCTTCATAAATTTCGTGCAATGCATTTTTATCGCCCTTACACATTCGAAGCATACATTCTTCAAATCGTTCTTCCGTCATGCAATTCCTTTCCAAATTCATCCGGCATCTGTAATAGATACGATGAATTTTATTTTTTTTATGGTAAAATTTATAAAAAATTTACTCCCAGTACAATTACGCCAAGCAATACCAGAATCACTCCGGTAGCGCGATTCAATGTTTCTGTGGTAGCTCGATTTGCAATAAACGCTCCTATTCTGGCAAAAACCAACGTAAATAGAATGCACAAAACAAGCACCACGGGATCGGTTTGGTCGCTGCCAATCGCAAAATGACTTGCTGCTCCGGTAAATGCCGTAAAAGTCATGATAAACACACTGGTTCCCACCGCTGTTTTCAACTCATATCCCAGTACCGAAGTCAGAACCAAAAGCATCATCATTCCACCACCGGCCCCGATAAATCCACATATAAATCCAATCAGAATGCCGCAAAGAACAGACCCCGCCAGTCTTTTGGAAGGCGACGTTGCCTGCATCGCTTCTTTCGTAGTCATAACCGGTTTAAATAAAAAACGAAAGCCCAGCAGCATAGTCATAAACACCGAGAAATTACCCATAGTACGCTGCGGCACCAGACTTGCCACATAACTTCCCACCATGGTAAACAGTAATACAAAAACCATCATGATACTTCCGTTTTTCACATCCAGATTCTTATTTTTTCCGTATGTAAATGCGCTGACAGCGCTGGCAAGAACATCACTGGCCAAAGCAATCCCCACAGCATTGTATGGCGGAATTTTCAAAAAGGTAATCAGCATCGGACTAATAACCGCTGCTGCACTCATACCTGCAAAACCGGTTCCAAGCCCTGCTCCGCATCCTGCAAGAAGGCATACAAAAAAAACGATACCTAAATCCATTTTTTCACTTCTCCTTATTCAATATAAAGATTTTATAACAAAAAATAGCACTATTCAATCCATAATGCTATAATACACATAGTTAAAGTACCTAATGAACGAAAATGAGGAAAATCGTATGGAAATCGAGAGAAAATTCTTACTAAAGGAGCTCCCCGCTTCCCTGGAAAAGTATCCCTGCCGCACCATCGAACAAGGGTATCTGACTACCAATCCCGTGGTACGGGTGCGCCGCGATGAGCAGGATTACTATATGACTTACAAAGGAAGCGGCCTGCTTGCCCGGGAAGAGTATAACCTCCCCTTGACCAAAGAAGCCTATGATTCCCTGCTTACCAAATGTGAGGGCAACATCATTTCCAAAAAACGGTATCTGATTCCGATTGACGATAGCGACTTAACCATTGAACTGGATGTTTTTGCGCCGCCCTTTGCGCCGCTGATTATGGCAGAAGTGGAATTCAAAAGCATGGAAGAGGCTAATGCATTTTGTCCGCCTTCCTGGTTTGGCGAGGATGTCACAAAAAATCCCGCCTACCATAACAGCAATATGGCAATGCGGGATTTCAATATCACGTAATTATATCCGTATGAGAATCAGGACTTCCTATTTTTATATAATTTTATATAATATGAAGTCCTTTTATTTTTTCCATGAATTTTTCCTCAGAAAGGCCTGCTTTTTTCGCGGCAATTTCCGTTGTAATAAGGCCGTCACCAACCAATTCCCACAAAGTGGAAAGTTTTCCGTTTTCAATACCGAAACTTCTTCCCAACTCAATTCCTGCCTGTCTTCCTTTTTCCATTCCTCTTCTTTCAAACGCATCCAATAAATTACACATCTCTACCGCTCCTTCCCGCAGGACTATTCCATCCATCTGTTTCAGTTCAGTCCATAATTCATCATAACTGTCATTTCCCGTAAATACCTTGAGCAAATGAAGAAATTCCTCTGTATGATGTAGTATGGCACCCTTTTCCGCCACTATCCCATCAATAGAATTTAGTCGCTTTGCTTTAAAAAACTTGGCCACCCAGCGAAAATCACTTCGGAAACTATCAATAGTTTCCTCTCTTAAAAACGGAATGTCAAAAACATATATTTTATAATTCTGAACATAAGACATCAGTTTTTCCGGTATATCTAATGTTTCATGCAAACTTCTGGGTTTATCCCATGGTTTCAATTGAAAATTTAACACAATGGTAATAACAGGCACAGCTTTATCCTGTTCTTTTAATCGCTTAGAATAAGACGCATAGTCATAACCCATCACTCGAATCGGCATATTCCGATCCATATAGTTCTGATTCTCTATTCCCAAACTACAAATTCCCAAAGTTCCAAAATCAGAATAGTTTTTGAGAACATCCCTGCTTTGCCGAGATAAAACGCCTTGCTCTGCCTTAAAAACAGTTTCCGTGACTCCACTTTCCAAATGCTTTTCGTCTAACAACCTTTCCTTAAATAAAAGCGTATTGTATATGTCCGCAAATACATCATTATAATCTTCCAAATTTTTTGTTGCCTTGTCTTTTTCCAAATTACCTCTCTTCTCCCATAGTGTACAGGAAGACCGTTCTCTTTTGCCGAGATAGGAAAACAGACTTAATTTTCTACTCTTATTTTAAGTTCGCAGCAAAAGAAATTCAATCTATTTTTATATTTTAAGTAGGATATTCATGACCGAACCGGTCGGATATGTACGAATGTACATAAAAAAGATTTCTTTTTGTTATACGAATGATAGCACATTGTGCTGCAAAATGCAAGAGACTAATTATTATATAAAATTGCAATAAGTGTACAATACCGAATCATAATACATACCAGCAGCAATATCATTTATTATACACTAGCATTCCCCGTATCCTCACAGCAACTGGTCATTTTCAGAAGGAATATATTGAGCAACATCTTCCAACTTACAATTTAGAATACGACACAAATCATTAAGCGTTGTCGTATTCATAGGTTTATTCTTTCTTAATTTATCAATAATCGCACTAGAAATATGATGTTTATTAATCAAAGTATACGTCGTTTCTTGCGATAAGCTTAAAGTTTTCCAAAATGGACTATAATCAATCATATTACAGCCTCCTTATTGTTAGGATTAGCATATAATATGGTCTTATTCTTGACTATGGTTAGGAAAGTGACTATAATTTGCATTATAACACTCTTCAAGGAGACTAATTATGAAAAGAATCTCAATAAATATTTTTCTTATTACAATCGTATTAGTACTAAATGGATGCACCGAAACAACACAAAATAATACAACTAGCAACACCCCTATTTTTGCAACAAGCGAAGAAGTAACAGATACTGACAATTCATACGAAACAACAGCAGAAACAAATGAACCAGAGGGAACGTCCCTTTCAGATGAAAGTGTAACAGAACTTACTGAAAATACATCTGAATTCCTCGAAGAAGAAGTACTCGCTGGCGAAGCCGTAACAATAGAAGATGCCGAATCAACGAATACCACTGTATATAATTTTAACGGAAAAGATTACACAATAATTACCGTTGATGGAGGCGATACTTCAGGCACACGACAAGCCAACGTTGCTGTTGATATAGGATATGGAGATAGAGAGTACTGGGGATTAACTAACGAATTTGGTCAACTTGTCTATGTTATCGCTGATACAATTATTCTCCAAAACGAAACAGAAAACATTGATGCAAACGGTAGATATTATAACGAAGAAGCACATGTTCCCGGGACAGAACGAGAGGATTTAGACCAGGGGCATGTAATCGCGGATTCACTTGGTGGCGTTTCCAATGCATATAACATAACTCCGCAAGATAGTACACTAAACAGATATGGTGATCAGGCTTATATGGAATCTGTCATAAGAAGTGCCGGAGGTGCTACCAATTTCGTAGCAACCATCACTTATCCTAATAATACGACACAAATTCCTTCTAGCTATCACTATGAGTATACTATTGCCGGCACTCATGTTATTGAAGATTTTCCTAACTCTAACCCAGAAGCCACTCCTACACCCGAATCCACACCCACACCAGAATCGGCTCCTGCACCCGAATCTGCACCGGTTCCTGCACCCGAACCCACTCCCACACCCGAACCGGCTCCCACACCCGAACCGGCTCCCACACCCGAACCGGCTCCTATAGTTGATATATCTGCTATAGATGCAAATGGAAATGGTCGTGTTACAATTGCCGAAGCGGAAGCTGCCGGATTCTCTATGCCAATCTATTCCGATCATTGGCTATATCAATATATGGATGATCGTGATGGTGATGGTATGGTAGGTGAATAAATGAAAATACAGTTGAAAAAATAAAAAGAGACATACCCACGGGTATATCTCTTTTTTGTACTTATGAAAAAAACTAACATACTCACTTTTTATAACTTATCTTCCGTACAACTTCGTCAGCGTGTAAATCTTATTGGCCAGTGCAACCGAATAAGCGTCCGCTTTCATTCGCCAATTCCAATTGTTTCCCAGGGTTGACGGTGTATTGATGCGCGCTTCACTTCCCAGTTCCAAATAGTCCTGCATCGGAATAATCGCGGTATCCGCCACGCTGCTCATAGCCAAGCGGATTAAATCCCAGGCGATTGTCTTTGCATTTTTGACACCAAGGTAGTTTAGCGCGTACTTTTTATCTACTTTTCCCAGCGTCGGATACCAGCCCATAACAGTATCATTATCATGGGTGCCGGTGTAAACCACACAGTTTTTCTCGTAATTGTGGGGCAGATAATCATTGTCTTCGTTGGAATCAAATGCAAATTCCAGAATCTTCATGCCGGGAAATCCCGTCTTTTTTACAAGTTTTATTACGCTGGGCGTCAGCAGACCCAAATCTTCCGCAATGATGTTCTGCTTGCCAAGTTTTTTCTTTACTTCTGCAAACAATTCAAATCCGGGTCCCTTTTCCCAATGGCCGAACTCTGCCGTCTTATCTCCGTACGGAATATAGTAATATTCATCAAAGCCGCGGAAATGGTCAATGCGGACTACATCATACATTTTGAAACAGAATGCCAACCGCTTAAGCCACCAGTCAAATCCGGTCTTTTTATGGTAATCCCAGCGATACAACGGGTTGCCCCAAAGCTGTCCGGTGGGCGAAAAATAATCAGGCGGGCACCCTGCCACACCAACCGGAAGATTGTTTTCATCCAATTGAAACAATTCCGGATTCGCCCAGGTATCTGCGCTGTCCGGCGCAACATAAATGGGAATATCTCCTATGATATGGATTCCTTTTTCGTTGGCATACGCCTTCAATGCGTACCACTGTTTGAAAAACAGATACTGGGTAAACTTCCAGAACCCAACTTCTTCGGCGAATTTAGCATCCTTTTGGTATGCTTTAAATGCCGCCGGTTTACGGAGCCGATCCTCTTCTTTCCACACATAAAAGCTCTTCCCTTTATATTTGGTCTTCAACGCCATATACAAAGCATAATTATCCAGCCAATATGCATTATCCCGGACAAATTCCGTATATTCTTTTCCTTCTTCAATCCTGCTTTTCCGATAAGCTTTCCGTAAGAGTTTGAATCGGCCAAAATAAATTTTTTCATAATCTACCTTGGAAGCATCATTGCCAAAATCCACAGTATCGCAGTCTTTCCGGCTCAGCCATCCGTTTTCAATCAACTCTTCCAAATCGATGTAGTAGGGATTTCCGGCAAAAGTGGAAAAGGCCTGGTACGGCGAATCACCGTACCCGGTAGGTCCCAGGGGCAACACCTGCCAATAGGTCTGCCCGGCCTTTACAAGAAAATCCACAAACTCATAAGCTTCCTTGGAAAACGCTCCGATGCCGTATCTTGAAGGCAAAGAAGCGATTGGAAGCAATATTCCGCTACCTCTCATTTTACACTCTCCTATTGGATTTATCGAAATTACTTCAACTTCCAAATATCACGGTTGTATTCCGCAATGGTTCTGTCGGATGAGAAGAATCCCGCCTTTGCAATATTTACAAGGGCCATCTTCTTCCAAGCCGTTCTCTTTTCGTACGCATTAAATGCTTTATCCTTCACCTTGATGTATTCTTTCAAATCCAGCAAGGTCATGAACCAGTCTTTATTCAAGAGTTCATTATACAGACGCTCCAGAGATTTCTTATTTCCTAATGCCAAGGTTTCATCGCCGACAATAAAGTCTACCGCTTCTCTGATAACCGCATCCTTTTCGTAGTATTTACGGGATACGTAATCTGCTTTGGCGTAATGCTGAATTACGGTATCGGAATCCTTTCCGAAGATGAAAATATTGTCATCTCCCACCAATTCGTGAATTTCCACATTGGCTCCGTCGTCCGTACCAAGAGTAACCGCACCGTTTAACATAAACTTCATGTTGCCGGTACCGGAGGCTTCCTTGCTGGCAAGGGAAATCTGCTCGGAAATATCACAGGCAGGAATCAGTTTTTCTGCATAAGTTACATTGTAGTTCTCCACGAATACCAGCTGCATATGTTTGTTTACGGCCGGGTCATCATTGATGAGTTTCTGCATTACCAGGAGCAAATGAATTACGTCCTGGGCAATGATATAGGCCGGCGCAGCCTTAGCCCCGAAGATAAAGGTAATCGGGCGTTTGGGCAACTTTCCGCCCTTGATTTCCAGGTATTTGTGGATGATGTAAAGGGCATTCATCTGCTGACGCTTGTATTCATGCATACGCTTAATCTGGATATCAAAAATTGAATCCGGATTAAGGGTAATCTTTTCGTTTTTCTTAATGTAATCGCAAAGCTGCAATTTCTTTTCTTTCTTGATGGCTTCCAGACGGTCGAGAACTTTTTTGTCATCCTTGTACGCAAGGAGTTTTTCCAGTTCCATGGCATCCGTCTTGTAGCCTTCCCCAAGAAGTTCGTCTAAGTACGCTGCAAGTTCTTTGTTGCAGGAAAGAAGCCAGCGACGGAAGGTAATTCCGTTGGTCTTGTTGTTGAACTTCTTCGGATAAATATTGTAAAAATGATTGAGCTCCGTCTGTTTCAAAATGTCGGTATGGATTGCAGCTACACCATTTACGGAGAAGCCGTAATGAATATCGATGTGCGCCATATGCACTCTCTGGTCTTTATCGATAATCCAAACTCTTTCATCTTTGTATTTCTTAACCACACGGGCATTCAATTCTTCGATGATGGGCACTAACTGAGGCACCACCTTCTTAAGATAAGCAAGGGGCCATTTTTCCAGTGCTTCCGCCAAAATCGTGTGATTGGTGTAAGCACAGGTCTTGCTGACAAGCTTGATGGCTTCGTCCATATCAAAGCCTTCCTCCTGGGTGAGGATACGGATTAATTCCGGAATCACCATGGTCGGATGGGTATCATTGATCTGGATTACCGCATGCTGATTCATCTTATGCAAATCGTAGCCCTTGTCTTTCATCTCTTTAATGATGAGCTGGGCACCGTTACTTACCATGAAGTACTGCTGGTAAATACGAAGAAGGTTACCTGCCTCATCCGAATCATCGGGATACAGGAACAGGGTAAGATTCTTCTTGATGTCTGTCTTGTCAAAGTTAATTCCCTTTTCCACCAGACTTTCGTCTACGGACTCAATATCAAACAAACGGAGTTTATTTACGCCGGTATTGTAGCCTACCACGTCAATATCATAGAGACGGGATTTCACTTTTTTCTTACCGAAGCAAACAGTAAATGTGGTATCCGTCTTGGTGAGCCAGGAATCATCTTCAATCCATTCGTTTTTCTCTGCGGTCTGCATTCTCTTACGGAACACCTGTTTAAAAAGACCGAAATGGTAATTCAAACCGATACCTTCGCCGGGCAGATTCAAGGATGCGATGGAATCCAAAAAGCAGGCTGCAAGACGACCGAGTCCGCCGTTTCCCAGGGAAGGTTCCGGCTCCACCTCTTCGATTTTGGAAAGGTCTTTTCCAATAGCGGCAAGACCTTCATCCAGCGCATTGTAAATACCCAGATTAATCAAATTGTTGCTAAGGAGTTTTCCAATCAAAAACTCTGCCGAAATGTAATAAATTTTTTTCTTTCCGGAAATGGGCTTTTTGTCAGCCATCATGTCTTTGGTCATATGCAAAAGCGCGTAATAGATTTCCTCGTTTTTGCATTTTTTCAATTCCTTGCCGTACTTGTCCTGTGCGTACTTCGCAAGCATTTCCATAACGTTTTTCTCTGTTTTCTTCATGAAAACCTCCTATATGTGTTTTATTTATTCTATGCTGTCATCAGCAAATAAGCAAAATATACTCCGTAAGAAGCCACCATAACAATACCGCACCAACGTTTTAATTTCTGTTCTTTATTGAGAACACCAATGAGCAACAACACCGCCGTCGCGATTGCGACAATGTTGTCCACTACAAAACTTGTTGTTTCCGTGAAGTAAGGAAGCGGTGTAATAACTGCCGTCGTTGCAAGAACAAAAAGCAAATTGAAAATGTTACTTCCCACAATATTTCCTACCGCAATATCTGCTTTCTTTCTTGCCGCTGCAATTGTGGAGGTAATCAATTCGGGAAGTGATGTTCCGAAAGCAACGATAGTCAATCCTACCAGTTTTTCAGTCATACCAAAATGTAACGCCACCTTGGTTGCTGCATCCACGGTAACATCTGAACCGATAACAATACCGGCTCCGCCCACGATGACGAAGCAGATTAGCTTCCACATGGTATCATTTGCACCAGCCGTCTCTCCCTCTTCCACGCTGCCCTGACCCTTTTTAGCCATATTCAGCAAATAAATCACAAAGCCAACCATAAGGGCAAGCATGATGGCACCATCCACACGCCCAATCGTTCCGTCAAAATATCCGAGCCCCAGAGTTAAAACAGAAATCAGAATAACAAAGGGAATTTCGTATTTCTGAGTAGACTTTTGCACAGCCAACGGACATATCAGACAGGAAATACCTAAAATCAGCAAGATGTTCATAATATTGCTTCCCAGAACATTACCGATGGCGATATCCACACTGTCGCCGCTTAACGCCGCCGTAATGCTGACCGCCGCCTCCGGTGCACTGGTACCGAATGCCACAATGGTAAGACCGATAACCAGCTGGGGAATTCCCATTTTATCAGCAATTTTACTGGCACCTTCCACAAACCAGTCCGCTCCCTTTATCAAAAGGACAAAACCGGCCACCAGAAGAATAATTTGTACAAATACATTATCAATGCCACTGACAAAAATCTGACAAAGCACACCGGCTGCCACTAATAGTAATTTTAAAATAATATCCATTTTTCCTTCTTTCCTCATTATTGAAAAACAATAATGCATTGAAAAATTATCGAATGCATTTTCACAAAGCATCCTTTTTATTATATCTTATTTCACTTATATTTTCAATGTTTGCTGATTATCAAAAACTCCTTGCCCAACTTACCAATGAGCCGTGGTGGGTGTTCTCGCGAACCGTACCCAACATGTAATCGGTCACGGGACCGTTTCTTCTCATCTTCTCCAGAATCACTTCCTGCAGTTCTTCCACTGACATTTCCTCATAGGACTTCTCCGCATTCGGGGCCTTGGGTGCGCTATTTACCGCTTGGGACGCTTCCTGTTGGGGCACTTCCTGCTTTATTGGCTCCTGTTGGGGGGCTTCCGGCTTGGAAGTTTCCTGCAGGGGTTCTTCCTGTTTAGAAGTTTCCGGCTTGAGCGATTCCGGTGCTTTCACAACTTCTGTTTT
>SVFE01000083.1 GCA_015057055.1 Lachnospiraceae bacterium | reverse complement strand
TGAAATGCTTATTTTTGTTACGCAGCTGAGTTTAAACCGGGAAACTGCCGAATTTCTTTTGCTGTTTGGAAGTGAGGCATACAACGAAAAGAGCAAAAGACTTCGCTTATCGGACCGGGGAGAAGCACTTCGTCGCCGGACTTTTGAAATGTAGACAGGGGTGGCAAAATGGAATGGAAAAATACGGGCGGTGTTTATCGTTTGGAGGAGAGCATAGACGGAACCCCGGTAACAGTGATAGGAAAAAAAGAATTTTTGGGATGTCGGGATTTGCGTCAGATTGCTTTGCCAAAGTCGGTAGTCCGAGTGGAAGATTGGGCATTTGCCCACGCGAAAGCATTGGAAAAAGTTACGTTTGCATCCTCGGAGGTTTCCTTTGGAAAAGAGGTCTTTGCAGGCTGCGATTCGTTGCAATGTGTCAGTTTCGGAGATGAGAACAGGGGGAGATTGCTTGCAATGATGCTGCGGCTGGGAAGAGGAAAAGAACTTTTGGATGCGCAGTTGATTCAGGGCAAAGAATGGCAGGATACGCTGGATAAAGAAATCAGAGACTATCTGTCGGAAGAAGACGCCAAAGGATATGAAGGTCTTTGGACCTTTGGTGAAGAGGATTACGATGAAAAGTCCTTTGATGAAGAACAGTTTTGCAATGAAAGACGGATGAAAAAAACGGAGTTGGTATTTTTACGTTTGCTATACGGAGAGTCGGCCCCGGAAGATTTCGAAAGATATCTTCGGGAGCGGACAAGCGGCTGCGGCAGGGAAGATGCATTTTTGTGCATTGTGAAGAATCATGCCAGAGACATCCGCTATTTTGAAGTGATGAAAAAGGTCGGTGGAATTACCAAAGAAAACCGTCAGAAATTTTTGGAATGTGCAGAAGATTCCACGGCAGAAATCCGTGCTTTTTTACTGGCGTCCCAGGACGGGCAGAATGACTTTTTTCAGGGCCTCTTTTTGTAAAAATTCGTCGGTTTTTCAATTGACAAGCCTGCGCGGATTGCAAGATAATAAGAGGAGGATGGAGTAGAAAAAAGAATGGTTTTTTCGAGTTTGGATTTTATATTTCGGTTTATGCCGATTTTTTTGATAATATATTTTATTACACCGGATAAAAGGATAGGAAAAACTTCCGTAAAAAATATTGTTTTGTTTTTGGGAAGTTTGGTTTTCTATGCCGTAGAAGAACCGATTTATGTGCTTCTTTTGCTTGCGCTGGTGGTAGTCAATTATGTTTTGGCACTTTCCTTTGAACGGGATTACGGAAAGGAAAATTACAGAATTCGTCGAAAAATTTTGTTTGCATTTTCGCTGATTCTGGATATCGGTGTTCTTTTCTTTTTTAAGTATGCGGATTTTGTGATTTTGCAAATCAATACCGTGCTCAGCTATTTGTCGGTGGCAGTCGGAGCTGATCTGGGATTGATTCGTTATGTGGCGCCAAAGATGCCCATCGGAATCAGTTTTTATACGTTTCAAATGATATCCTACATGGTGGACGTGTATTATCGCCGTTATGTGCCGGAAAAGAGTTTTGTGGATTTGGGCGCTTATATGACCATGTTTCCCCAGATGATCGCCGGTCCCATTATTCGATATCCGGAAGTGCGGGAAGCGTTAAAGAGCCGTAGTGTGAAGCCCTTGGCATTTGACCGGGGATTAAAAGTTTTTCTCTTTGGACTTGGATTTAAGGTTTTGATTGCAAACCAGCTCAGTGTGTTATGGTCGGATATTGAACGGATTGGTTACGAAAGTGTTTCCACCCCCTTGGCATGGCTGGGGGCATTTTCCTATTCCTTCCAAATCTATTTTGATTTTCTGGGATATTCCCTTATGGCAATCGGTCTTGGAACAATGCTCGGATTTCGTATTCCGGAAAATTTCCGGGATCCGTACGCCAGCAGAAGCGTAACGGAGTTTTGGCAAAGATGGCATATGACATTGGGGCGCTGGTTTCGTGAGTATGTATATTTTCCGCTGGGCGGAAGTCGTTGCAGTAAGGGGAAGATGATAAGAAACCTTTTGGTGGTGTGGATGCTTACCGGTATCTGGCACGGAAGCGGCTGGAATTTTATTCTTTGGGGGTTTGGTCTTTTTTTGATGATTGCATTGGAAAAATTATTCCTAAAGAAGTATTTGGATAAATGGGTGATTTTTTCCCGTATTTACATGTGGTGCTGGATTCCTGTTTCCTGGGTCGTATTTGCGATCACGGATACGGAGAGGCTTTTGGTGTATCTTTCGAGAATGTTTCCCTGGTTGCTCCGAGTGGAAATGAATTCAAACGTAAATTCCGGGGATATTATTCGATATGGGAAGAGTTATTTACCGGTTCTTTTGGCGGCGGTTCTTTTCTCGATACCGGCAGTGCGCAGAAGGCTGATGCTTCTACGCAAGAAAAAAGCCGGTGCGGTTTTGGCGTTTTTGATATTTGTATTGAGTGTATACTGCCTCTCGGCCGGTTTGGATAACCCGTTCCTGTACTATCAGTTTTAACGGGAAATAAGGGGCAAGTGTTTTGATTATTCGTGGAAGGGTCGTTTTTGGATTGAAAAACAAGATAAAGGCATTTTTAAAAAATAATATATTGTTTTGCCTGATGTTACTTTTTTGTCTTGCCATGTATGTGTATGGCATGGAATTGAAGGCATACGGCTATTGCGTGACGTCTCGGGAAGAATCGGTGATGCCCATCGCCCTCGCCTTTGTGGAAACCGGGCGCGGTGTATTTCCCTGGAATCTGGAATGGCAGGAATATGAGACAGAGAAAACGTCTCCGGCAGAGACGCAGGACATAGATTTCATTGACCGCGTGATTTCCTTTGCGGATGCTAGCGAGGGAGTAGAGGAGACGGATTCTCCGGGAACGGATTTTAGTCCGGAGGATGAAAATCTTATGGCCGGTATTGAAGAAGATGGGTACTTGCCTTCGGAGGATAAGGGAGTAGTATCTTTTGTAACGGTGGAAGAAACCTATTTTGATGATGCGGTTTTTATCGGAGATTCCCGTATGGTGGGAGTGTATGAGTATGCCGGTATTGAATCTGCTACCTACTATGCGAAGGTATCCATGACGATTTTTGATTTGATGGAGAGCCGGGTAACGACGAATGATTCCGTGCGGACGGTGCGGGAAGGTTTGGAAGAGAATCAGTTTGGAAAAGTTTATCTGATGGTGGGCCTTAACGAACTTGGCACAGGAGACGTGGATTATTTTATTGCTGCATATCAGGGTGTTATTGAAGAAATCCGTGCACTGCAGCCGGAAGCCATTATCTATATACAGGGAATCATGCATGTGGCCGGGGATATGGACCGCAGTGACAGTATATTTAACAACGAAAATATCAATGAACGCAATGAGGCGTTGCGACAATTAGCCAATGGTGAAGATGTGTTTTATATTGATGTAAACGAAGTGTATGATGATGAAAACGGAAACCTCCGTTCGGATTGCACTTCGGATGACGTGCATTTGTACGGAAATTGTTACGAAGAATGGTATCAGTTTTTCATGCACCACGGCGTGCCTACGGATGCAGAAGGGAGCAAAGAAGATGATGAATAAAAAAGGGACAATTTTGTTGTCTGTGGTAAGTATATGTGTTCTTCTTGTCGGATGTAACAGCGATGGCAAAGAGACGGTGGTTAGTGAGAATACAGTCAGCGTAGCAGAGGAAATTGCAGGCGGTGTTTCGGAGAATGTGATTCCTCAGGAAGCGTTGACTTACAACGGCATTTCCTTTCCGATTCCGGAGGAATTTGTAGAGTGGGAAGAAAATACGGATACCAGTCGTCTTTATGTAAGCAATGTTTATGAGGATTATTCTTTTATCTATTATGAGAGAAGTGTTCGCCGGGAAACCGATTGTCTGCCGACGGAAGAGGAAATGCGGGCTGAGGCGGAAGAGACCTTTGCCGGAGGAGTTCTGAAAAGTTATGAGGTGACGGAGCAGGAAGGTTACGAAAAAAGTGTCTCGGAAATTACGTTTACCAACGAGGATGGGATTGCCTATACCATGTGGAGTTATACGTATCTGACAGAGGAGTATTGGTTCATGGTTCAGTTTGTGGAGGGCGGAATCGGCGACTGGGAGACCACATTTTCCCGGTGCGGAAATGAGATTGTGTTGACCAACGTACTGGGAGATGAGTTGCAATAAAAGAACATGCTGTCTTTATTCTGCGGTGGTTTTTTTAGAAGTATGGTGGTATAATGTACTATAATGTAAAATTTTAAATACATTTGTTAATGGAGGAAGAAAATGGAATTACAACCGACTTTAGTGATTCTGGCTGCCGGTATGGGAAGCCGCTACGGGGGATTGAAGCAGATTGACCCAATTGATAAAGCAGGACATAAGATTATCGATTTTTCTATTTTTGATGCTTATCGTGCCGGGTTTAAGAAAGTAGTATTCATTATAAAAAAAGAAAATGAGGCAGATTTCAGAAGTTGTATCGGTGATGCGGTAAGTAGTAAGATGCAGGTGGAATATGTGTACCAGGAACTTTCCAATGTGCCGGAAGGATTTGTTATTCCGGAAGGAAGAGTTAAGCCCTGGGGAACTGCCCATGCAATCTACTGTTGCAAGGATGTTGTGAAAGAACCCTTTGCAGTAATCAATGCGGATGATTATTACGGTGTTAGTGCATACCAGAGTTTGTATGAATTTTTGACAACAAAGAAGGAAGAAGAGAAGTTACCCTTCTGTATGGTTGGTTACGAACTGAAAAATACTTTGACGGAAAACGGTTCTGTGGCAAGAGGTTGTTGCCAAATGGATGCGGAAGGATATTTGGAGACCATCGATGAACGTACCAATATCATTAAAACCGAAGATGGTGCAGCCTATAGTAAGGATGAGGGTCAGACCTATATCCCCATGTCGATAGAGACATTGACTTCCATGAATATG
>SVFE01000030.1 GCA_015057055.1 Lachnospiraceae bacterium | reverse complement strand
ACAAATGCATCATCTACAATTAAATTGGTTTGAGTTTCATTGCCGGCATCATCGGTAACGATAATTGTATACGCTCCATAAGGCAAATCAATATTCAGCATACTTATGGTAAAACGATAAAACTCATCCAGTTCCAAGGTGGCAACATGATTTCCATAGCGGTTATCAAATCCTTCCCTGATTTCAACATTAACATTTCCCAATATCCGACCGGATTGACTGCTTCTTACCTGAAAGCGAACCCGCCCTGTTTCTTCTGTTTCAAAAGAGGTTGCGATCTCCGTATATTCGCATATGGTACCCAAATCCTCATATCCAATATTTATTTCGATGACAGCACCGTTTTTATCCAAAGCATCCGTTACCAGCATATAGTAATGTCCGCGTGGAAGAACCGCCGTAATGGTTCCGTCCGGTGCAATGGATACCGCACAATCAATAATAATATTGTCGATGGAGTCTGCATCCATCGAAGCCCCAAAATAATTATGAATATAAGAGCCTGCTTTATGTACTTCCACATGCTGCGGAAGAATATTGTTGCCGCTTATATCTGTTAGGTTCACCTGTACTACCGCATGGTCCTGCACTGCCCGCACCAGATTTTCTACATTTAATACAGGATATCCTACGCCTTCCTCTGTTGCCGACGCAATCAGCAGTTGCTTTAACTGCGCCATACTGATATTCGGATTAACGTTTAACGCCAGTCCAAGTGCACCCGAAACATGAGGCGTTGCCATGGAAGTACCGCCTTTATACACATAGTTCTCTGATACACCACAGCTATAAATATCAACTCCCGGAGCCAATATATCCACTCTGTCACCGACACAACTGAAATTAGTTATTCGATAACTCACGTCTCCCCTAGGGTATCCTGTGGGATAATCTAAGGCACCTACACAAATGATGTGATTATAACATTCCAAATCACTCTCAATATTATTAAATACACTATTATACCTTGCTTGAACTACCATATTCATACTCGCTGCCGTATATACAGTAGAAGTATCTACATCCATGAGATGTGCTATATTAAATTCATTATATTTCCCTACAGTTATATAACCAAAACTGCTTACATCCTCAGAACAACGATAGAAAGAATCTCCATTTGTATTTCCTGCTGCACAAACAATTAAGAAGTCATAACCATTCTCCAATAATTTATCCAAATAATCACTAATGCAATTTGATTGTATTTCAAGATAATTACATGCATTTATCAATCGCCAATCTTCGGTCAAATTATCCGAATTTATAGGGCATTCGTTTGCTTTTTGTGAATGTAGAAAACCAACCTCTGGCATTCCATAACTATAATTTATCACCTTCACATTATTACATATCAACACTCCCAAGGCACACAAGATTTTAAATGTTGAACTATTTATATTTTTGTATTTTTCCTGTAAATTACTTAGTTCTACTGATGTACCTCCATCCAACGAAAATCCCAAAATCTCATTTTCCACACATACACCGGTAATTCCGATTCCATTATTGAATCCTGCCGCCATCGTGCCAGCCACATGGGTTCCATGGTCTAATCTGTGATTGTTTTGTTGCGCATTTTCCAAATCTGACAAAGACAAATAATTGTTCCAATCTGCCACAAAATTATCTGCCAAATCCTCATGCCATATATTAAATGCATTATCGATAACTCCCAGTCTCACCGGCGTAAGCCTACTGGTGTCCACGGTCGTCCCGTTTGCTGTATCCCGAAGCACACCTGCTGCGTACAATGCCTCCTCCAATCGGATTGTCTCAATTCCCCAGTTACTATCCTCCGGGCGATTACTGTCCCACTCCGTAGGCGTCGTCTCTTCCCATGGGTCAGAGGATGTGAATTCCGGCTCTTCCAGCCAGATATAATTATACCCCACCGACGAAACCCAGGACTCCTGCACAAGAGCCTGTATCAAAAGTTCCATCTCCTCAGCATTTTTATCATAAATAAACTCTATTTGATAATCATTTGTTGCTTCTATATACCCGACAATCACGGCTTCGTATTCAGCCAAAGACGCTTCCACCGTTTCAAAACTGATGTCTGCACCAGCCGAAAGAATCATTTGATTTCGGACGCATTGCAGACCATTCGCCGCAATTACAATATCATCCTCGGAGGTGATTTCTTTGTAATAAATCTGTCCTTCGTATCCGCCATCAAAAGAGGATTCCAGATACACAATTCCTTCCATGATATCATTATCTGACACGGTGTTATCTGATACATTATTGTCAGATATGTCATTATCCGACACGTTTCCTTCATTCTCCGATACTGAAGGTTCGCCGTCTTCTCCCTCATTATCCGACACCGAAGGGTCATCTCCTTCGCCTTCATTATCGGAAACTGAAGGATTATCGCCACCTTCGCCTTCATCACCATTCCCGGCGTCTTCTCCAAGCACGGCATAATCTTCTCCGATAAACGCCGCCATGGCCTGGTTCTTTCCGCCGTTGATTCCGTTTGCCTCAATCGTAATCTTTTCTGCTATCAGTATAACATTATTCATGTTCAAATTCATCGAATTAATACGGATTTCCCCGTGGGGCGCATAAATCAATCCGTTCACGTTTACATTAGTGGATTCAATCACCACATCCCCGGTAGCAGAATAGATTACCACATCTCCGGTATTCTTTACTTCTCCGCTAAAGACCAAATCCTCCTCTGCCATAACACCGGCATTTAAGGTAATGTTTCCGGTCAGTTCAATGCTTCCTTCGCCCTCCAGCGGAGTATTAATATTGATATTTGTATCTTCCAGCGAATAATCTTCAGACAAAACCTCTGTATTCGCCGAAAAGTATGCCGCCTCCAAAGCTTCGCCAATATCCGGCATCCCGATGTAGGCCTCCGGATTTCCCAGGTTCTCCGTCCGGGTTCCGTTAATGTTGACATTTTGGCTGCTTGTTACAATCGAACCGTTAGTCGCTACATTTCCGTTGATACCCACGTTATTCGTTGTAAGGGTAATGGCCCCTTCGTCTCCTGACGAAGCAAACATCATGTAGGGGTATTCGCCCTCCGCCGCATACGCGGTCATACCCACCGCATTTCCAAGCAAAGATGACACCATGATAATCAGCGCCATCACACCGGCTATCTGCCGTTTTTTCTCTTCGTATTTCTTCATTTTCATCTTTTCCCCTTTCGTTTTTCTCTCTTTTTTTGTTTCTTTACACACTACTCCTCGCATGATACCTTCACAATAAAAGTCTCTTTTCACAAAATCAATTTCCGTTTCATGAACGACATCTTTTTTTCACGAACGACATAAAATGATGCTTGACATGAGAAAAATGACTTCATACTTTAACTTTTCCATTACCATACTTTTCAAGAGAAAACAATAGGGGTGTCGTTTTTTGTAAAATGAGTGTCGGTTTTTGTAATTTTTTTTTAAATTTTTCCTCCCGGAAGCTATTTCCCTCCGCCTTTCCTATACTCCCTTACCAGCTTTCCGTGATACCAAATCACAAAAATATCCCCCAAAAGTCCGTGACTCTTGGGGGATACTCAGAAATCTATGCGTTAATCTTTGCGAGAAGTTCTTCGACGTCAAATCCGTGAACCAGCGCTGCCTCTTCAATTGTCTCTCCCTGTGCGGAAGGGCATCCGATGCAGTGCATTCCGGCTTCCATAAGAACCGGTACAATATTGGGATTTGCCACGAGTGCTTCTCCGATTGTCATATCCTTCGTGATTGCTGCCATAATAATTTCCTCCTTTTTATACTCCTATGCTTTGCATAGATTCATTATAGCAAATCCGGACCCTCTGCGCCACTATTCTTTTTTCCTGCTCATAATTCCTTGCTCCGCACCTTGCTTTTCTCATTTGTCTTCTATGTTTTTCTTCTGTATTTGTCTCCTATGCCCCCACATCTTGTTGCCAAATTTTCCCGCCCACAATTTTTGAAAAAATCCGTCAAATTGTATACAAAAAAGTACACGGTGCTTATTGACTATAACCGCGTTTTCCCGATATAATGTTGACTATAAAAAAGGGCGTTTTTATCGCTTCTTAACGGCACTTTCGCCGTTTAAAAAAAATAAATTTTATAGGAGGCATTTCAAATGAGTTCAGAAATGAGACCCGAATGGGCTGGCTTTGTGAGCGGCAAATGGGAAAACGAAATCAACGTACGTGATTTCATCCAGAAAAACTACACTCCCTATGACGGAGACGACGCTTTCCTTTGCGGACCTACACAGGCAACAAAAGATTTATGGAATCAGGTTCTTGACCTTTCCAGACAGGAACGTGAAGCAGGCGGTGTCCTTGATATGGATACCAAGGTAGTTTCTACCATCACTTCTCACGGACCGGGTTACCTTGACAAGACAAAAGAAACCATCGTTGGTTTCCAGACCGATAAGCCTTTCAAACGTTCCATGCAGCCTTACGGCGGTATTCGTATGGCAGAAAAGGCTTGCGCTGACAACGGTTACACAGTAGATCCTGAAATCAGCGAATTCTTCTCTACACACAGAAAAACACACAATGCTGGTTGTTTCGATGCTTATACACCGGAAATGAGAGCTTGCCGTTCTGCACATATCATCACAGGTCTTCCTGATGCATACGGACGTGGACGTATCATCGGTGACTACAGACGTATCGCTCTTTACGGTATCGACAGACTTATCGAAGATAAGCTTGCTCAGAAAGAATCTACCGGAAAGATTATGACCGACGACGTTATCCGTCTTCGTGAAGAAATCTCCGAGCAGATCGTTGCTCTTAAGATGATGAAAGAAATGGCAGCTTCTTACGGATGCGATATTTCCAGACCTGCTGCTAACGTTCAGGAAGCAATCCAGGCTACCTACTTCGGATACCTTTCCGCAGTAAAAGAACAGAACGGTGCTGCTATGTCCCTCGGACGTACTTCTACCTTCATCGACTGCTACGCAGAAAGAGATTTGAAGAACGGTACATTTACAGAAGAACAGATTCAGGAATTTGTTGACCACTTCATTATGAAGCTTCGTCTTATCAAATTCGCTCGTACACCGGAATACAACCAGCTCTTCGCAGGTGACCCGGTATGGGTAACAGAATCTCTTGGTGGTGTTGGTGTTGACGGACGTCACATGGTTACAAAATCATCCTTCCGTTACCTCAACACATTGAACAACTTAGGTGCAGCTCCCGAACCGAACCTTACAGTTCTTTGGTCTGTAAGACTTCCTCAGGCTTGGAAAGCATTCTGTGCTAAGATGTCCATTAAGTCATCTTCTATCCAGTACGAAAACGATGACCTTATGAGAGTAACTCACGGTGATGACTACGCAATCGCTTGTTGTGTATCTTCCATGAGAGTTGGTAAAGAAATGCAGTTCTTCGGTGCTCGTGCAAACCTTGCTAAATGTATGCTTTACGCATTCAACGGCGGTATCGACGAAGTTACCGAAAAACAGGTTGGACCTAAGTACAGAAAGTACGAAGGCGATGTTGTAACATACGAAGAGTTCATGCCTATGTTCGAAGATATGATGGAATGGCTTGCAGCTACTTACGTTAATACTCTTAACGTAATCCACTATATGCACGACAAATACTGCTACGAAAGAGCTCAGATGGCTCTTCATGACAGAGATGTTCGTCGTTACTTCGCAACAGGTATCGCAGGACTTTCTGTAGTAGCTGACTCCTTGTCTGCTATTAAGTACGCAACTGTTAAACCCGTAAGAAATGAAAATGGAATCATCGTTGACTTCGAAACAACCGGTGACTTCCCTAAATATGGTAATGATGATGACCGTGTTGATACTATCGCACAGGAAATCGTTTCTAAGTTCATGACAATGATCAGAAGACATCACTGCTACAGAGATGGATTCCCTACCATGTCAGTTCTTACCATTACTTCTAACGTAACTTACGGTAAAGCTACCGGTAACACACCGGACGGACGTAAGAAAGGTCAGCCTTTCGCTCCCGGTGCTAACCCTCTCCACGGACGTGATACTCACGGTGCAGTAGCATCACTTGCTTCTGTTGCTAAGCTTCCGTTCATGGATAGCCAGGATGGTATTTCCAATACCTTCACAATCATTCCGGGTGCTCTTGGTAAAGAAGACCAGATCTTCGCAGGAGATATCGAAATCGATTTAGGAAACAACAACTAATTTTTTAGAGGAGGATTGCGCTATGGGCAACAACAATATGACCGAAGAAGAAATGATTGCAGATCTGGTTGCTCAGTTGGACAAAGGATTTGCAAACGGTGTGGGACATGTTAATGTAGACGTCCGTGAGGATTCTTCCGAAAGTAAAAATGTACAGACAATGGGTTGCACCGATTGTTCCCGTACACCGCTGGCTTGTAGCGTTCCCACTCTTCATCAGGGACTTGATGATTATCAATAAGAATAAGGAGGAAAATGATATGTCAGAAGTAAGTGCAGCACAGGTTGATAACCTTGTATCTTTATTAGATGGATATGCAACAAAGGGTGGACATCACCTTAACGTTAATGTATTGAACAGAGATACGTTGTTGGATGCTCAGGCTCATCCTGAGAACTATCCTCAGCTTACTATCCGTGTTTCCGGATATGCTGTTAACTTCATTAAGTTAACACCGGAACAGCAGGCAGATGTTATCTCCCGTACATTCCACGAAGCTATCTAATGGAAAACGAATAATCAGAAAAGAGGCTGAAATTCAGCCTCTTTTTTTATTCTCTGCCGGATGTTCTCTGCCGGGCAATGAATTTTGCCGGACTCTCCTTTTTCCTAATTTCTTAGTCTGTCCAATTCTGGTCCCAGGGCTTTTCCAATTCCATCAGTTGGTCAATTCTCCGGTCAAAATCCCGCTGCTCCTCCTTTAATTCCACAATCGACTTTTGTAGTTCGATTTTATGCGTCACACAGTATTCTACCCGGCTGTAATAGTTCTTGGCTTTTTTTCTCTTCGCCAAATCCCTGGCCGCTTTGCTTCTTCCCATTTCCATGTAGAGTTTTCTGCCCAAAACCAGCGTAATAATTGCCATCGCAAAGACAAAAGCAGTCATGATACCGGTCATTACCGACGAAACGGAAAAGACCACTGCATTAGCATATCCGTTAAATTCCCTTGTTTTCGTAAACATCCAAAAATACATGGTATACATTGTTCCAAGAATCAAGAAAACCGTTAACGACAAGGTAAATCCTACCCAGCGCCCCCTCTTCCATAATTCAAGAAACCGCATCTCCATATCCATTTCCTTGATTTCCGTTTCTAAAGCATAGATGGCATCTCCCAATCGCTGGGACTCAATCCTGGCTTCCCGAAGTTCTTTTAACTGCTCCGGTGTCATTGCATCTCCCCCTCATTTTGCGTTGTAATTCTTATTCTCTTTCCATTTTAGCACATTCTTTTTCCAATTCCTATTGCCATACACACTTCCCCTGCATTTTTCATGCTATTGGAAAAATATTTAAAATTGCGCAGGAAGAGAAAAACGGGTATAATGAGAATGTTAGAAAAAAGGCTTGGAGGAATTAACTATGAGCGGAAGAATTCATTCTACAGAGAGTTTTGGTACGGTGGACGGCCCCGGCGTAAGATTTGTCGTATTTTTACAGGGTTGCCCCATGCGCTGCGCATACTGCCACAACCCGGATACTTGGGAGGTAAATGGCGGTACCGTTATGGAAGCCTCCGAAATCATCGCTGCCTACGAGAGAAATGAAGGCTTTTACAACGACGGTGGTCTTACCGTAACCGGCGGCGAACCCCTTTTACAAGTGGATTTTTTGATTGAACTTTTTACCCTTGCAAAGGCAAAAGGCATTCACACTTGTATCGATTCTTCCGGTATCACATATAACCCGGATAATACGGATTACATTGCAAAGCTGGACCGGTTAATGACCATGACAGACCTTGTGATGCTGGATATTAAGCATATCAATAACGAAAAACACATGGATTTAACATCCCAGCCCAACACCGGTATTTTAGCATTTGCCCACTACTTGGATGAGAAGAATGTGCCGGTATGGATTCGCCACGTAGTCGTACCCGGAATTACCGACGACGACAAATATCTCGATGAACTGGGCTATTTTATCGGCGGACTTCACAACTTAAAGGCACTGGACGTGCTTCCCTACCACACCATGGGATTGCCCAAATACGAAAAACTCGGTATGAAATATCGGTTGGAAAATGTTCCCGCAATGGACAAGACAGTCCTGGTAGACAAGAAAAAAGTGATTTTAGAGGCCCTAAAACGCCGCCGCAGAGAAGAAGCGAAGAAAGCCAACAGTTAAAATTATGCAAAATACAACATTTTCCACCCTTTACTGATAAAAAACTCGCCATTAAATACTTGCCACTTCCTTATAAATGTATTAAAATTGAATGAGAGATTAGACACATTAATTTAAAGGAGGAAGATGAAATGGCATTTCAGATTTCAGATGCATGCATTTCTTGCGGTTCTTGCGCAGGCGGATGTCCTGTAGGAGCTATCGCAGAAGGTGATGGAAAATTCGAAATTGATCCCGCAACTTGTATCAGCTGCGGAGCATGTGCAGGTGCTTGTCCTGTAGGTGCAATTTCCGAAGAATAATAAAAACGAGAACCCCGTGGTGATTATCCGCCACGGGGTTTTTCTATGTCCCGGGACAGGTTAATCCCCCTCCTCTTCGCCCGCTTCCTCCTTTTTTAATTTTGCAGCACTTCTTCCCCATACTTTCTTTTTCTTCCCAAGCACAGCTTCCAGACGTTGCATAAAATGATCCTGTTTTTCCTCTTTTGCTTTATCCCGTTCGTCCATGCGCTCTTCCTGCATGCGAAACTGGTAATCCAGTTCTTTGATTAGTGACTCTTTCACATCGGTGCACAGATTGTCGTTGTATTCTTCCAGAATCTCACCAATCATCATTCTGAGGAGAACCTGCAGTTTCTCCACTTTTCCCGCAAATTCCTTATCCCCGGAATCCATTTTTTCCTCTTTCCACACATCTTCCTTCGTCGTCAGCGGAAATTCCGTCACATTGTCCGGCATTGCGGAAAACTCTCTGATTTCACTCACTTCCTTCTCTTCCACCCGTTGCAGGCGATCTCCTGCCAACACCAGCTTTATTGCCTTAAGCTGCAAGCCTCGCTCCTTTAACTGTTTTACCCTTTGAAACACCGCAATATCATCCTTTGTATAATAACGGTGTCCCTGTGCATTACGCTTTACCGGAAGCCCCAATTCCTCCTCCCAATAACGCAGGACATGGTTTTCCACCTGCACCTCTTTCGCTGTTTCTGAAATGTAAAATACGCCTTTACTCATTTTTGTTCCCTCCATGTTTGAATTTTTTTAAATTAGGTTCATAGGAATGCGACAAAATTCGCACATAAAAAGGATAGCCCTCTGCAAGGCTATCCTCTTTCGTATCTCTTCAATTTCTCTGCGTCGTATTTCATTATTTTGCCAAATTACCAAATTGCGTATATTCCGGCAACCAGGCCAGTTCCACCGTACCGATAGGACCACTTCGTTGCTTGGCAATGATAATTTCAGCAATACATTTCTTATCCGTATCCGGATGATATACTTCATCACGGTAAATAAACAGCACCACGTCCGCATCCTGCTCGATTGCACCGGATTCACGTAAATCCGAAAGCATGGGGCGATGATCCGGTCGTCCTTCAACCTGACGGGACAACTGTGACAATGCAATGACAGGCACCTTTAATTCCTTGGCCATAAGCTTCAGCGCTCTGGAAATTTCGGAAATTTCCTGCTGTCTGGAATCCGTCTTTCCGCTGCCGTTCATAAGCTGCAAGTAGTCGATGATGACCAGTTGAATGTCTTTTTCCAATTTTAATTTGCGGCATTTGGAACGGATTTCTCCGATGGTCGTGGACATATCGTCCAGATAAAGGGGCGCATTACCGATATTGCCGCCACTCTCAATCAGACTTTCCCAATCCCCTTCCGTCAGCTGACCGGTTTTAAATTTCTGGGAATCCACCTTGGAATCCATAGACAAAAGACGGTTCACAAGCTCCGCCTTTGACATTTCCAAACTGAACATTGCAATGGGCTTCTTGAGATTTATAATAACGTTTCTGGCCAAACTAAGTACAAAGGATGTTTTTCCCATAGCAGGACGGGCTGCGATAAGTACCAGGTTACCGGGCTGCAAACCTGCCGTTTTGTGGTCCAAATCAATAAATCCCGTAGCCAGTCCGGTTACATCTCCCGTTGTCTTAGCTGCCTTTTCAATCATTTCCAGGGACTCCATTACCACCTGGTCAATAGGCGTAAGTTCTCCGACATTTCTTCTTTGTACGATTTTAAAAACTTTTTTCTCGGTCTCTTCCAACAAATCCGTCAGATTATCTTTTCCCTGATAACAGTCCGCACTGATTTTTTCCGTAACCTTTATCAATTCCCGAAGCGTGGCTTTTTCCGCAACGATATTGGCATAATATTTTACATGGGCCGAGGTAGGCGACGAAATAATCAACTCCCTGAGGAACTTCAAATCGCTGACTTCCGGCGGCACATCCTTTTCTTTTAGCTTATTCTGTAAGGTAACCGGATCAATCCCCGTTCCTTCCTTGTGAAGTTCCAGCATTGCCTCATATATTGCACCGTAAGAACGGTTGTAAAACATTTCTGCATCGGGGATGATTTCAGAAACCATGGAAATGCTTTGGGGGTCAATCCCGATTCCGCCGATTACGGACTGCTCTGCTTCCGTACTGTGGGGCATTATTCTTTTAATCACCGGCTCTAATGCATCTGCCATGTTGTATCCTTTCCGGATGGGAAATCGATTTCCCTCTCCTATTCATCCATTTTGAAAACCTTTGCTTATTCCTCCGCAACCTTCACCGTAAATGTTCCCGTTACCTGAGGGTGAAGCTTGATGGGTACTTTAAATTCGCCGGCATATTTAATCGGCTCTTTCAGCATAATCTTCTTTTTGTCCAAATCCAAATTGTGTTGCTGCTTTGCTGCGGAAGCAATTTCCTTGGAAGAGATTGCCCCGAAGGTCTTTCCGCCTTCGCCCTGCTTAATGGTCAAAGCCACAACCACAGATTCCAAATCCTTGGCAAACTGCTGTGCCTGGGCAAGCTGCTCCTGAGCAATTTTGTCGTCATTGGCTTTTTTCAGTTTCAAATTATTTAAGTTTGCCGGTGTTGCTTCCACTCCAAGCTTCTTGGAAATGATGCAATTGCGTGCATATCCGTCACTAAGTTCAACGATGTCACCTTTTTTTCCGACATTCTTCACATCTGCATGTAAAATTACTTTCATTAAATTTCACCTTCCTGTATCATTCTGTCTAATGTATTCTTCAATACCAAAACAGCGGCTTCCACTGTAGTATCTTCCAACTGGGCCCCGGCAATATTCATATGGCCACCGCCGCCGAGTTTTTCCATAATAATCTGCACGTTTACCTCATCAATGGAGCGTGCACTGATGTATATCTTGCCCTGATAGTCCGTCAAAACGAAGCTTCCCTTGATTCCGTTGATATTAAGAAGCTCGTTTGCTGCCTGGGCTGCAATGACGGTGGGACTCTTTATGCCCTCGCTCTCCGAATAGGAAATAGCATAATCCTTTTTGTATATCTCAGCATTGCGCACCGCATCGGCTTTTGCCTTGTACTCCAACGCATCTTCCCGAAACATCTTACGCACTCTGGTAACATCCGCTCCGTTTCTTCGAAGGAATGCTGCCGCCTCAAAGGTACGCACACCGGTTTTGGTGGAAAAATTCTGGGTATCTATCACGATGCCGGCATATAGACAATCCGCAATAATACTCTTAATCTTAATTCCGCCGCGAATATACTGCAAAATCTCTGCGACCATTTCGCAGGCTGACGAAGCATATGGTTCTACATAAGAAAGCGTTGCATTTTCCACTGCTTCCGTACCCTGTCGGTGATGGTCAAGCACAACGATGGAACGGCATTTGCGAATCAGTTCCGGGCACTCGGTTATGCTGGGCTTGTTAACATCCACGATAACCAAAACCGTATTTCCCGTCGCCAGTTCCAATGCTTCCTGACCGGTAAGAATGGTGTCCTCTTCATACTCCGGATGGGTTTTATACAAATCCACCAGTGGCTGCAGGGAATTGGACACATCATTTAACACAATGTGACACTTTCTGTCCAAACTGCTTGAAGCACATTTAATACCCACCGCAGCACCAAAGCTGTCTACGTCTGCATCCCTGTGTCCCATAACAAATACGCGCTCCTTGGCGGAAATAATTTCCTCCAAAGCCTGCGCTTTAACACGGGCTTTTACACGGGTCGTGGTTTCTTTCTGCTGACTCTTTCCGCCGTAATAGGTAATGGCGGAAGGGGTCTTGATAACCGTCTGGTCACCGCCTCGTCCCAGCGCCAGGTCAATGGCATTTCGGGCAAATTCGCAATTCTGGGAATAGGAAAGCCCTTCCAAACCGATACCGATACTCAATGTCACCGGCATCTCATTTCCGATATTGATTCCCTTAACATCCTCCAAAAGCCGGAACTTGTCCTCTTTCAGCTGTGCAAGGGCACTCTTTCTCATAATTACCAGGAATTTATCCTTCTCTGTTTTGCGGACAATTCCGTCAATGGCGCCAAAGTACTGGTTCACCTGACGGTCAATAAACGCGCTGAGGAGGCTTTGTCCTACATCCTCTACACTTTCCATGGCCTCTTCGTAGTTGTCTATGTAAATAAATCCTACAACCAGACTTTGGTTGTCAATTTCCTGTAATGCCAGATTTAATGCAGTTTCGTCATATAAATATGCCGCCACAAGATAACCGTTATAATCCTCCTGGGGTTTCACCGTTTCGGACAAGAGCGCCATATCCTTCAATCCTACCCGGCGCATGCGGAGCTTATAATCCCGGTCTGCGTAGGAAAGAGGATATTCCACCATATCCGCCTCCGCCGGAAGCTTGTCCCGGTTGATTTCCGAAAACAACGTGGTAACAGACTTCATGTAAACCTGTTCCCGGTCTTCCACCAGTTTTTCAAATTCCGTATTCATCCAAATCACTTTTCCGGTTTCGTCCATGAGAAAATGGGGGATATCCAACTCTTTCAAAAGCTGCTTCTGAATCTGTCCGTATTCCGTAGCAAAACTTACCAGCTCGTTCATCAGCCCCGGCTTAGTCATGGACATGGTCAAAATGATAACCACCATGTAAATCAATAAAAAGCCGGACAAAATCAGCCCTGCCTGCACATCAATGGAATAAATCCACAAGTTAACAAACGTAAGCATCACACCAAGCAAAAGCGGTGTCTGCAAATACGTTTTTAATTTGCCTCTGAGTTTTAATTTATTATTTGTTTTTTTATTCATATCCCATTCTCCGACAACATATATTATACCACTTCTAAAGTTTGGATACCATAACAATATTTTGTGTCCATTCGATATTTTTCCCCAGATTTTGACACAAAAAAAGACCAACTACCCTTTCGGATAATTGGTCTAAATTTTCTTTTCAGGATTTATTCCTGTACGTAGGGCATAAGTGCTACGTGGCGAGCTCTCTTGATTGCTACAGTAAGAGCTCTCTGATGTTTTGCACAGCAGCCTGTTACACGTCTGGGAAGGATTTTTCCTCTCTCAGATACGTATCTCTTCAACTTTGCTGTATCCTTGTAGTTGATTTCATTATCTTTTCCACAGAATACGCAAACTTTTTTTCTTCTGCGAATACCGGCAGCACCGCGTCTCTTCATGGGTGCACCCTCTTTATCATCTCTATTGAATGCCATGATAATTGTCCTCCTATTCAAATTCGATTAGTTAAAAGGAATCTCGTCGTCAATTCCGCCCGGTATATTCATAAATCCGTCATCGGCTCCGGAAGGCATCGGTCTGGAATAACCGCCGTCCTGTCCTCCCTGGCTGTTCTTGCTTTCTGCAAATTCCTGGTCCTCTACAACAACTTCCGTTGTGTAAACCTTCACACCATCCTTGTTGGTATAGCTTCCGGTCTGGATTCTTCCGGTGATTGCCATTTTCGTTCCCTTATGAAGGTACTTCTCTGCGAATTCTCCGGCTTTTCCAAAAGCAACACAGTTAATAAAATCTGCATTCTGCTCATCGCCACCGTTTCCACGGTTAAATCTGCGATCTACCGCCAATGTGTATCTTGCAATTGCAAGGGGTGATTCCCCTTGTGAATATCTTACTTCCGGGTCTCTTGTGAGACGTCCCATTAAAATAACTTTGTTCATTCAATCCCTCTTTCTTTATGCTTCGTCCTGTCTAACGCATAAATAACGGATAACGTTCTCCATAAGACGAACATGGTTTTCCACTTCGTACGGAGTAGTGTTGTCCGCATCGAACTGAATAAAGTAGTAGTAAGCTTCTTTCATTTTCTGAATTTCATAAGCAAGCTTTTTCTTACCACAGTCTTCAACATTTGTAATTGTACCACCGAATCTCTCGATGTATCCTTTACATTTGTCAACTGTAGCAACTCTTTCTTCGTCTTCGATCTTAGCGCTGACAACAACGGCTAACTCATATTTGTTCATGCTACTTTACCTCCTTTTGGTCTTGTGGCCTCTTATTTTCCTAAGAAGCAAGGATACAACAGGTTTTACCTTTCGGCTATTCACCCATTGTTCATGAAAATTATTTTCACAGATACTCATATTACCATAGAAATTCTGCGATTTCAAGCCATTAATTCATTAATTGTCAATAAAAATTTTACAGTTTTCTCTTTTTTAGTCCTCAACCTCAAAAACATCATCAAAAGTTTTTCCATAATAATAGATTGTCGACCCTTTCCAATCAATCAAACGCCACGCAAAACATATACGGCGGAATTTTTATTATTCCATTTTCAATCACCAGATTTTTCGGATGAATAATATACTGCTTTGCAATCTTCTTCCCAAACATATCCTTGAATCTTCCCAAGGATGTAGCAGTATAATTCTTAGATGATTTGACTTCTATGGGGAAAACTCTGAAATTTGTTTTGCTTTCATTGGATAACAAAAAATCAATTTCCACGTCATTACGATGTTTTTCTTCATTGTAACGAGTATAAAAATACAGTTTTTTTCCTTTCGCCGCTATCATCTGGGAGATTACATTTTCATATAACATGCCCTTATTTAAGGACAATTTATCGTTCATAATCAACCGATATAACTGTTGCTCTGCGAGTTCATTTTCACTAAATGCCAGGCTGACCAACAAACCGGTATCCCCCATGTAACATTTGACCGCAGACTCATTCTTGTTAAGAGCAAATCCTACATTTGGGTCATTGCATTTATAACAAAGATTGCATATCATCGAATCATCCAACCAAAACAACGGTTCATCATATTGGTCGAAAACGGTCCCTTTTTCAATATCACTGATTACAATCTTTTTTTCATGGGTGGACAAATACGCCGGAATATTTTCAAATATCGCCGATACGCGCGATTTGTATTTTCTCGCTGCCTTTTTAATATCATCTCGGTATAGCTCAAGAATATCCCTCTTCTCAATATCCGCACGTTCAAAATCTCTTCCGTTTTTTGCAAATGCAACTACTGCCTGCGGCATTCCCCCGACCAGCATATACTCCTTAAACAAATGCATTGCTTTTTCATGGCTTTTTTGTTCCAACGGCTTTTGACTGTTAAAACATTCTCTTATATAGTCAAGCAAAATCTCTTCGCCCATATAGACCATAAACTCTTCAAAATCCACAGGATACATCTTTAGCTTACGCTCTTCCGACGGCAACGTAATATCTTCGACATTTTCCTTTATGGAAATCAAAGAACCTGTCTCAATGTAATCAAATCTCCCGTCCGCGACCAAATATTTTATGGCCTGCCTTGCCTTAGGAAATCGCTGAATTTCATCAAATATAATCAAGGTTTCTCGCGGATAAAGCTTTACATTATATTCCAAAGACAGCGTCTGGAAAAAAATGTCTAAATTATGCATATCGTCAAAACTTTCCAAAACCTTCTTACTTGCTTCATTAAAATCAACAAGAAGGTAGGATTTGTATTCGTTTTTTCCTATCTCCTTTACCACTGTGGATTTTCCTATTCTTCTTGCCCCTTCGATTAAGAGCGCTTTTTCTCCGTTACAAGTCTTTTTCCATTCTAAAATCTTATCATATACTTTTCTTTTAATTTCCATACTTTCAGACCTCTTTTTAACTGACACAAATATAGTACGCAAAGTAATTTTCTTTAAAATACCCAATAGTGCGCAAAGTAATTTTCTTTAAAATACCCAACAATACGCAAAGTAATTTATACTATATTTATATCATGTATCTTCTCGTTCTGACAATAGTATTTAATTCTTTTCTCTTCCTTATCCCCGCAGTCCTTTTCCTTTTGTCTTCAAATCCGCAAAGAACTTCTTGAACTTGATGCCGCTTTCCCGAAGCTTCAGCTCTTCCGGATGACCAACCGGCAAATGGTTGATTTTGCGGTCATGCCAAAGACAGATATCCGTCCCGCCCCCTTCCAGGTGCAGGCGACAAACAATGCCTGAATTGATGGCTTCGTTTTGTTCGCCCAGCGCTTTCTCCACGTCACGCATCTCGTTTAAAGGGAAGCTCCACTGCTTTAAGGGCACCATCTGGTGCGCAGAATAAATGATTTCCACATCTTTTACTTCCCGCAGGTCCAGCTTCTGCAGACAGTACGGATTCCACGCAAAGAGTCCGTACACATAGCAATTGTCCAAATCAAATAGGTACAGTTGCGGAAAGGGCGAATCCGCCGCTTTCGTCCAGCACCGAGCATTTAAGGTTT
This sequence comes from Lachnospiraceae bacterium, assembly GCA_015057055.1. Classification (GTDB taxonomy): domain Bacteria; phylum Bacillota; class Clostridia; order Lachnospirales; family Lachnospiraceae; genus NK4A136. Next base: position 13,780 of record SVFE01000030.1, on the reverse strand, counting down.
TGGAAAACTTATCCAGTTTTTTGTATAAGCTCTTATCCGAAAATGCCATGACCAGAATACTTATCATTCCGCCCAAAAACAGCACCGCACACAAAATAATCTGCACCCCCAGCGGAATCACTTTAATAAACGGAATCACGAAAGCCAGCACGCAACTAAGTGCAATCCCCATTAGTAACGACCAATTTACCTTTTTAAATTTTTTTCCGTTAATGTCTTTTACACGCATTTTCACGTACTCCCTTTATCGTCCTATCACGATTTCTTTTCTCGGATTTTGTCTTAAAAATCCCTATCTATCCTTTTCTGATTCCCCGGCAGTTCTTCTCCACCAGCTTCCTCGCAATCATCACCTGATGGTCGCAGCCCATGCACTGCAAGCGAAAATCCGCCCCCACTCGCAAAACCTTCCACTCCTTGCTCCCGCAGGGATGCGGCTTTTTCATGGTTATGATATCTCCCAGCGCATATTTATCCGCAGATACAACCTGTTTGTTCTTCTCTTCCATAATCACTTCACCTTAATCTGTCCCAGGATTTCCCCGATATTTCCTTTGAAAATATAGTCCGCCACACCATCTCTTTGGGTCTCGTCCCGGTTTATTAAAACCAGTTTGTTGCCGCGGTAATAATCAATCAGCCCTGCTGCCGGGTAAACCACCAGGGAGGTACCACCGATAATCAGCATATCCGCTTCCTGAATGCAACGGATGGATTCCGACAAAATCTGATGATTCAACCCTTCCTCATAAAGCACCACGTCCGGCTTTACGCCGCCGCCGCACTTATCGCAGCAGGGTATTCCTTCGGCCGCAAACATGTATTTCTCATTAAAGAAGGCTCCGCAGTCCTCGCAGTAATTCCGAAGCACGCTTCCGTGAAGCTCCAGTACTTTCTTGCTGCCTGCCGCCTGATGAAGCCCGTCAATGTTTTGGGTAATCACTGCCTTCACCTTTCCAGCCGCCTCCAGCTCTGCCAATTTATAATGAGCCGCATTGGGCATCGCCTTTTCCACCGTTTCGGTTCCCACCGTCTTTTCCAGCAACTTGTCCTTATAAAATTTATAAAATTCCGCCGTATATCTGCGGTAAAATGTGTGGGATAGAATGGTTTCCGGCGGGTAGTCATACTTTTGGTGATACAATCCGTCTACGCTTCGGAAATCCTTGATGCCGCTCTCGGTGGATACCCCGGCACCGCCAAAAAACACAATATTGTCACTTCCGTCAATCAGCTCCTGCAATTTTTCCAAATCTGCCATCCTATTCCTCCGTTCTCTGATTCTGTTGTTTTTTCAGCTATGTTTTCACTGTTACTTTTACTGTTACTTTTACCGTTCTCTTTTACTCTGTTTTCTCTTCCTGCTTATCCAAATCCAGTTGTATCATGTCCAGGTACGGCACCAGGACCCCTTTTTTCTTTGGAATCACGTAGGCTGGGTCCAGTTCGTCCAGCCGAAAACTCTTGCGTCCGCCGTTTTTGCTCCGGTCCCAAAATACCTTTAACTGCCGGATGGACAAATAGTACATCAAATCTTCGCCGGTAAAGTAAATCAGGAAAAAGGCAATTCCGTCCTGCTTTTCAAAATCCAGCATAAATTCCACCTGATGCTCGTGGATGTTTTGCAAGGCAAAGGTACTCGTGGCGCATTCCTTGGCGTCAAAGCACACCGGTATGCCCTGCACCGCGCCGATATAATCCACGGTACTCTTCTGGTCAAAATAGGCCAGCGTAATGTGCCTGGTCTCCTTTTCTATTTTAATCGGCGTAATGGGGGTCGGCACTTTCTGAATCAGCGCAAGCCCCTTTTCCCGATATTTGTCATTGGTTCTGTTTATCATGTCTTCCAGCGTAGAGCCTCGAAGTCCTCTGGTTGCCCACGTCGCCATAAGTTTTCCTTTCTGTTCTGAAAGATTATTTATGCTTCATTGTACGGAATATAGTTTACTTCAATTTTTTTCTACTCATTATTTTTCTTCGATGCAAATTTTTACATTTCACTAACTTACATTATATCACTTTTTTATGCATAGAAGAACAAATTAAAATGCCCTTCCCGGAAAAACCGGGAAGGGTTTAAATTCTCTACAAATCCTATTTAACTTTTAAAAAAGTTTTCGTCTTTTACTTTTCTTCGGTTCACTTTCACCCTTCTTTGCCCGCTCTTCCCGGTATTTTTCGGCAGCATTCAAGCTGTCACCGGTCTCTTTATCAAATTTCTTCAAGAGCTCTTTTGCTTCATAATTCATCTTCGCAGGAATCTGAATAACAAGGGTAACGTAGTGGTCACCGCGAATATCTTTATTTCTAAGGGACGGCACACCCTTTCCCCGGAGTCTGACCTTGGTGTCGGTTCCGGTTCCCGGTTTCACGTCGTAAACCACTTTTCCGTCCACGGTATCAATCACAATCTCACCGCCCAGACATGCTACCGCAAAAGACATGGGTACAGTGGAGAAGATATCCTGATCCTGTCTCTGGAAAATCGGATGTCTTGCAACAACTGCTTCTACCAAGACATCTCCTCTCGGACCGCCGTTGCTTCCCGGCTCACCCAAGCCGGACAAACGCTTGAACTGTCCATTGTCCACACCGGCAGGAAATTCCACGGAGTACTTTTTCTTCATCGGCACATAGCCGGTTCCGCGACAATCCGAACATTTTTCTTTAATCATCTTTCCGCTGCCGCCACAATCCGGACAGGTCTGCACATTTCGCACCGTTCCGAAGAAGGACTGCTGGGAAAATACCACTTGGCCTTTTCCGCCGCACTTCGAACAGGTTTCCGGCGTCGTTCCGGGCTTTGCTCCGGTCCCCTTACAGTTAGAACAGGATTCCTTCACCATCAGCTCAATTTCTTTTTCCACACCGAAAACCGCCTCTTCAAAGGTAAGATTTACGCTGGTACGGATGTTGCTTCCCTTCATGGGACCGTTGCTCCGGCCACGGCTTCTTCCGCCGCCGAATAAATCACCAAAAATATCGCCGAAGATATCAGAAAAATCTGCTCCGGAGAAATCAAATCCTCCAAAGCCGCCACCGCCTGCGCCGCCGTCAAATGCCGCGTGGCCGAACTGGTCGTATTTCTGTCTCTTTTCTGCATCACTAAGTACCGCATACGCCTCGGAAGCCTCTTTGAATTTCTTCTCTGCTTCCGCATCTCCCGGATTCATATCCGGATGATACTTTTTGGCCAATGCTCTATATGCCTTTTTAATCGCGGCTTCATCAGCGTTTTTTTCAACGCCGAGCACCTCGTAATAATCTCTTTTACTTTCTGCCATAATTATCTCCATTCCTCAGCGTTTTAAAGATTTCTGATTTTCTTCCAAACGCAAGGCGCGGGGACACCAAGGTGCCCCCTAAACCTATCTTTTTCTTTTAGATTTCTTTGAAATCGCCGTCAATAATGTCGTCGTCGCTGTTGCCGCCTGCCTGGCCGCCCATGCCGCCCATGTCACCGCCCATACCGGACATGTCAGGACCTGCACCTGCTCCCTGCATACCTTCATACATCTTTGTGAAGAGACCCTGTGCGCTTGCCATCATCTTCTCCTGAGCTGCCTTGATTTCTGCAACCTGGTCTTCGGAAAGTTCCTGATCCTTGGTCTTTTCAAGAAGGTCTTTAAGCGCATTCAACTCGCCTTCCAAACCTGCTTTTTCGGAAGCATCAATCTTATCGCCAACTTCGTTCAACGCTTTTTCTACCTGGAATACCATGGAATCTGCGTCATTTCTTGCATCGATGGCTTCTTTTCTCTTCTTATCCTGTGCTTCGTACTCAGCAGCTTCTTTTACTGCCTTTTCAATATCGCTGTCTGACATGTTGGAGCCTGCGGTAATGGTAATGTGCTGTTCCTTACCGGTTCCGAGATCCTTTGCGGATACATTTACGATACCGTTGGCATCAATATCAAAGGTAACTTCAATCTGAGGCACACCTCTTCTTGCAGGAGGAATACCGTCAAGACGGAACTGTCCGAGGGACTTGTTATCCTTTGCAAACTGTCTTTCACCCTGTACTACGTTGATATCTACTGCAGTCTGGTTATCTGCTGCGGTTGAGAATACCTGAGAGTGCTTGGTGGGGATGGTTGTATTTCTTTCAATCAATCTTGTTGCAACGCCGCCCATGGTCTCAATGGAAAGAGAAAGGGGTGTTACGTCAAGAAGAAGGATTTCGCCTGCACCTGCATCACCTGCAAGTTTTCCGCCCTGGATGGAAGCACCGATGGCTACGCATTCATCCGGGTTAAGAGTCTTGCTGGGTTCATGTCCGGTAAGCTGTTTTACCTTATCCTGAACAGCGGGAACTCGTGTGGAACCACCTACAAGGAGAACCTTGCTAAGCTCAGATGCGCTTACGCCGGCATCCTTAAGTGCATTCTGTACGGGAACTGCTGTTCTTTCAATCAAATCGTGTACCAGTTCTTCGAATTTTGCTCTGGTAAGGTTCATATCAAAATGCTTCGGTCCTTCTGCGGTTGCAGTGATGAAGGGAAGGTTGATGTTGGTGGTTGTAGAAGAGGAAAGCTCCTTCTTTGCTTTCTCAGCAGCTTCTTTCAATCTCTGAAGCGCCATCTTGTCGGTGGACAAATCAACGCCTTCTGCTTTCTTAAACTCAGCAAGCATCCAGTCCGTAATTCTCTGGTCGAAGTCGTCACCACCCAGCTTGTTGTCACCGCTGGTTGCAAGTACTTCGATAACGCCTTCACCGATTTCGATAACGGATACGTCGAAGGTACCGCCACCAAGGTCGTAAACCATGATTTTCTGCTCTTTTTCATTATCAAGACCGTAAGCAAGCGCTGCTGCCGTAGGCTCGTTGATGATTCGTTTTACTTCAAGGCCGGCAATCTTACCTGCATCCTTGGTTGCCTGTCTCTGCGCGTCGTTGAAGTATGCGGGAACCGTAATAACTGCTTCCGTTACTTTTTCACCAAGATAGTTTTCTGCATCTGCTTTCAATTTCTGAAGAATCATAGCAGAAATCTGCTGGGGTGAATATTTCTTGTCGTCAATGGTACGGCCGTTGTCTGTACCCATATCTCTCTTGATGGAAGAGATGGTCTTGTCAGCGTTGGTAACTGCCTGACGTTTTGCAGGCTCACCCACAAGTCTTTCACCGTTTTTTGTAAATGCCACTACGGAAGGAGTTGTTCTTGCGCCTTCTGTATTTGCGATAACAGTAGGCTTACCGCCTTCCATAACTGCCACGCATGAGTTTGTTGTTCCTAAGTCAATACCAATAATTTTTCCCATTTTCTTTTCCTCCTAATTTATCTGCTTTAATGCTAATTTGCAACTTTTACCATACTGTAGCGGACTACCGTGTCACGATATACGTAACCCTTCTGCAATTCCTCTACCACTATATTATCATCCAAACTGTCATCATCCACATGCATTACTGCGTTATGGAGATTCGGATCAAATTCTTTTCCTACCGCTTCAATGGGTTTGACTTCCAGCTTTTCCAGTTCCCCCATGAGCTGCTTGTAGATCATGTTCATTCCTTCCGCGAAAGAACTCTTTGCTTCCTCCTCCGGAATCGCCGCAAGTCCCCGTTCAAAGTTATCCACCACCGGAAGAATCTTCTCGATGACGCTTTTCGCGCCGGTCTCAAACATGCTCTGCTTTTCCTTCTCGGTACGTTTCCGGTAGTTGTCAAACTCAGCCATCTGACGAACCACCTTGTCGTTAAGTTCATCTATCTGAGCCTTTAACTTATCGGCTTCTTTGTCTTTTTTATTGCCTTTTCCGAATTTCTTTCCGGCTTTTTCTTCTTTCTCTCCCCCGGACACTTCCGCTTCCGGTTCTTTTTCCTGCGCCTGCGCTTCGGTTGCTTTTTCCGCTTCGTCGGCTTTCTTTTCTTCCTCCGGAGTCTTAGCTTCGCAGCTTTCTTCCGGCATTACTTCTTTTTCTTTTTCCTCTGCCATTTCAACCTGTGCCTTTCTGTTCGTTCTATATTAAATCCTATTTTTCTTTTTTATATATGCGCTCCAACTCATTGCTCATGGTCTTAAGCGTACCCACAACCTTGTCGTAATCCATTCGCTTGGGACCGATAATGGCAATGCTGCCTTTCATTCCGTCGCCCAACTCGTAAGTTGCCGTAACCACGCTGCAATCCTTCATGGCCTGCATCTTGGATTCCTCTCCGATATAAACCTGAATACCGGTGTTTTCCTCGTTGTCGATGCTTTCCAACGCCATCTTTGCGAGCATTTCTTTTTCTTCAAAGGTGGTAATCAGCTCGCTGGCGCTCTGGTTATCCGCAAGCTCCGGATACCGGAGAATGTTATTGGCACCGCTGGTGTAGATTTCCAAATCCTCATCTGCCCGAATCGCCTCGGCTACCGCGTCCACCACATTTCCGATGATATCGCTGTGAATGCCGGCCTGCTGCTTCAGATTGGCAATCATTCCCAAGTTAATTTCATCAATGGAGAGCCCGTTTAAATGGGTATTCAGCAAAATGTTGAGCTTCAGCATGGTCTCTTCATCCAGGGATTCGCTGACGTGAATCATGTTGTTCTTAATCACATTGCCCTCTACCACGATGACTGCGAGAATCTGTTTCTCATCTACCTTGGAAAGCTGAATAAATTTCAGTTTGTTCTTTTTGTAGTGCGGCGCAGACACGACGGTTGCGTAGTTGGTATTGGTGGCCAGAACCTTGGCAACGCTCTTTAGCATCTGGTCCATCTTACCTTCCGTCTCAAGAATCATTTCCTTCAGTTCCGCAATCTCCCGCTCCTTCTCCTCCATCATATCGTCCACATAGAGGCGGTATGCTTTGTCCGTAGGAATACGGCCCGCAGAAGTATGGGGCTGGATAATGAATCCGAGTTCCTCCAAATCCGCCATCTCATTTCGAATCGTGGCAGAGCTGAGGTTCAAATCCGTGTACTTGGAAATGGTTCTGCTCCCTACCGGTTCGCCGGTTTCCAAGTAATTCCGGATGATGGCACGCAGAATCGTCATTTTTCTTTCTCCTAACTGCATTTCCATCCTCCTTTCTCTTACTTGCAAATCAAATCCGGTTTGCAGTTATTGTTAGCACTCGACCGTTTGGAGTGCTAACACCCTACTGATAAAATATCACTACTATTATTTAATGTCAACTAAATTTTATACTTTTTTTCATTTTTGGCTTTTCTTTATTGAATTATATTTTATTTTGTTGACAAAGAATAAAATGTTCGGTATTATATAGATGTTCGATATATAGATAGTCTATATATTTGCTTTTACTTTTTGAGGAGGTTCTTATGGCGATTGATAAAAATTTACTTTCCGGCAGCACGACCATGCTGATTTTAAAACTATTGGAAGAAAAAGATATGTACGGATATGAGATGATTGAAACGCTGCAAAAGCGTTCCGACAATGTTTTTGAACTGAAGGCCGGCACCCTCTATCCCCTTTTGCACGGCATGCAGGAGAGAGGGTTTCTTACTGTCTACGAGGAGGAGGCCTTGGGAAAAGTGCGCAAATACTACCGCCTCACCAAGGAAGGAAAGAAGGAACTTCGGGCACGGGAAGAGGCGTGGACACAATACGCCGGTGCCGTAAGCAATGTACTTTCTTTCGGAGGTAGCCTATGACGAGAGAGGAATATCTTCAAAAAGTGTCCGAAAATATTCGTTGGAAAGTCGCCGTTCCTACGGTCCGGAGCGAGCTGGAAAACCATATCATCGACCAGAAGGAAGCTTTTATGACACAAGGCATTCCGGAAGATACTGCAGAAAACCTTGCTGTCCGTGAGATGGGAAATCCGGAGGAAACCGGACTGCAACTGGACAAAATACATCGACCCAAGCACGATGCCTCGCTTTTTTGTATGCTATCCCTAATTGTCGCTTTCGGAATTTTGATGCAGTGCATTTTGTTTGGATGTACCGGAAACAGCGCTATTTCTTCCGACTATCCCGCTAAAACGGTTCTGTTCAATATTATCGGCGCCGGTATTATGATGGCAATTTACTTTTTGGATTACCGGCTTTTTTGCAGGCATACTTGGAAAATCTATTTTGGCTATCTTGGATTTTCCGCGTTTTTTTCCTTGATTTCCATGCCTTACTACTCTTTATTTTATGCACGGAGCAATGCCGCCTATTCCCTTTTCATCCCTCTGTTTGCAGCTTTTATTTATCGTTTTCGGGGGCAAAAGGGGCTCGGTATAATAAAATGCCTCGGCATTTTACTTTTCCAACAGATATTTTTCGGCATTATATTCGGAACTATGTCCCTTCCTTATTTTTGCGCTGTTATTGTTACCTGCCTTTTAATTCTTTTCCTTGCTGTATGCAGAGATTATTTCGGCGGAAGAAAAAAACTACATATAATTCTGTTTCTTCTGTTTTTATTGGGACTCCCGTTATTTTTCTTTATCGATTTTCTATTCAGCGGCGGGGCGCTGTTTGGTCTGAAGGCTTTTCAGGTAGAACGCCTTAACGCAATCCTTCATCCTGCAGATTATGCGGGCGGGGCGTCCTATGTCCTTCTCATGGCACGGCAGCAAATGGAAAACTGTACCTTTGGCGGCACCGCTACTGTCGGAGCTCTTGGTGAGCTTTCGGGAGCCTACAGCGACTATATCGTAACCTGTATGTTTTCTTATTTCGGCGCCGGCATTACCATGCTTTTGTTACTGGTTTTTGCGCTGTTTCTATCCCGAACATTGCAGATTTCCCTGTTCCAGCCCAATCGCTTTGGTTTCCTGGCAAGTACCGGCGTAGTCATTTTTCTTTTCGTGAAAGTCGCATTCTATGTCCTATCCAACATAGGCTTGCTTCCGGCTTCCTCTATAGATATGCCGTTTCTTTCTTACGGATTTTTCTGTACCATTTCAAATTATCTTCTTGTCGGATTTGTCTTATCCGTATACCGATACAGCAATGCATAAAAAAAGGACCGGGGGCCCCGGTCCTTTGCTTTATCATTATTGATATCATTCCTCCACCAGCCACGGATAGAGTTCCTGATACATAAGGTCTATGTATTCCCAGTAATGCCAGGATGTACGAAGCCACGGAATAAGAATGAGCGCATTAATATCTCTCATTATATGCCAATATCCTCCATTCAAAGAATTACTTGAAATGAGCATTGTTTTGTTTTCTTCACCTTCACAATAAATAAGACATGCATATTGGCGCTCTTTCTTTTCATCATTTTCATAATATGTGCCCTCTGCATTCCCATCAGTATTTTGTGGCTCATAAATTACAGAATCAAATCCCGGATAAGATAGCAAACCAGACTCCGTGTTAATTAGAAAACGATTTCCTTTTATAAACAATAACTCAACAGTTGATAATTTTCCCATCCAATATGCCGAATATGTTATTTCTGCAAGAGAATTATTCTCCACATAATACGAAATTGGTTGAGAAGTATTAAGGAAAAAAACAGAACCATCCTCCAAAACACAAAGAGTAGCTAATTGTCTTTCACTAATTCCACTCATTGATATTTCCTCAAATGACAATGTGTTTTCATTCTTTTCAATTGAATATAATAGCAATATAGTTTCTTCTTTAATGACATCTAACGTCGAAAGGTTTTCAATTTTTTCGACAGTATATTCCCCATTAAACTTTAAAATCAGAACAAGAATAATCCACAGAACGCATAGAATGTTAATAATTATGTCTTTTTTCTTCATTCGCATATGTTTATCCTCCCTAGAAGCGCACCGTATAACACGTGTAATCACCATTGATTATGATATTAAAGTGCTTTGTTGTTGTTCCGTCGCTGGCCACAACAGTGTAAATTCCTTCCGGTAGCAGCATGCCGACCAGTCCTTCTCTTACTGTTGTGTCGGTATGTACCGGCGTTCCTGTCGTTTGATTTCTTCCTTCATAAACCGTTATCGATACTCCGTTAAGTTCTACATAACCTCTTCACTATTTTTCAACTGCTGTCTTGTCAAATCCGGCACTAATTCTTCTTTCCGCTGTTCATTCAAAGACAGCACTGCAATAACAATGACTATACAGATGACCGCCAACGCGGCCACCTGCATTTTTTGTTTATAAATAAAGTTTTCATTTTTTGCTGAACCTCACAGATTTATCCATTTTAATAGATACGAAATACAGGAAGGGATTTATGGAATTATTTTTATAACAAAAGAACCAAATCATTCCTCTACCAGCCACGGATAAAGTTCCTGATACATAAGATCTATGTATTCTCTGTAATGCCAAGATGTACGAAGCCAAGGGATAAGAATAAGTGCATTAATGTCTAACTTAAAGCTCCAGTATTCTCCGGTAATTGTATTCTTGGATATATTTATGCCATCCCGGTACTTTACGTCTATGCCATACAAACTAAAGATATAATGTTCCATCCTCTGCTCTTTGTTATATCCATCTTCACTTTGTAAATTTTCGCCCGCTGTTCCTTCTTCCGGGCTTTCCGGACTGTGAAATACGCCTTCGCTCCTCGCCTCAGGATTTATTAGCGCTCTGTTGCATTTCAAAAACAACAAATCCAGCGTTGATAATCGTCCCATATAATATGCAGAATAAGTTATTGTGGGTAACATATTCGGTTCTGTATTTGAGCTCGGATTATCATTCAAAAATCCTATTATCGGCTCGGCTGTATTTAAAAAATATACGGAGCCGTCTTCCATAATACACAGAGTTGCAATCTGTCTTTCAATAACTCCTTCCATTTGCAATTCTTCCTCTGATAAAATCCCACGGTTTTTCTCAATAGCATATCTGATTATAAGATTTTCTTTTCTAAGATTATTCAGTTGGGACAAGTCTTCTATCCTCTGAACGGTATATTCCCCATTAAACTTTAAAATCAGAACAAGGATAATCCACAGAACACATAGAATGTTAATAATTATGTCTTTTTTCTTCATTTTCATATGTCTCTTCTCCTTTAGAAACGCACCGTATAACACGTGTAATCACCATTGATTATGATATTAAAGTACTTTGTTGTTGTTCCGTCGCTGGCCACAACAGTGTAGATTCCTTCCGGTAGCAGCATGCCGACCAGTCCTTCTCTTACTGTTGTGTCGGTATGTACCGGCGTTCCTGTCGTTTGATTTCTTCCTTCATAAACCGTTATCGATACTCCGTTAAGTTCTACATTCGGAATAATTCTTCGTGCTTGTATACCTCTTCTTTGTACATCCGTTGAAAAAGTCTCTATGGTAATCTCTTTAAGCACCACTGTCTGTATTTCCTGCGATGTCACTCTGAACGCATATATTTTACCTGCTTCTTCACCCAGTGTTACTAAGGCATAGTAACGCCCCTCCGGAAGATATGCCGTTACATTTCCGCCGGAATCCGTCCTTAAATTCCTGTACACACATTCGTTCATAATACCATCTTCCACACGGACTCCGCCAAAGTAATCTGTGTATTGTACATCGTGATATCGAATCTCTATATTAGCACCTGAAACCACATTTCCGGACACATCCGTTACATGAAACTGCACCTCACACATCGACTTTCTTTCTTGCAACAGAATTGCTTCTTCAATCAAATCTGCCACATTCAACACCGGCACACCCAAGCCTTGATTACTTCCGGATGAAATAATGAGCTCCTTTACTTCCACTGCACTGATATCCGGACATACATTATAAACCAGACCGATTGCGCCGGATACAAAAGGTGCTGCCATGGAGGTTCCGTTTTTGGATACGCAATCGTTTGTCGATACCCCGGTTATGGTCTGACTGTATATATTGGTTCCCGGTGCCAAAATATCTACTCGATTACCGCTACAGGTATGTGCTGCTATCCGATACACCGGTTGATTATGGGAATCATAAGTGGGCCTTTGCAAAGAACCTACGCAGATGATTCTATCGTAGCAGGCATGGTTTGGTGTTATATAATTAAATACGCTGTTATAATCCGCATATGCATAATCCATGTTATTTACACTGGCTGAAGACGAGGGGGAGCCGTAGGTCATATTACCACTTACGTCTTGGTAGTTCGTTTCATTCCCCTCATATAGCGAAGCTCTAACATATCCACTTATATTGTCTTCATCTTGATCCACATAAAACCTCTCCGTATTCGCATTTCCAGCCGCTGTCACAATCAAAAAATTGTCGTACCCTTCGTTAATCAAATTCTCCAACAAATTTATTATATAATCAGACTGTTGTTGCAAGTAGTTTATAGAACGAATTCTTCTGTCTATAGCGTCGGCATCTCCCCTTGTCTGAGATGCAGCGAACCCGATTTCCCTTACACCATAACTATAATTTATCACTCTCACATCCTGCTCAATCATCCATGACAAAGCACAACCCACTTCAAAGGTATGCTTATCTGATTCACCATCATTCTCTTGCAAATCCTCCGGTTCACCCAGCAATGAATACGCAACCACTTCGTTCTCCACGCATATTCCCGCAATACCGGTTCCGTTATTAAACTCTGCAGCCATGATTCCAAGAACATGCGTCCCATGGTCAAGCCTTTCATTCGTTGCATATTCTGCCTGCAAATCTGTCAGAGTAGGAAAATTGTTCCACACATCCAGAATATTATCATCCAAATCGGTATTCCATTCATCGAAAGCATTATCAATAATTCCCATTCGCACAGGTGTTAAATGGTCTGTTGCGATATCTCCTGATGTACTGACTGTACTTGTAATAACTCCTGCGTTAATAAGACCTCCGGTATAATCTACCGCTTCTATTCCCCAGTTACTTCCTTCCGGATGTGCACTATCCCATGCAGAGCCGGCATCCCCGGCATGCCATGGATCTGTCGTGGAAAACTCCGGTTCTTCCAACCAAAGCAAGTTGTAGCCGATAACATCTGCCCAAGGTTCCTGCTTTATTGTCTCTATATGCACTGCAATCTCTGAAACATCAGTTTCTGCAAGGAATTCGATCTGATAATCGTTGGTTACTTCCATATAACCTACAATAACTGCTCCGATTTCATTCATATAACTCTCTACCTGTGAAAAAGTTATACTATCGTTCGCCATCAATAACATCTGATTTTTTACACAAGGCAAACCCTCCGGAGTAACTGTTATCTCATCCTCGGAAGAAATTGCTTTAAAATAAATCCGGCCGATTTCCTCTCCTTCTACCGCAGACTCCATCTGTACTATGCCTTCCATTACGTCTTCATTATCTGACGTCGTATTATCCGACACGTTTCCTTCATTCTCCGATACTGAAGGGTCATCCCCTTCTCCTTCATTCCCGGATACCGAAGGGTCATCTCCTGCTCCCGCATCGTCGCCGCTCTCATCTCCAAGCACGGCATAATCTTCTCCGATAAACGCCGCCATAGCCTGGTTCTTTCCGCCGTTAATTCCGTTTGCCTCAATCGTAATCTTCTCTGCTATCAGTATAACATTATTCATGTTTAAATTCATCGAATTAATACGGATTTCTCCGTGGGGTGCATAGATCAATCCGTTCACGTTTACGTTAGTGGACTCAATCACCACATCCCCGGTAGCAGAATAGATTACCACATCTCCGGTATTCTTCACTTCTCCGCTAAAGACCAAATCCTCCTCTGCCATAACACCGGCATTTAAGGTAATGTTTCCGGTCAGTTCAATGCTTCCTTCGCCCTCCAGCGGAGTATTAATGTTAATATTTGTATCCTCCAATGCATAATCTTCAGACAAAACCTCTGTATTCGCCGAAAAGTATGCCGCCTCCAAAGCTTCGCCAATATCCGGCATCCCGATGTAGGCCTCCGGATTTCCCAGGTTCTCCGTCCGGGTTCCGTTAATGTTG
>SVFE01000082.1 GCA_015057055.1 Lachnospiraceae bacterium | reverse complement strand
TTAGCATATAATTTGTACGGAACGGATAAACTGGTGTGTCCTATGATGGATGCCCGCCGCAGCCAGGTGTACAGCGGACTGTATACTTTTGAAAAGCGTGCCGGTGACAGGGAATATCATTTGTGCGTGCAGGAAGAAATGGCGGCACTGTCCGTGACAGAACAGATAGAAAAGATTAATGCGTTAGGCAGAGAAGTTATTTTGCTGGGAGACGGAATTCCGGTCAACAAGGAAGTCTTAGAAGAGCAATTAAAAGTTCCTTACAGTTATGCGCCGGCCGACCGAAGCAGACAAAGAGCGTCTTCGGTGGCGCTTTTGGGTGCGCAATATTTTGCAGAGGGGAAAGCGGTTGCGGCAGCAGAGCATTCGCCGGTGTATTTGCGGTTATCCCAGGCAGAGCGGGAACGGATGGAGAAGGAAAGCAATGCTGATTAGGCCCATGGAGGCGCGCGATTTGGACGGGGCGACGCAGTTGGAAAGAGATAATTTTTCCATGCCCTGGAGCCGGAGTGATTTTGCGGATGCGCTGACAAAAGAGTATTATCATTTTTATATTGCGGAAGAAGATGGCGTAGTCCTGGCCAATGCCGGTTTTATTCAAAGTTTTGATGAAGCGGATATCACCAATGTGGCTGTCTGTGCGTCCAGAAGGCGGGAAGGGATTGCAGAGCATCTTTTGCAAAAACTGTTGGAAGAAGGCAAGCGGTGCGGCGTGCTTCATTTTTCGCTGGAAGTGCGGGAAAGTAACGAGGCAGCAATCGGACTGTATAAAAAGTTGGGATTTATCCAGGAAGGGATTCGAAAAGACTTTTATGATAAGCCGAGAGAGAATGCAGTCATAATGTGGAAACATTGACACAATTTACCGCTAGGAAGAAGGATAGCATCAAATTATAATAAATACGTGACAAGAGAAAAGAAGGCAGGGAGGGATTGTATGCGTATTTATTCAGACGAGAATGACAATATATTGGAAAAGGCCTTGTGCAACAATTGCGGAAAAGCATTGCGGATAAAGAACGGAATGATTGCGGAAGGCTATGTTGCATATAAGGATGTGTTCGGGTATTTTTCGGATAAAGACGGACAGGTTCATGAGTTTGAACTTTGCGAGAAGTGTTATGATAAGATAACGGGGCAGTTTCGGATTCCGGTGCAAATATCGGAGGCAACGGAAATGATTTAGCGAAGCTGCGCAGGAAAGGCGTATTTTTATGTTGGATATTTGTCTGTTGGGAACCGGCGGAATGATGCCGCTCCCCAAACGTTGGCTGACGGCGATGATGGCCAGATATAACGGAAAAAGTATTTTAATCGATTGCGGTGAAGGAACGCAGATTGCAATGAAGGAAAAGGGCTGGAGCCCCAATCCCATTGATGTAATTTGTTTTACGCATTACCATGCGGATCACATCAGCGGTCTGCCGGGAATGCTTCTTACGATGGGGAATGCGGAACGCAAGGAACCCCTTCTTTTGATTGGGCCGAAAGGTTTACAAAAGGTCGTGGGGGCACTCCGCACGATTGCGCCTGAGCTTCCTTTTGAAATCGAATATCGGGAGTTGAACGAAGCGGAAGAAATCATTTCTATGGACGGATTTTCCATTAAAGCCTTTCGGGTAAATCACAACATTGTCTGTTACGGTTACAGTATCGTTGTGGAGAGGCAAGGAAAATTTGACGTGGAGCGGGCAAAAGCACTCGGCATAGAGATGAAGTACTGGAACCGCCTGCAGCACGGCGAGACCATTAACGAAGGCGGCGTTTGCTATACGCCGGATATGGTTCTGGGCCGTCAGAGAAAAGGATTAAAAGTTACGTATTGTACCGATACGCGTCCCACAGAAAGCATTGCGGAAAATGCAGCGGATGCGGATTTATTTATCTGTGAGGGTATGTACGGGGAGCCGGATAAGTTAGATAAGGCAAGACAGTACAAACATATGACTTTTTACGAGGCTGCCAAACTGGCGCAGAAAGCTAAGGTGCGAGAACTGTGGCTGACTCATTACAGCCCGTCCCTCATTCGACCGGAACCTTTCATGGCAGATGTAAAGAAGATTTTTCCCAATGCGAAACCGGGAAAAGACGGAAAAACGAAAGAATTACTGTTTGAAGATGAAGAATAAGTTTTACATATGCTATGGTAATGTAGTAAAATGGTAAAAACGATAGTGGCACGGAGGCCGTTTATGAAGTTCGGGAAAGGAACCAAAACGACAATAGTAATGTTGCTTATGGTAGTATTGATCGTCGGATACTACTATTATTTGTCGTCCCGAAATGAAGATGCCACCTCTTTGGAAAGCATGGAGAATCAGGTGCAGGAAGAAATGACGCCGGTGCAGGAGCTTCTTGCTATGGCGGCGTATAAGGAATATCCTCCGACACCGGTCCAGGTATTAAAATATTATAATGAAATTACGGCCTGCTTTTATAACGAAACTTACACCGAGGAAGAATTGGAAGATTTGGCATATTTGGCCCAGTCATTATACGATACGGAATTGGTGATTAACCAGACGGATTACATAGAGCAGTTACAGGAAGATATCCAGGTTTTCCGGGACGGAAATATTATTGTCTACAGCAGTGAAGTAACGCCGTCTACGGATGTAGAATATTTTGAGCACAACGGATATGAATGTGCGCGTCTTTATTGTTTATATACGTTAAAGTCCGGAACGATTTATCAAACGACCAGACAGGTTTTTATTATGCGTCTGGACGAAGACGGACATTGGAAAATATTCGGATTTGATTTGGCAGAAACGGAAGAATAAGAGGCAGAAGAGTATATGGAAACAATCACAATACTTGCAATTGAGAGTTCGTGCGATGAAACGGCAGCGGCTGTTGTGCGTGACGGCCGGGAGATTTTATCCAATGTGATTCACTCCCAAATTGATTTGCATACACTCTACGGCGGTGTAGTGCCGGAGATTGCATCCAGACAGCATATAGAAAAAATAAATCAGGTAATTGATAAGGCACTTGAAGAGGCCGGAGTTACCTTGGATGATATTGATGCGATAGCAGTAACTTACGGTCCGGGACTTGTAGGTGCACTTTTGGTAGGTGTGTCTGCAGCGAAGGCCATTTCTTTTGCAAAAGGGATTCCACTGGTGGGTGTGCATCATATCGAAGGGCATATTTGTGCCAATTATATTGAAAATAAATCGTTAGAGCCGCCGTTCCACTGTTTGGTGGTATCCGGCGGTCATACTCATTTGGTTCATGTAAAGGCCTATGGGGAATACGAAATTTTAGGTCGTACCAGAGATGATGCGGCGGGCGAAGCCTTTGATAAAGTAGCCAGGGCCATCGGGCTCGGATATCCGGGAGGTCCCAAGATTGACAGGATTTCAGACGAAGGAAATCCGGATGCTATCGTATTTCCTCGGGCAAAAATTGAAGGCTCCGTATATGATTTCTCATTCAGCGGTTTAAAGTCTTCGGTGCTGAATTATCTGAACTCCTGTGAAATGAAAGGGGAAGAAATTGTAGTGGCGGACGTGGCTGCCTCGTTTCAGAAGGCGGTAATTGATGTGTTGGTTAATCATTCAATGGAAGCGGTCCGTAGCGCGTGCGGTACGAAATTTGCCATCGCAGGCGGTGTTGCGTCCAACCGTCATTTGCAAAAAGCAATGGCCGAGGCGTGCGAAAAAGAAAGGATTGCATTTTATCACCCGTCACCGGTGTATTGCACGGATAATGCGGCAATGATTGGTGTGGCAGGATATTATGAATACATCAAAGGGGTAAGGCATGGATATGATTTAAATGCGGTACCGGGATTAAAACTGGGTGAACGCATTTAACGGGAGGATTGTAATTTGAAAAATGTGGCGATTGTATTATCGGCAGGTAGAGGCACCAGAATGAATTCTGACGTTCCGAAGCAGTATATGGAACTGGAAGGCAAACCGGTGCTGTATTACTCTTTAAAGGCTATGGAAGATAGTTTCATTGATGAAATAATTTTGGTAGCCGGAGCAGATGATATTTCTTATTGTAAAGAAGAAATTGTTGCAAAATACAATTTGAGTAAAGTAAAAGCGGTGGTGGCCGGCGGAAAGGAACGGTATCACTCTGTTTGGAACGGACTGCGCTGCGTGGCAGATGCCGATTATGTTTTTATTCATGATGGTGCCCGGCCGGTGGTAAAGGAAGATGTGCTCCTTCGGGCATTGGATGGCGCGAAGGAATGTGATGCATGTGTAGTCGGCGTGCCGGTTAAGGATACAATAAAAATTGTGGACGAAGAGGGGCTGGTTACGGAAACACCGCCAAGAAATCGGATGTTTCAGGTACAGACGCCTCAGGTATTTAAATATCCTTTAATAAGAAGTGCGTACGAAAGGCTGCAAAAGGAAGAGACGGCGCTTCTTGAAAAAGGGGTAGCAATCACTGACGACGCAATGGTGGTAGAACTTTTGACGGATACCAAAGTAAAGATTGTTATGGGAAGTTATGAGAATATCAAGATAACAACCCCGGAAGATCTGGTGCTGGCGCGAAGGCTTATAAATCCTTGATTGGGTTACATAAAATTGCTTTTGTGAAATGAAAAAATTGAAATAAAAAATATTTTAAAAAAATTTAAAAAAAGTTGTTGACACAAGGAAATGCATTTGATATTATAACACTTGCGCCGGTCATGGCGAGCGAATACGGAGAGGTATCGAAGTGGTCATAACGAGGCGGTCTTGAAAACCGTTTGCCTTCACGGGCACATGGGTTCGAATCCCATCCTCTCCGCTTTGAACCTCCCGGAGGAAGTATAGCGATAGCGATACGAACCAGTATTTGGAGAAGTACCCAAGCTGGCCGAAGGGGCTCCCCTGGAAAGGGAGTAGGTCGTTAACAGCGGCGCGAGGGTTCAAATCCCTCCTTCTCCGTTAACAACATTTGATGTTGTTAGATAGAAGGCAATAAACAGAACCTTGAAAATTGAACAGTAATGCAACCCTGAAAATTTCAAGAGAAATATTCAGAGAACGGATGGGAAACGAAAGTAGACCATCAACCAAGTAAAGAATGGAAAAAGCCAGTTTTAGTTAGACT
>SVFE01000029.1 GCA_015057055.1 Lachnospiraceae bacterium | reverse complement strand
TCTGAATATTTCTCTTGAAATTTTCAGGGTTGCATTACTGTTCAATTTTCAAGGTTCTTTGTGTTGCTTCGTTTGACGCAACGTTGTTATTCTATCACGCTGTTTTTACTCTGTCAACACCTTTTTTAATTTTTTTCAAAAACCTTTTTTCAGGCTTCCGAACCGCCACTATTCCTTAGCATTTAAGTCATTTTTGCGCGGTGGAATTTTATCTTATCATCAATGTTTTACATTGTCAACCTGTTTTAAAGATTTTTTTCAAATGCATTTTTGGCACAAAAAAACAGGATAAATCCTGCTTTTTTGTTTCTCAAAATGCTGAGCGGAGAAGGAGGGATTTGAACCCTCGCGCCGCGTTAGCGACCTATACCCTTAGCAGGGGCACCTCTTCGGCCTCTTGAGTACTTCTCCAGAAACTGAATTATAAAAATCCATATTCAATTTGCCTTCACTCTCCGTGACGCAAAATTCATTATACTAAAGCGTATTTTCTTTGTCAAGACTTTTGGCAATTGCTTTTTCAATTCTTTCTTTCACCGTGTTGGCAAGTTCCACACCCTTCATATCCTTATACTCTTCATAAGTGATGGGCGGCAAGTATATCAATTTTACCGTTACCGGTTTTATTCCTTTTTCATCCATCGGACGGTAACTGTCAATCAACGCGCAAGGAACCACCGGGCACTTTGCTTTGGTTGCCGCTTTAAAGCTTCCGCCCTTAAACTCCAATAACTTATTTCCCTGTTTGCTTCTCGTCCCTTCTGCAAAAATCAAAAAATTTCTTCCATTTTTCACTTCTTCCGTCACTTCATTGATGACCTGAATCGATTGCCTTAAATCATCCCGGTCCATTACCTTTGATCCCAGTGCACCGATGATTTGTTTCAGAAGAATCACATTGCTTGCCTCTTTCTTGATTACAAAAGCAAATGCTTTCGGGCAGGATGCCAGAAAAATCAGCACATCAAATAATCCCTGGTGGTTAGGATAGAAGATAAAACCATTTTCCTCCGGAATATTTTCGATTCCTTCTACTTCGATATTGACACGGCCGGTTTTAATTGCCGCACGGGCCGATTGCTGCACCACGCGATATCCCTTTTCATAATCTCTGTTCTTTTCACTGCTATACCAGCAAATTTTGATAAAATAATAAATGGTCTTAAAAAACATACCAAATATTATAAGTAAAATTCTCGCCATTTCATCACCCTTTATCCTTTGTAATTACGATATTCCTCTATCGCAGTTTCATATAGGTTATTTCCGTTTTTATCTATCACCACAATTACCGGGAAATTCTCGACTTCCATCCGACGGATTGCTTCTGTGCCCAAATCATCATAGGCAATGACTTCCGACGTTTTGATTGCCTTTGACAAAAGTGCGCCTGCACCGCCGACAGCAGCAAAATATACGCCATGATTTCTTACCAATGCTTCGGAAACCGCTGCACTTCTTTTTCCTTTTCCAATCATCCCCTTCATTCCCATATCCAACAGTCCTGGAGTATACTTATCCATTCTGCTTGACGTGGTTGGGCCGGCCGAGCCGATAACGCGTCCTTCCCGCGCCGGTGAAGGCCCCATATAGTAGAGGGTGCTTCCTTCAATCGGAAAAGGTAACGGTTCCCCTTTTTTTATGGTCTCTTCCATGCGCTTATGGGCAGCATCTCTGGCAGTATACATAACTCCTGACAAATATACATAATCGCCTGCCTTCAAATTTTCTATATCTTCCTCTTTTAACGGAAGTGAAATGTTTTTCTCCATTTTTTATTTTCCCTTTCGGTGTTTCTTCTATATATATAGAAGAAACTTATGTAAACAAAATTTTTAATTTAAATTTCTCTAACCACATGTCGATTCACGTGGCAGCAAATATTGACCGCTACCGGCAATCCTGCAATGTGTGTCGGATAGGTTTCAATATTAACTGCAAATGCAGTCACCGTACCGCCAAGTCCCCCGGGCCCAATGCCGGAGTTGTTAATTTCCTGCAAAAGTTCTTCTTCCATTTTTCTGATATACAAAACCGAGGAACGCTCATTCACAGGACGGGTCAACGCCTCTTTGGCCATTAAAGCACATTTTTCAAATGTCCCGCCAATTCCTACTCCTACAACCATGGGCGGGCAAGCGTTCGGGCCTGCATCCTTCACCGCCGTCAATATGGCATTTTTTATTCCTTCCACACCATCTGCAGGTTTCAACATGAAAACACGACTCATATTTTCGCTTCCAAACCCCTTTGGTGCCAAAGTAAGTTTTATATTTTCTCCCGGAACCAGCTTGTAATGAATCACCGCCGGCGTATTGTCTTTTGTATTTTCACGCTCAATAGGACACCTTACAACCGATTTTCGTAAGAACCCTTCCGTATATCCCTGTCTTACTCCTTCATTGATAGCATCCTCAATCCAACCGCCTTCAATGCGAACCTCCTGCCCAACTTCAGCAAATACCACTGCCATTCCTGTGTCCTGACAGATAGGAATCATATCTGTTTTTGCAATTTCCAAATTGGAATCCAATTGTTCCAATATCATTTTTCCCAGCGGAGACTTCTCCTCTTTCATTGCGTTTTCAAAGGTCTCTTTCATATCCGGAGAAAGATAATGATTGGCCTCAATACACATTTCTCTTATATTTTTAACGATCTCACTTGTATGTACAACTTTCATATTTGTTTATCCGGCAGAACGAGTGGTTCTTTGTTTTCTCGTTCCCGTCCAGTCCTTTCTTCGCTCTTATTGCGGCAAATCTTCTCTGCAAAAATAACAACGATATTTTTCTCTTCCGTTGGCCACTATCATATTTTCCGTTCCGCAGTATCTGCATAAAACCACTTTTCTATCGTGAGGCACAGCATTCCCATAAACAACTCTTTTTCCGTACTTTCCCGGCTTATTATTCTTTTCTGTTTTTTCATCTTCTATAGAATTCGGTTGTTCTGACTGCTTTGCTTCGGATTGCATTAGTGGGGAGTCGGTCCAATTTTTTCGACCTTGTTTAAGTTTTATAGAATCATAGATACTTGCCGCAACATATGCTCCGACGATTACAAAAAAAAGTGCTCCTGTTGACATTTCTTTTCCTTTCCATTTTACTTCTTCTACTGATTTTTACTAAATTTCTTATATCGTAAAAATAAAGAGAACTTCTTGTCTTTGCAAACAATTCCGTTCTCTTTACAATTACCTTCATTTCATAATTATCTACGTCTTTCAAATACAACCACAACCTGTTTTGTGGAGGATGAGAATCCCGTCATGCTGATTTTGTGATTGCTTCCTTCTCTTGCTGTCACGCTCATTACTCTCCAACCGGCACTTGCGTATCGGTTCAAAAGCATCTGGAAGGATTCAAACTCTGTCAAGCTTCCGCCCATCTTATCCGCATCTGTCAGAACCTCATTAACAATTTCAACCGCATATTCATACTGCGGATTCGCAATTTTCTCAAGCTTCTCATCTATTTTCTGAAGTTTGTCAAGAACACATACATCGGTGAGTTTTTCCAACTCTTCCGCATCTGCTTCCTGAAGCAAATCTTCAACCATCTCTCTTCTCTTACGAACCTGGACTGTATCAGAATACATGGAACTTTCCAAAATGTGCTGTTTTGCACGATCCAAGTTGTCGATTCTTCGAGCATACCCCTTTTCATCCAAATATTCCAAAGCAACTTTCTGGATGTTTTCTTCCGTTTTTTCTAATCCGGTGTCAACAAGCTCTTCAATTTCATTCACGTATGACGTCTCAAAGCAATTGCTCTTTTTAATCATGTCATACATTATTTGATTTAAATCTACCATAGCCCTATTTCCCTTTACAAAAGACTCGCACTGCATCGCAATGCTGTAACCCATACCTTCAACTAGATTTATGATAGCACACGAATGCCATATTTTCAAGGTTATTTTACTTTGCGCAATTTTATTTCTACTTTCTGCACACTTATTCTTCCTTTTTTTCTATATCGGAAGTTCTGCGAATATGGTCTGCCAGACGTTTTTTTGATTCATATTCCTTTTTCGCCTTTTCCTCTTCTTTTCTGACTTTTTCCGATTCCTGTACCAACACAATACGGTCAAACACCTTACGCATGGTGAAAGAGGTACCGTATGCAATCAACGCAATAAGCAAAAGAATCCATAAATACCAGGTGGAGAAAAACAACACCGGGTACCATAATGAAAGGAAAATCGGCAATCCCCAAGCAACCATGATTTTAAGCCAACTGCCAAAATTGCTGACAGAAAGCAGGAATGCATTTTTAAAATAGTTCCATAACGTATTTTCATAGCGTGCCACAAGCGGAAAAAGGAAAGGCAAAGCAAATGCCAACACAACCAGTTCCACAATAATAACAACCAAATAAAACGAAGAAATTGCTCCTTCAACATTGATAATCAGAAGATCCTCCACAAAAAGGATAAAGAATATTCCTATAAGCACCAGCCAGACCTGGGTTGCTTTCTTAAAATTTTTCTTAAATGACTCCAGAAAAGATTTTCCGATAGTACCTTCTTCTTTTCTTGCCATTTTTAATGTCACACTATAGAGCGCTGTCATAGACGCTCCAAAAGTAATTACCGGCAAAGAAAATACGATAAACATAATATTCAAGGCAAATACGTTTCCAAAAATTTCCAATGCCCTTAATAACTTCGGATTTCCTCCGCCATTTTCATTTGCTGACAAATCGCACCTCCGTGTTTTTTACTGCATTTGCAGTCCTCTATTACTCAGTTCCGCACACATTGCAGCCACATCCACAGTTGCTAAAGTATCATAATCAACTGGGGCATAAGCCACACCGGATGCATTCATCCAGTTTTCCTGCAAAGTAGGGAACAGGGTTCTGGCATTCTGGGATGCCATATACTGCAGAGAATACAGTTTAAATTCTTCGTCATTTAAATTATCCATGCGGACAATCATATATCCTGCATCCGTCTCTACAACTTCCGAAATTTCATTTAAATCCAGGTTTTCTACTACCTCATTTAACTCAGCAATATACGCGCCGGAATAGTTTCGCTCAACACCGGAACAAAAGGCAATTCCGTACTCTTCCACAAGCTGTTCCATGGTTTCATTTCCGGAAACCGCGCGTTCACGGAATTCCTCTGCAAGAGCAAGCTGCTGTGCCATTTCTTCTTCTGATAACGCAACGTATTCTCCGTTTTCATTGGTTAGAGCCTGTCCGTTTTCATCATATGCGATGCTGGGAAACAATGCATAATATACCACATGGAAATTTAAGTCTGCATATTCTTCTTCATACTGCGCCAAATATTCATCCGCCAAATCCTGCATTGCCTTCTCAGACAATTCATTGATATACATGGTGCGAACAAACATGTTATAAACCATATCATAATCAATCGAATACATGCTTAAGAATTCTTCTCCGAAATGGTTATAAAACGCGTTTGCACTATTTTCTGCCGCCAACATGTTTTCTTCCGTAAGTGTAATTTCAGAGGCCATTGCCAGCTGATACTGTACATATTCCATCTGAATCTGCTGAACAACATAGGTGGTTATAGTCTGCGTGGAAGCTTCCGTAACCTGGGAAGGCATCAGATTATTATTAAAAATATACTGAAGATAATATAAATATACTTCATCCAGTGTAACGGTATATTGGTCCACTGTCAGAATCGGAGTCTGCGCCTCTTCTTCCGAAATAACAGCACCACTGTTACAGCCGCAAAGTATAGTCATCAACATCAGCACACTCAAAAGCACTGCCACGATTCTTTTCATTCCTGCTAATCTTTTTTTCATTATTTCCTCCTCATTTCATAGAAACCCTTATCACTGGATATTACCACAATTCTCTTAAAAACTCAATAAAAAAAGTGCAATTACACAGATATATCACAATCCGGTAACTGCACTTAATTCTTAAATAAAAGTCTTGATTATTCCTTTACACCACCGAGAGCAACACCTGCAACGATGTATTTTGACAAAAGGAAATATGCAATCATAATAGGAAGTACGGAGATAAACAAACCGGTGTAAATTTCACCGAAGTCACGCTGTTTATCGTTAGCCTTCAATGCTTCAATAAACATAGGCATGGTAGCCTTATCTCTTTCGGTAGCAAGCAAGATGGAAGGAGTGTACAAGTTGTTCCATGATGCTACGAAACCGAAGATTGCCTGTGTAGCCATAGCCGGTGTCAACAACGGAAGCGCGATTTTGTTAAATGTACTAAACTCTCCGGAACCATCAATACGAGCAGCTTCTACGATTTCTACACTAAAGCCGGCTTCCATATACTGTTTCATAAAGTAAACAGTAGTAGGTGCTGCAATTGCCGGTAAAATCAACGGCCAGCGAGTACCATACATGTTTGTCAAATCACAGACTTTAATCAAACCTACGATAGATACCTGAGTAGGAATCATCATAATACCATAGATGAAAGCCCATGCTAAATTTCTGAATTTGAAGTTATAAACTGTGATACCGTATGCAGTAAAGGCTGCGAAATACACCTGTAAAAGGGTAGCAGGAACAGTAATAATCAAACTGTTACCCATTGCCTGCCAAACGGATACACTGGATACCACATCAGACTTATTTGTCAACGTTTCATAGTTGTTATCGAAATAGTTTCCGGGAATAAAATGAAGTCCCGAAATAATCTGGTCTGACGGTAATGTTGAGTTAATAAACAAAATGTAGAAAGGAAAAATACTCAGTGCACAAAGCAGAATACAGATAATATATCTAAAAGGCTTTGTAAAACTAAACTTTTTCGCATCCTGTGTCATTGAAATATTGATATTATTTGCCATTTTATAACGCCTCCATCCTTTATCTGCTTTGCTTCTTCTCTGATGTCAGTTTGTAGAATACCATACTGATTGCCAACGTTATAATGAAAAGCACTACTGAGTAAGCTGCTGCTCTACCATAATTCTGCTGCGGTCCGGCAGATACATACTTCTTAATCAACATAACAATAGTTTCTGTAGAACGAACCATCTGTCCGCCCTGACTGATATCCGGGCCACCGCCATTGAACAGCTGCGGGATATCGTACATCTGCAAACCACCGATAGCAGATGTTACCAATGTAAACTGCAAAATCGGTTTCAACAAAGGAAGGGTAATGCGGAAGAACTGCTGTCTGGAAGACGCACCATCCACCATTGCCGCTTCATAAAGGGAAGGGCTGATACCCATAATACCTGCAATCAATACAATCATCGTATTTCCATACCACATCCAGAACTGAATGAAAGCGATGATAAATAAAGATGCATAACCACTCATCAACATACTGGTTTCACCGGTAATCCAGCCAAAGCTCTTCATAACAGCGGTGATAGAACCGTGTATGTCAAACAAATTGTAGAATAATACCGCAATTGTAGCTGCCGTAATAATATTCGGCATGTACATAATAACTTTATATGCACCCTGACCTTTTAACTTGTTATGGGCGTCGGTAAACCACGCAGCCAAAAGCAAGGACAAAAGAATCTGCGGGATAAAGTTCAATAACCATAAAACAATCGTTGTTCTGATTGCTACAAACACTTCATTGGAATCGCCAAACACATACTGTGCATAGTTACCGAAACCAAATACCATCTCGCTACTGCTACGTCCTGTTTTCACTTCCTGCCACATAGATGTCCAGAAAGTGTAAATCAAAGGATAAAATTGAAATACCAAAAAGGCAATAAAGAACGGAAGAATAAATATGTAACCGTATTTTCCGTATTCAACTGTTTTTGTTTTATTGTTCTTATTCACTGTGCCACTCCCCATCAGTTAGAATTCAACATTATATGTGTGATGTTTTTATGCGACATTATGTCGGGATTTTTTCTTTTTGAAAACTATGCATCGATATGCGATAGCAATATCGATGCATAGCACAATTACTTATTTGTGATAAATCACAGAGCTAAAATTATTCTACAGTGATGTAGTCATAAGTTGTAGCTACCTGTTCTTCAACGTATGCAACTGCTTCTTCAACAGTAGCGATTTCGCCGGAGTTGTAAGCCTGAGAAGCGTTGTCGATGAATACCTTAAGAGCTGCGTCAAGGTATGTTGCGTTGCTAAGGTCGATACCTTCAGCTGCTTCAGCCCAGATTTCTACAGGGTTCTGTCCGCCAAGAGCGGGAGAAGCACCACATCCATCATTGATAAGGTTCTGGATAGCTTCTTTGTTGTTTACGAAATCAAGTGTATCAGCAGAGATGTTGTACATGATTTCAGGATCACAGCAAAGTGAGTAGATAAGGAATGCAGCGAGTTCTGTGTTAGGACATCCTTCAGTAACTGCTACGTATGTTCCACCCCAGTGATAGCTTACAGGACCCTGGCAAACTCTCCAGTTACCGTAAGAAGAACCTTCAGCGGGTGTTCCATCTTCGTTCATGTTGAATACCATACACCAGTATACAGACCATGTACATCCGAAGTAACCGAATACATCACCTTCGTAGTTAGCATTCCAGCCTTCAGACCACATAAGGGAGTTATCTGTGTAACCACCATCGTAAAGTCTCTTAGCTGTTTCAAGGTAATCTGTTACTGCAGAGTCAAGCTGCAATGTTTCAGAACCATCTTCAGCTACAAGTACCCAAGGCTGTGTCTGCTGATCCCAGATAGCGTATTTAACTTCATCAGGACCAGATGTCATGAAGTAACCAGCTGCTTTCATTGTTTCAGCTGTTTCAAAGAATGCATCCCAATCAGCTACGTAAGCCTGAACTTCTTCGGGTTCGCAAACGCCAAGAACTTCCTGAGCGATGTCATAACGATAGATGAAGCATCCAGGAGTTGCCTGCCATGTAAGACCTTTCAACTGTCCATCAACTGTTGCGTAGTCGATTGTGTACTGATATGCATTTGCATACATATCGTTTGTGATACCGATTTCTTCCATTGTAAGTGTTACATCATCTTCAAGGTAGTATTTAGCAACGTCGTTATCCATAGCGATGATTGAAGGATAAGCGTCACCAGCTGTCATAGCTGTATCAACAGCTGTCTGGTATGTTCCGTCTGTACCGGAAACACCAAGGTTAACGTATTCTACGTAATCAGCATATTCAGGATATGCATCCAATACGTACTGCATACGAGAACCAAACTCATCGTTCCAAGAATAGTAATAAATCTTCATAGATTCATCCCATCCTTCTGTGCTAGGAGCTTCCATAACAGCAGCATCAGTAATCGGCGGTTCTTCACCATCACCTTCACCAGGATCTGCAGGATCTGCAGGATCTGCAGGATCTGCAGGATCTGCAGGGTTGTCTACTACTACTTCATCATCACCGGGTGTTGTACCACCATTACAAGCTACAAGAGTAGAAGCAGCCAAGACCATAGCCATTGTAAGGGCCAACAATCTTTTTTTCATGTTTCATTACCTCCCATATAATATAAAATGTTTTACGAATGGCGCAAGTCCACCCGTTGATACAAAGTTTAGCATACATGCACAGTATTTGCAAGATAATTTTTTTCTCGCCTCCAAAATTATGCAAATTTCACAATAAACTGCGTAGCGGCTTTCCACTATTCACAATGGAAAGCCGCTTCTACTTAACATAACTTTTAAAAATGTAATCCTTCATTACCTTCATGGCGAAGCACCAAAACCGAAAACGGAGGCAGGGTTACCTTTACCTTTCCGCATTCTACTTTATATTCCGTCGGTGCATCCTCAAAACCATCCCGGTGAGTCAGCATCTGCCGCACCAGCACGGTTTCCTTCATAATACCCAGTGTCCACACACTGACTTCCTTGCTGATTTCATAATCATTATTGTTCACAAACACTGCCGTCTGCCCTGCTTTGGAAAACCTTCCGTATGCAATATAGCCCTGATCTTCTCCCAGAGATTTAATGGAACCCGTCTTCAATTCTGGACAATTCTTCCGAATGGCAATCATTTTCTTATGAAATTCAATCAGTTCCTTATCTTCCCTTCCCCAGGGATAGGTACGACGATTGTCCGGGTCCGTCCAGCCGCATACGCCGGCCTCGTCACCGTAATAAATCGTCGGTGCGCCGGGCCAGGTCATCTGAATGGCTACCGCCTCCCGGAATACGGCCTTATTTACGCCCTGATTTGCCGCTTCCGCGCCTACGGAATTTACTCTGCCGACACGGTGATTAGTACGGGTCAAAAATCTGGAATGGTCATGATTGGACAACTGGTTCATCGCCACCAGCATGGATGGCATGGTATATGCACTGCTGTGATGCATCATGGCACCCCAGAAGCTGGAGGCATTATTCAACTGGTCCTGACGGAAGTCGTCGCTGTGCTTTTGCATTCCGGTCAAAAACCAGGTTACCGGTTCCATAAACGCATCATAATTCATGACGGAATCCCATTCTTTCCCGGCGAGCCAGCTGCCGGCATCACCGTAATGCTCTGCCAGAATAATCGCTTCCGGATTCGCTTCCTTCACCGCTCTTCGGAAATCCTGCCAAAACTTATGGTTAAATTCCGGCGAATGACCCAGATCCGCCGCTACATCCAGACGCCATCCGTCTGCATTGTAAGGCGGTGATACCCATTTCTTTCCGATATGCAAAATATAGTCATAAAGCGCACGGGAACCTTCATAATTTAGTTTAGGAAGGGTATCGTGACCCCACCATCCGTCGTAAGTTCCGTTGTAAGGCCATTTGTTTTCATCAAAAAAGCGGAAATAATCATGATACGGGCTTTCCTTATCCACATAGGCGCCCCTGTCGTATCCTTCGGCATTTTCGTATATTCTCTCCCGGTCCAGCCACTTATTAAAGGAACCGCAATGATTAAATACACCGTCCAAAATTACCCGGATTCCTCTTTTGTGTGCTTCTTCAACCAATTTGGCAAACAATTCGTTACTGGCATCCAGATTCTTCTTATTGGTTACACGATTGATATATTTGGAAGCAAAGCGGTTCTCCCACTGTCCTTCACCCAGAACTTCCCCGCTCTCCTCCACAATCTTTCCGATGTGGGGATCGATATTATCATAATCCTGAATATCGTATTTATGATTGGAAGGCGATACAAACAGAGGATTAAAGTAAATAACCTCCACGCCCAGTTCCCGGAGATAATCCATTTTATCCAAAACACCCTGTAAATCGCCGCCATAAAACTCCCGGACACCCATCTGCGCCGGGTACTTATACCAGTCTTCCACACGTGTCGTATAATCACCAATGTAATGATACTCTCTGCTTAGGACATCGTTTTCCTTATCCCCGTTAAAAAAGCGGTCCACGTAGATTTGATACATAACTGCGCCCTTGGCCCAGTCCGGGGTTTTAAATCCGGGGATAATCCGGAAATCATATCTTCGCTCCGGCGTTTTCATAATACCGCGGGTATCAAAATACGCCTTCATCTTTCCGCTGTGCACTTCAAAATAGTAGGAAAGGGGAATATTATCCAGCTGAATCTCTACGCCGAAATAATCAAACTGTGCATCGCCGTACAGTTTATCCATTTCGTGGATTCCGTTTTGTTCCACAAGAACAACCCGGTCTACATTGTTTTTCCCGGTTCGAAACCGGATTGTAACCAAATCGTACGCCGTAGGCTGCATGGGCGTAACATAGTTCTCCGTTGTGTCCGAATAAAGTGCCTTTTTCTTCAAAATGGGTTTCATGGAAGAAATGTACACTTTATCATTAACCAATTTTTCTGCTTTTGACAGTTCCATAAATCCTTCTCCGCATCGATTTATCTAATACCAGATATTTTACCCTATATTGGTAAATTATTCAAGATATTGTGGTTTTGCTACTTTGCCTTTACTATTTTTCTTTACAAAGTAAAAATGACAGTCGCAAAACTGTCATTTTCAGAGAAGGTATTTCTTTCTTATGGGGTTATAGCAAAAAACTATAAAATGTATTGGGGGTTACATGATGTATTATAGCACCCCCTGGAAATTCGTCTATCCAAATGTTTCACAAATATTACAAATCCATGCTGATGTTTTTGTGCATTTTTACTATTCTTCTGCATCCGTTTCGAACAGACCTTCAAATTCTTCCTTGGTAATACGCTCTTTTTCCAACAAAAGCTCCGCGCAGGCATGCAATTCTTTCTCGTATTGCAGAATCGTTTCCTTCGCCTTGGCGTAACATTCATCAATAATACGTTTTACCTCCGCATCAATCTCGCCGGATTTCACTTCGCTGAAATTCTTGGTCTGGGCCAAATCACGCCCGATAAAAACCTCGCCGTCATCGGTTTCATAGTTGATGGCACCGATTTTTTCCGACATACCATAGCGAGTCACCATGCGGCGGGCCGTATTGGTCGCCCGTTTAATATCGCTGGACGCTCCGGTTGTCACATCATCAAAAATAATTTCCTCTGCAATCCGGCCACCCAGAGACACCATGATATCCTGCATCATCTTGCTTTTGGTCAGATACATTTCATCTTTCTCCGGCAGTGGCATCGTATAACCGCCTGCTCCCACGCCGGTCGGAATAATGGAAACCATATAAACCGGTCCCACATCCGGAAGCACATGAAACAAAATCGCATGTCCCGCTTCATGATAAGCCGTAATCTTTTTCTCTTTTTCGGAAACCAGACGGCTTTTCTTCTCCGCACCGATTCCTACTTTAATGAAGGATTTCTTGATATCTTCATCCACAATATATTCCCTGCCGGAACGAGCCGCCTTGATTGCCGACTCATTCAACAGATTTTCCAAATCCGCACCGGTAAATCCTGCGGTCTTTTGCGCAATCTGTTTCAAATCCACATCTTCCGCCAAGGGCTTATTTTTGGCATGCACTTTGAGAATATCTTCTCTTCCGCCCACATCCGGCGGGCTTACCGCAATTTTGCGGTCAAACCGACCCGGACGAAGAATTGCCGGATCCAGTATGTCTACCCGGTTGGTCGCCGCAAGCACAATAATTCCTTCATTTACGCCAAAGCCGTCCATCTCCACCAAAAGCTGGTTCAGTGTCTGCTCTCTCTCATCGTGACCACCGCCCATTCCGGTGCCTCGTTTTCTAGCCACTGCATCGATTTCATCAATAAACACAATACAGGGACTGTTCTTCTTTGCTTCCGTAAACAAATCACGTACTCGGGACGCACCTACGCCCACGAACATTTCCACAAAGTCCGAACCGGAAATGCTAAAGAAGGGAACCTTCGCTTCCCCGGCAATAGCCTTGGCCAGCAAGGTTTTACCGGTACCGGGATGACCTTCCAGCAAAATACCTTTGGGAATTCGCGCGCCCACTTTGGTGAACTTTCCGGGCTCCTTCAAAAATTCCACAATCTCTTCCAGGTCTTCTTTTTCTTCCTGCAGACCCGCAACATCCTTAAATGTAATCTTGCTGTCCGCAACCAACTGTGCACGGCTTTTTCCGAAATTCGCCATCTTTCCGCCGCCACCGCCGCCCTGGGCATTGTTCAGCATAACAAAAAAGAAAACACAAATCACCAGCACCACAAGTCCGGGAACCACATAAGTCAGAAACCAGTTCTCTTGAGGAATGCTGTTAACGTAAACTTCCACACCCGCTTCGCGGGCCATAGTTTCTGCTTCCTGCACGTTGGTTACAAAAAATTCCGTCCGGCCTCCCGTGGTAAATCCTACCACCACCGAACCGGTCACACCCTGCTCATCCGGATAAATCGCCATTTCCTTGATTTCACCGATTTCCAAGGACTGCGCCAAATCAGAAATCGTGTAAGACGAGGGATATTTTCCCTGCAAGCTTACCGCAATAGCCAATCCCAGCAAAAGCAGTATGACCACAAAATAAATGCCAAAACCTTGTTTTTTCAATGATACTCCTCCAAACGATTCTTTATTCTTCCGTCAATACACCGATATAAGGAAGATTTCTGTATTTTTGTGCATAATCCAATCCGTAGCCCACCACAAATTCATCCGGAATCTGAAAGCCGGTATAATCCACTTCCACTTCATGGGTTCTGCGCTCCGGTTTGTCCAAAAGGGTACAAAGAGCCAGACTCTTAGGATGACGCTCCTGCAGAAGCTGTAAAAGGTAGCTCAGCGTCCGTCCGGTATCCACGATATCTTCAATTACAATTACCTCTTTGCCTTCAATGTTTTCATCCAAATCTTTGACAATCCGAACAACGCCGCTGGAATTCTTCTCATTTCCGTAGCTGGATACTGACATGAAATCCAGTGTCACCGGCACGGATATATGTTTAGCAAGTTCACAGGTAAAGAAAATACTTCCCTTCAGCACACAGATTAAATGAACTTCTTTTCCTTCATAATCCTTGCTGATCTGTTCCCCGAGAATACGAATCTTTTCATCCACGTCTTTTTCCGAAATCAACTCTTTAATTACATTTGCCATCTTCTTTTCCTCCTATGTATTCTACCTGTACAACCGTCTTTGTCTTCTCCGTTATTTTCACGGAAGCGCACAACCTGCACCCCACGATCCATAGCACATGGGACCCTCGGGCCATTACCCAAAGCGCATCCCGCTCTTTTTGCGGAATCTTTTCATCCACAAAATATGCCTTCAGTTTCTTGCGGTTTCCGTTTTCATCCAAGAAAAAATAATCCCCTTCCCTTCGTTTCCGGAAACACACATTACCTTTTATTGTATCACAATCCATCCATTTCGTATATTGTTCTTTAGGAAAATCCGTAAAATCCCTTCCCTCGGATTCGACAAAAAATTCCATCCTCACGGTTTCGCTGTCCGAAAGGGGAATGGAAACTGCGCCGCCCTTTTCCCGCACTTCATTCCAATCAATTTCCGCATACGCTTCTCCGGGGCTCTCCGCAGCGGTTTTCTTTCCTGCCGGATTCGCCTTTCCGAGAAAAACACCTTCGTATTCCCTCTCAGCCCGGACGCCTTCCGGCAAATCCACACCTCTGCCGCACTGCAGGTCAAATAACTTTTCCACATCCCGCACATGAACACCGGAAAGGTCCTTTGCTTTTCTGCAGGCAAATTCCATTCCTTTCATAATGACTCTTGATTGCAGATAAGGATGAAGCTTACGGTATTCTTTCTCCGTAATAAGATACCCGTTTTCCCTCTCTGTCAAACACATCGCCAAGGCTTTTTTTGTCTCTTCTTCCAGATAGTTTTCCGCCAATGCAATTTGCGTTGCCGCTTCCTGCATATGTTCCACGCTTTTCTCATTCACCATGGCAATCGCCGCTGGCAAAATATGATGCCGGATCCGATTTCTCGTATAGTCATCCTCTTCGTTGGACTCATCCGTGCAAAACAAAATCCCCTGCCCGTTCAGATAGTCTTCAATCTCCTGTCTTCGCAGACAAAGAAGGGGTCTAATCACATAATCACGCTTTGGTCTCATCCCCCGAAGTCCCTTCATGCCGCTCCCACGAAAAAGGTGAAACAGCATAGTCTCTGCATTGTCATCCATATGATGCGCCACCGCAATTTTCCGCTTCCCTTCCGAAACCGGCAAGAGATGTTCCTCAAATGCGCTATACCTTAATATCCTTCCGGCTTCCTCCGTGGAAATGCCCTCTTTTGCGGCCAACCCTTTCACATCCGCTGTCACTGTATACACGGGGATGTCCATATCCCGGCAAAGTTTTTTCACATAGGCTTCTTCCTCTCCTGCCGATGGGCGAAGCCCGTGGTTGACATGTACCGCCACAAGGGAAAAAGAAAGTTCCCGGCGCAGCGCATGCAAAACGCAAAGAAGGCAGACCGAATCTGCCCCTCCGGAAACCCCTGTAACAACCGTATCGCCGTGGTCAATCAGTCGGTTTTCCAATATATATCGTTTTACTTTTTCTACCGGTTCGTTTCTCATATATGGTTACTATACTGTTTTTTGAAGAAAAAAACAATATCCGATATCCCTACTCTCGGGACATCATTTGCGCCACCATCACCGTCATGTCGTCCGGTATCGTTTCTTTACAGTGGGTAGTCGCCCGTTTTAAAATCGCCCGAGCAAAGGCCGCCGGATTTCTCTTCCCCCGGCAGGAAACCGCATCCTGCAACAATTCTTCCGTGCGGATTCCCGCAAGCTCCGTCACCCCGTCGCTTAGCAGCACTACGCAGTCACCCTCTTCCAGCATCCGCTTTTCTTCCCTGTATTCGTTTGCATAGCCAAGGAGCAGATTATTGGTATCAATTTTTTCGATTTTATTCTTCCGCACAATGTACCCCGGTGCAGAACCAAACTTTGCCATTACACATTCGCCGCTAAACAAATCAATTTCACACAAATCCAGTGTCGGCATCCGGTTTTCCATATAATTTCCCAAATGCATTCCTTCCAGCAATCCATAGGTCTGCCGGCGGTTAAACCCGGCCTCCAGATAGGTCTCCGCCAAATCCACCAAACGTCCGGAATCCTTTCCCGCTTCCTCTCCGGCCCCCGTCCCGTCTGATAATATCATGGTAAATCGGCCTTTTTCTTCTTCCAAAAAACCCCGGTTATCCCCGGATATCTTCTCTCCGCTTTTGGGCACTCCCGCTTCTCCCACCGAAACAAAAAAGCGCCCCTGCTCTTCAAATAAATATTCCCCTTTCATTTTTCCCACAAAGAGAGAACTGTTTTTTTCCGGTACAATTCTCTTTCCATACAAACCGCTGAGCACTTCGCCCACCTCTTCCGTAGCAATCAGTCCGTTTCCCTCTGCCGACAAAAGCAGCCGATATTCCCTGTTTCCCCGGCCGGTAATAATCTTGTGCCCTTCGACAAGGCGGATTCCTTCCCTTCTTAGCAAAAGCGCCAACAAGAGTTTGTCCACGCCCTCAATTTTACGGCAGGAATAATTTTCCCCCGCAATGCATTCCAAAAGCGTGGCCACGTCTCCAAATCGTTCTCCCAATTTCTGCCAGTTCTCCCCGCTCCGCACCCGGTAATAATAATCCGCCCGACTTTCCCGGGGATCTCTTTTTGTCTCGCCAAACCTGGTAAAATTGTATTCCACATCCCGCAGCGCCTGCGCGTAATTTTCCAGTTTCCATTTTCCGTATCCCGATAAATATGTATTGCCCATGCCTTTTCCTGCCTCCGTCAACAAATCCGGCGTCCGTCTCTCCGTTTCCTCCGGACGCCGCCCTAACCACCACGAGTATAACGTAAGACAGCCGCAAAAATTGTCATTTCTTATCCGTTTCTTCCTTATATTTTTTGAAAAATTCAGACAAAAAAATCGGACAGGCGAACCTATCCGATTTATTCTTCCAATTGGAAAACGATTTCATCTTCATATACGTAACCGAGCACCTGGGTCGCAACCTCCTCCGCATACTTTTTGGTATGGGTATAGGTTTCGAAAATCCGAAGTTCTTCCGTTCTGGCTTCTTCCTGCGCGATATTTTCCTCCAATTGCAATATCTGCGCCTCCAATTCCCTGTTGGTGTTACGCAAAGTCATACTTCTTGCAAATACCACCACGGACAAAACCAGAACGCCGAAAATAACCAAAATGGTGCCCTTTTTATCTCTTTTCTTTTTTCGAAATGCTACCTGTTTCTTTTTCATGAACGCCTTGCTCTCTTGTCTTTCTATACGCTTTGTAAGACAAAATTCTCCCTTTGCCCCACAATTTCAAACGTTTACATAACTTTATCATAAACTTCTTTATTGGTCCAGTCAACCGATTTTTCCACTTTTTCATTTGCATAAGGCAAAACCGCAATGCTCCGGAAATCGGTTTTACCACCCATTTTCCCACGAGATAACGGTACGACAGCATCCCGGTCAAGGCCGCCAGTATCACGGCATAATCCCACTTACCGTAATTCTCCTCGTGAAGCACCAGAAATACCAGTATCGTACAACTGACCCAGTAAATGAAATCCTCCAGGGATATCCAGAAAAGATTATGGGGAATCACCCTGCGGAAAATACGAAACACATCGTAGAATGCCATCAGCATGCTTCCCAAAACAAAGCATACCGCAAATAGCCTTACGTCCCCATAAATCGAAGGGCCGACTACCGGAACAATTTCGATAAAAACGACTCTTCCTTTCCCCGGGCATTCATTGCATCTGAATACAGAAAGGAATCGGCCTTCCCTTCCATTTCCACTTCCCCTTTATCCAGCGAAAGACGACTGATATGCAGCCCGTCTCCTTTAATGGTAAGCATTCCCTTCTCCGTGTCCAGAACGACTTCTTTTTCATCAAAAGAAATCACGTCTACCACACCGGTAATGCTTGCAGACTGCCTTCCCAATATGCTTAATTTATGTACACGGGTTCCGCCGTTTGCGATTGCTTCCATAACCTTCTTACCTCCGACTTGTCTCTAAGACATTGTATTCGAAGAATGGAAAAAATATGTGCGCAAATCAAAGATACCGAAACATCTTTTCTGCATCTTCCTTACGGATTGCATCCGCCACAGACAGCACTTCCACCTTGGTTTCCTTATTACCGAATGCGATGGTAATGACATCGCCTTCCTTTACCGTGGCAGAGGCCTTCACCACACGGCCATTAATCTGTACCCGCCCTGCATCACAAGCTTCGTTTGCAATGGTACGACGCTTGATAATCCGGGCTACTTTTAAATATTTATCTAATCGCATAATTCCTCCCTTTTTCTTATTTTCTGACATTAAAAATTTTTCAGACAGGAAAAGATTTTCAGACAATAAAAGACGGTTACCTTCCGGCAACCGTCCGTCATGCTTATAAAACTAAATAACCAAATTAGTTCAATGCATCCTTAAATGCTTTACCGGCTTTGAACTTAGGTGCTTTAGATGCAGCGATTTTCATTTCTGCACCGGTCTGAGGATTGCGGCCAACTCTAGCGCTTCTCTTAGCTACTTCGAATGTACCGAAACCAACCAACTGAACTTTTCCACCTTTCTTAAGTTCTTTTGTAACTGTCTCTGTGAATGCTGCTACTACTGCGTCAGCATCTTTCTTAGAGATTCCAGCTTTATCTGCAATTGCTGCTACTAATTCTGTCTTGTTCATCTTAGAACTCCTCCTAGGAAATATAAATTTGCGCTTTAAAAACGCCTAGTACTTTTATAGTCGTTTTTTAGCCATTTGTCAATATATTTCTATGGTTTTTACGAATTTCCCGTATTTTTTTACGGAATAGCCGTCAATGCCGAAAAAGAATAATTTACATCCCGGTTTCCGCTATCCGGCGTAATGGTATAACTTCGGGTCTGGTAACCGTCCTGCCTCAGGGTAATTACGTAAGAGCCTTCGCCCTTCGGGAAGGAAATCGGGGCGATTCCCACATAACTTCCGTCCACATAAACTTCTGCTCCCACCGGGGCTTCAATATAAACCCGGTATCCCGAGGACGGAGAAATCACCTGAGAGGAACCATTCCCGGATACGGTACCCGAAGTGCCTGCCGCAGTATTTCCGGAGGCACTGCCTCCTCCGGATGACGTATTTGCTCCGGCCGGCGAAATCGTAGTGCCCGTTCCCTGACCGTTTTCTCCCGGCACCGTCACCGTCACGGTACCGCCGGAATTCTCCGATACGGTATTTTGCGATGCGCTGTTGGAAGAAGCCGTATTGGAAGATGCGGTTTCATTTGCACTCACGCTCTCTTCCTCCTCTGGTTCCATTACAATGTCCAGATTGGCCATTTCCGACCCCACCCGGATATATTTCGTAATCGTCTGGTAGCCGGATGCCACAACGATCATCTGATGAATTCCGTATTCCAGTTCCTGGCTTTCCGACACGTCAATGACCTCGCCGTCAATATAAACCCTCGCCGTATCCGGCGTAACCGTAAAAATCAGTTCGCCGTACTGGGCCTCACTCTGCCACCGGCTCACATCCATCTCATACTCTTGCCCCCGGACAATCTGCACCGTCTCCGTACCGCTGCATCCCCGGCCGGATACGGTCACCGGATAAGAGCCCTCCGGCACTGCCAAAAGCATGTCTTCCTCAATGGGGTAAATCTGCGTGGGACTGATTTCAATCCAGCCGCCCACAAAAAAACTATCGTTGACCAGACGGAGATATCCATGTCCCCGGCTGACACAAATGCTGTAAATCACATGATCTCTGCCCACAATCTGCAAAACATCCACGGCATTGACATCCATCAGTTCGCCTTCCCCTTCCGGCGTCAAAACCACCAGATTGCGGTCCAGACTGTATTCCTCTCCGTCAAGCATCATCTTGCTTGCATTGTCCGAAAGCAAAAAATCATCTACTTCCCGGTACAGGAATGCATCCCCGGAAACGGCAATGCTGTTGCAACGCTTCCATTCCTTCATAAACGTTACATAGACCAGCTGGCCCTCCTCAATTTGTTGCAGGGACATGGGCTGTCCGTACTTGTCCGCATACGTGGTTGCCCCATCATAATGCAGGGTATAGCGCTTTCCGAATTCCGCATTCTGAAAGGTAATGGTTTGTTCTTCGGTATTTTTGGAAATAACAATTGCCGTATCCGCCGAGTCATAATTTCCCGGAGTTGCCGGCACAAAACCGGTATTGGCAGACACGGAAGTTTCCTGCCCGCCGCCACCGCTGCATCCGCATAGCAATACTAATATAATTAAAAGGAACCACCCTATTTTCTTCATCAGCAAATCCTTTCTTCCTTTGCAAATCCTTTCCTATGAGTTATTATAAACGATTGCCTCCAAAAAGGAAATGCATTTCTCAGCCTCCTCTTCCTGGGCAATGGTTTTTAAAAGTTTTCCGTGATTGAACTCCGATGCCAGCGTCTTTTTGGTATTCAAATAGCAGTTCACGATTTTCCAGAATTTTTCCGGATAAGAAAGCCGAAGAATCAACTGCTTAAACTCTTCCTTTTCCAATACCCTCTCTTTTTGGTAGGCATCCAGCAGCCGTTTTGCCAACTCCGTATTCCAGCCGTTCTTTTCCATAACCTTCCGGAAAAACAGCGAAAAATCTTTCATGACACTGTCAAAACGATACTTTTCAAAATTCAAAACCGTAATGCCCCGTTCTGCAAATACCACATTATGGTACTGAAAATCACCGTGGCAAAACATTCCTTTTTCAGCGGTTTCCCTGTAATATCCGGAAAAGGATTCCTGCTTAAGATTTTGCTCTGCTTCCACCGCCCGATTCAGAAAACAGTCGTATTCCAATAACAGAAAGTTTTCAAATTCATTCCTGCTGCTTTTTTTTCGCAAAAAATTTCTGGCCCGCTTTAATTCCCGGGTTTTCTTTTCCGTATCCGAAAGCAGTTTGTTTTCCCCGCCCGGCCGAGTATCCGAAACAGCAACCGCTGCATCCCCCGTCAAATCCGCCAAATCCTCTGCCCGGCAATACATCTGTTTATGAAGTCTTGCCATGTAAGAAAATGCCTTTGTCAAGTCCTCCGAATCGGACGCGCTGCATTCTTTTCCTTCGTAAAAATCCTTTAATATATATGTATTCTGTTCCCGGTCCTTTGTAATAAAATTGCCTTCTCCCGTCCTTACATATTGTTCCAGCGGCCTATCCATCCTTCCGGATAAAATTTCCAACAGGCGATTTCCCACAGCGACCCGTTCCTCCGTGCCGCGGTATTCTTTCAATATTTTCAGACCGCAATCGGTCTCACAAATAATAGCGCTCCGTCCCTTATAGGTACGAAGCACTTTACATTCATAATTTTCCAACACACTTACTGCCCTGTCATTCATAGCAATGCCCTCCGTCCGAATTCATTCTACCCTATCCTATGAATCCGGACCGGAAAGTATGTCTTTATTTATTCTTCCTTCCTAAGGAAGCGGGTTAAAAGGTAATCTTTATCATTGTGGGAGGGCTCTTCTAAAACCTCCGCCAGCATTTTCTGTAAAATATCCCCGATTTCCTTTCCCGGGGTAAATCCTGCCGCAATCAAATCCTTTCCGCTTACCGCAAGAGTTTTCAGGTTGACGCATTGCTGCTTTTCCAAAACCGCCTCATACACCTTTTGTACTTCTGAAAGAGCGGCTCTCTTTTCTTCCTGCAACGCCGGATTCTTTGCAGAAATATCGGCTTCTTTTACCAAAAATAAGTCCGGGAAAAACTCCTCCCCGATACGATGCAGGGCTCTTCTCATGGCCTTTTCATTAGGCTCAATTTTGTAATCATGAGATTCAATCAATCCGGCAACCTTCGTAATGGTATCGTTATCAAACTTGAGTCTCTTCATAATTTCCTTCGCCATATCCCGTCCTTTTTCCTGGTGACCAAGGAACCGATCCCTTCCCGTCTCATCCGTCGTCCGGCACGCCGGTTTGGCAATGTCATGCAAAAGCATCGTCAGGCGCAAATGTTTCATGGGCGGAATTCCGGTTAAGGAATGCAAAATATGTTCGCCCACGGAATAACAGTGGAACGGATTATTTTGCGGCGTTTCCATCGTCGCATCAAACTCCGGCAAGAACACTTTCGTCAGTCCCGTTTCATAAAACAGCCGGAACAGTTCCGGATGGTCCGAGACAAGCAATTTGGTCAGTTCCACCTGAATCCGCTCTGCGCTTACCATCCCTAGATTTCCTGCCATTTCACCGATGGCCGCCTTGGTTTCTTCCTCTATCTCATAGCCCAGCTGCGCCGCAAAGCGAATCGCCCGCATCATCCGGAGCGCATCCTCCCCGAAGCGTTCCTTCGCACTTCCCACGCAGCGGATTATTTTATTTTCCAAATCCGCCAGGCCGCCAAACTCATCCACCAGACCCAGCTGCGGATGGTAGGCCATCGCATTGATGGTAAAATCCCGGCGCATCAAATCCTGCTTCAGATTCCCCGTAAAAATGACTTCCTTCGGGTGCCTTCCGTCCAGGTATTCCCCGTCAATACGATAGGTCGTCACTTCGTATCCCTGACCGTTTTTAAGTACCGTCACAGTCCCGTGCTGCAGCCCTGTATCCACGGTACGCCGGAAAATCTTCTTTACTTCCTCCGGCTTTGCCGACGTGGTAATATCCCAGTCATTGGGCTCTTTTCCCAGCAAAAAATCCCGGACACAACCGCCTACAATGTAGGCTTCGTATCCGGCATTATTGATCTCCGATAAAATTTCTTTTACCTCCATGGGTAAATCAATTCTCATAACTGCTCCGTTTCCGTTTATTAAAACCGATTCAGCACATCGATTACGCGCTCCTGCTCGCTGTCCGTAATTCCGTTGTACATGGGAATGGACAACACCTCATCCGCATATTGCTCCGTTATCGGCAAATCTCCCTTTCGGTAGCCCAGATAGGCATAGGCTTTTGACAAATGAGGCGGTACAGGATAATGAATAATCGTTCCGATTCCCTGCTCATCCAAATATTTTATCAGGGCATCCCGCTCCTTGCATCGGATTACAAACTGGTGGTATACATGCTCGCATCCTTCCCTGGTTTTCGGAAGAATAATTTTCTCATTTTTTATTTCCTGCAAATATCTTTTTGCCGCGTCCTGACGCTCTTTCGTCAGTTCTTCCAAATGGGAAAGGCGCACCGATAAAAGCGCTGCCTGGATTTCATCCAGTCTGGAATTCACACCAACTTCCTCGTTATAGTAGCGCACTTTGCTTCCGTAATTTCGAAGCATTTTTATGGTTTGGCAAAGTTCTTCCTGATTGGTTATTACGGCTCCGCCATCACCAAAGCATCCCAAATTCTTGGAAGGATAAAAAGAAAAGCATCCGGCATCACCAAACGTTCCCGTAGTTTTTCCGAGAAATTTGGCACCATGGGACTGGGCGCAATCCTCAATCAGTTTCAAGTTATGCTTCCGGCAAAACGCGGTTATCTCGTCCATCTTGGCCGTTTGTCCGTACAAATGGACCACCATAACTGCTTTGGTTTTCTCCGTAAGTTTCTCTTCCAAACGGGCAACATCCAACTGGTAATATTCATCCGGCTCCACAAACACCGGCGTTGCACCGGCTATGGTAATTCCCATAACACTGGCAATAAAAGTATTGCCCTGCACCAGAACTTCGTCCCCTTCCTTCAGACCTACCCCGCGACAAGCCAGCATAAGCGCATCCAGACCGTTGGCCGTTCCGATGCCGTGGGAAGCTCCGCAATATGCGGCAAAGGAATTTTCAAAGTTTTCCAATTCTTTTCCCATAATATACCAACCGGAACGCAAGACCCGGATTGCCACTTCCTCAAATTCCTTCTGGTAAAGGAAGTATCCCCGATCCAGCCGGTTTGTCATAATCTTTTCTTCTATCATAAACGGTTTCAACCTTTCTGTTTTAAAAAAACTGAGCAGCAACCCGCTCAGCTTTTTCATTTCTTATTCTTCGTCAATACCCTGACTCTTAATGTAATTGATGACATCTCCTACCGTTTCAAAGCTTTCCAATTCTTCATCTTCCACTTTGATTCCGTACTCTTCTTCCAACGCCATTACAAGTTCCATAAGTTCGAAGGAATCCGCTCTCAAATCCTGTTTAAAAGAAGTCTCTTCTGTAATTGTCATCCCCGGGGATACATGCAACTGTTCTGCAATAATATCTGCGATTTTTTCTAACATGCGATTATCTCCTTTGTTACCAATAATTATCACTAGACAACACAAGTATATTAAGTGGCTATGGGTTTGTCAACAGTTTTTGATGAGATAATCATAGACTTCTCTTTTGCTGATTCCGCGGTCTTTTGCAACCTGCTTCATCGCTTCTTTTCTGTCCATTTCCCTGCCTTCGTAAAGTGCCATATGTTCCTCAATGGACAACTGCTGCCACTCCTTTTGCTTCTCTTCTTTGCGGGCTTTAAGGCTCTTTCCTTCCACCACCAGAACGTATTCGCCCTTCGGTTCATTTTCTTTGTAAAATGCAACGGCCTCCGACAAAGTCATGGGCATCACCGTCTCAAATTTTTTGGTCAGTTCCCGGCAAAGGGTAATCCTCCGGTCGCCCAAGGCATCCTCCAGCTCCGCCAAAGTTGCCTTCAGATGATGGGGGGCTTCATACAGAATAATGGTCCGGCTCTCTTCCTTTAAATCCTCCAAAATTGCCCTCCGATCATTTTTTTCTGTGGGCAAGAAGGCTTCAAAGCAAAACCGCCTTGTAGGAAGTCCGGATAATGTCAACGCCGTGATGCAGGCACAGGCTCCCGGAAGAGAAGTAACGGGAATGTTATTTTCGTGGCACATTGCCACCAAAACTTCTCCCGGGTCCGAGATTGCAGGAGTCCCCGCATCCGTAACCAACGCAATGTTTTTTCCTTCCTTCATCATTGCAATCAATTTTTCCGCCTTTTCCACCTTGTTGTACTCATGATAGCTGGTCATAGGCGTTTTTATTTCAAAACGATTTAACAATTTTATACTGTTCCTGGTGTCTTCCGCCGCAATCAAATCCACGCTCCGAAGCGTATCCAGCACCCGGAATGTCATATCATCCAGGTTTCCGATAGGCGTTGCACACAGATATAATGTTCCTGCCATAATTTTCTCTCTGTTCTGTAATATTATCGTTTACATTTGAGGCTACGTTTAGTATCCGTACACATCATATATTTCGTCCGTATATACCCCGGGTTCTTTATACACAATCAGCGGTTTCTCCACGCTCATCCGGCTTTTTCCTCCTTTGACCGCTTCCAACAGAACCATATTGGGTTCCTTATCCACGAAAGGA
Organism: Lachnospiraceae bacterium; assembly: GCA_015057055.1. GTDB lineage: Bacteria > Bacillota > Clostridia > Lachnospirales > Lachnospiraceae > NK4A136. The sequence continues at coordinate 5,209 of SVFE01000029.1, read as the reverse complement.
TAGACCAGCTGCATCCGCTTCGGCTCCAGTTTGTAGTTTATCATGGTACTGATAATCTCTGCCAGCCGGAAGGGCCTGTGCACCATATACAGCGTTCCTCCGGTTTTCAGTACCTTGGCCGATTGCACAACCACATCCTCCAGGGTGCACAAAATCTCATGCCGGGCAATTGCCTTGGGCGTATTTTCGCTCACCAGACCATGCTCCCCAATCATATAAGGGGGATTGCAGGTAACTACTTCAAAAGAAGCAGGCCCGAATAATTTGCCTGCCTCTTTAATGTCTCCTGTCACAATATCAATTTTTTCCTCCAGATGATTTAAGGAAACACTGCGCCGCGCCATATCCGCGCTTTCTTCCTGTATTTCCAGTCCCGTCAGATGGGAAGCACCGGTCTTTGCCGAAAGCAAAATCGGAATAATTCCCGTTCCGGTTCCCATATCCAAAACCTTCGCACCATCCTTTACTTTTGCAAATCCGGAAAGAAGCACCGCATCCATTCCGAAGCAAAACTTTTCGGGATTCTGGATAATCTGCAAATGATTCCGCTGCAAATCATCAATTCGTTCCTTGCTTTTTATTTTTATGTCCATGTGATTTCGGTTTTCCTTCCCGGCGTTCTCTCTTTTCGGAACGCTCCGGTTTCTCCTGGCTTTCCTGCCGTTCCATCCGGTCCTGTTTCTCCATTTTTTCCAATTCCTGCATCTCTTCCGGAGAAAGTTCCAGACGCTCTTTCCGATTGCCTCTCTTGAAGCGGAGTTCTTCCACAGGATATTCCTTAATCTCTTTTTCGTCGCCGTTGTCAATCAGCACCTTTACGCGCTGACGAAGTACATTCACACTGTGCACCTCTCCCCGGATTCCGTCAGGGTCTGTCACGGTATCTCCTACATTCGGCAAACGGCGGTTCAATTCCTCATACGTCTCTTCTTCATGCTTTAAGCAACACATCAAACGTCCGCACACACCGGAAATCTTTGTGGGATTTAAGGAAAGCCCCTGTTCCTTCGCCATCTTGATGGATACAGGGATAAATTCCGACAAATGGGCATGACAGCAAAGGGGACGTCCGCATATACCGATTCCGCCCCGGATTTTTGTTTCGTCCCGGACACCGATCTGACGAAGTTCAATTCGGGTACGGAACACCCCTGCCAAATCCTTTACCAGTTCTCTGAAATCCACTCTTCCGTCGGAAGTAAAATAAAACAACACTTTATTATTGTCAAATGTATACTCTGCGTCAATCAGCTTCATATCCAGGCCGTGGGCACGGATCTTTTCCAAGCACACTTTAAACGCTTCTTTTTCTTTTTCTTTGTTCCTCTTTTCCTGGGCATCGTCCGTTTCCGTCGCCACGCGAAGCACCGGCTTTAAAGGAAGCACCAGCTTATCATCTTCCACTTCCCGGATTCCGCCGACTACGGTTCCGTATTCGATTCCCCGAGCCGTCTCTACAATAACGTGGTCTCCGGATACAATCGTCTTATCGCCGGGATCAAAATAATACACCTTTCCCGCTGTCCGAAAACGCACACCAATTACCTTTGTCATAATCTATCTACCTCCATCTATCTACCTCAAATAAAACACACTAAGCACTTTACCACAAAATCAGTTTTCCTTCAATGTCAGAAGGAGAAGTTCCATGGTGAGTTCAAAGTTAACCTTGGAATTCAGGCGGTTCTTTGCCTTTTCCAAAGCATTGATTACTTCTTCGATTCCTTCATAATCCGAGCGCTGGGCCACCTTTTTGATATGCTGGATTTCATCCCGGAAAATCAAATGGTTCAAATCATGCGTCGCCTTAAATAACAGCACATCCCGATACCAAACCGCCATAATGTCCAGATAATCGTTAATATCAAAACCGTATTCCTTTATCTGTTTCAGGGAATCTACGATTTCCGCAATTTCCATATCGTAAATATTTTTCAAAAGAGACAGGGCCTCCGTACGGATTTTGTCAAAATCCTCGCTGGATGCCAATGCCTTGGCCCGGCCCACATTACCTCTTGCAAATGCAATACAGATTTCCGCACGGTAATCCGGTACCTGCAACTCCTTCATCAGATAACGGCGCATTTCCTCGTCCCGCACCGGCTTCATATTCAGCACCACGCAGCGGCTCACAATGGTGGGAAGCATGGATTCCATCGTATTTACCAGCAAAATAAATACGGCATAAGCCGGCGGCTCTTCCAAGGTTTTCAAAAGTGCATTCTGGGCCTGGGGCGTCATCTTTTCCGCTTCCTGCACAATATAAATCTTGTAGGGACTGCTGTATGGCTTAATCATCACCGTATTGTTGATGCCGTCACGGATATCATCCACACCGATTACGTTGGGCTTTTCATGGGATACAAAAATAATATCCGGATGATTTCTGCTTTCGGCCTGAATACAGGAATGACACTGTCCGCAGGGCTCCTTCCCGCCTTGTTCGCAAAGAATGGCCTGGGAAAAAATCTTCGCAATGAATTCTTTTCCGGAACGATTTTCACCGTTAATGATGTATGCATGGGAAATCTTCTTTTGCTCAATCGCTCCCTGCATATGCTCCTTCATCTGTTCTTGACCCACAATATCCTTAAAGTATGCCATAGTATCCCACCTCTTTTTCGTTTCTCACATATACAAATCCAAAAGCAATCCTCGGATTTCCCCGATTTTTGCCAAGATTGCCATATTGTCCTTCTCTTCCTTTACCAGTTCCTGCGCCAGCTCGTCCAGCGTCTCGTCCACCAGACGGATGATGCCGTACACCCGGTGCCGTCCCTTCCTGTCCAGAAAATTCTCTCTCGTAAATTCATGGGAACGGTTGACGATTTCATTCATAAATTCTTTAATCAGACTCCGGTACTTACGCATATCCCGAATGTCCTTTTTCTTGCCGATCTTCTCTCCCTGTTCACCGATTTCCGCCATCAACATAGTGAGTTTTTGCTGCAGTTCGCTCTCCTGAATGTTACTGGCCAGCATAAACTTAAAGGTACCGTCCGCCGGCTGCGTCTTCTGGGTATTCTCCACGGGCAGAGAATTCGTCACCTGATTTATTTTGAGATGATCCATCGATTCAACCTTCTTTCTGCAACATGTACTCCCTGATTTCCTGCAGACACTGCTGCAAATCCTCGTTGTAAAAGCGTTTGGTAATACCCGCTTCTGCAATCTTCTCTTCGCAAAAATCCTCGCTGTCCGCAATAAATCTGCGGCACATCTCTTTATATTTCGGCTCCTCCTGGCTCCGCTCCCTGGAAAGGGCCCGCATCAGCCGCTCCCCGTCATCCAAATCCACATAAAGCGGCACCACCACGGAATCGCCAAAATACTCCTTGGTCTTATTATAAGATTCCAAGGTACCAATAATCAAGTAATCCTTGTCAGAAAAATCAATTTCTCCGTCGTCTACGGTATAATAATACCAATCCCCGTGACAGGTATGATAACAACGGGATTCCACTACCTTTCCTTCATCCTCTAATCTCCTAAATTCCTGCTGCGTTGTGAAATGGTATTCTTTTCCTTCCGTCTCCCCGCTGCGGATCGGCCTTGTAGTGTAAGGAACCACTCTCTGCAAATTCAATTCTTTATCCTCCATCAGCATACGATACAACGTATCCTTACCGCTGGAGCTTTTCCCCATGATACAAAACAATTTTCCCATCTTAACAATCTCCAATGTATACTTTAGACCGTTTCTTCCTGTGCATAAAAGAGTGCACATTTCACTGCCTTCTTCCAGCCGCGGATGCAGTTCTCCCGCACGGAATTTTCCATCTGTGGTGCAAATTCCTTATTCTCCCGGGATAAGTTTTTCAGTTCTTCCTTATCCTTCCAAAAGCCCACCGTCAGTCCTGCCAGATATGCCGCTCCCATCGCCGTGGTCTCCACGCAGGCGGGACGCACTACCTTTGCATCCAACAGATCTGCCTGAAACTGCATCAGAAAATCATTGTTGCTGGCACCGCCGTCTACTTTAAGGCTTCCTAGCTTCACTCCTGCATCCTGCTCCATTGCCGCAATGACATCCATGGTCTGGTACGCCAGGGATTCCAGCGTCGCCCGGATGATATGACTTTTTCCCGATCCTCTCGTAAGCCCGATAATCATCCCTCTGGCGTAGGGATTCCAATGGGGTGCGCCAAGTCCGGTAAATGCCGGTACTACATATACTCCATCCGTATCCTTTACTTTCATCGCTTCCTCCATGGATTCTTCAGAAGAAGCGATCATTTTCATCTCATCCCGAAGCCACTGCACGGCTGCTCCGGCCACAAATACACTTCCCTCCAAAGCGTAACTAACCCGGTCTCCCACCTCAGCCGCAATTGTGGTAAGTAAGCCATTGCCGGAAGAAATGGCTTTGTTTCCGGTATTCATCAGCAAAAAGCAACCGGTACCATAGGTATTCTTCACATCGCCCGCCGAAAAACAGCCTTGTCCAAACAGTGCCGCCTGCTGGTCCCCTGCCACCCCGGCAATCGGAATTTTCTCATTCAGCAGCGGGTGTTTTGTGTGACCAAATAAGGAGCCGGATGCCTGCACCTTCGGCAGCATCTTTTCCGGAATTCCAAAATATTCGAGAATTTCTTTATCCCATTTTTTCGCATGAATATCAAACAGCATCGTCCGGGATGCATTGGTATAATCCGTAACGTGCTGCTCTCCCCCCGTCAAATTCCAAATCAGCCAGGTATCCACCGTTCCGAAAAGAATCCTGCCCTCTTCTGCCTGCTCTCTTGCTCCTTCTACGTTATCCAAAATCCAAGCCAGCTTTGATGCGGAAAAATAGGCATCCGGAACCAGTCCTGTTTTCTTCCGGATGATTTCCTCCATCCCGTCCTGCTTTAGCCGGTCAATCCGATCTGCGGTACGCCTGCACTGCCACACAATGGCCGGACATATCGGACGCCCGGTTTCTTTATCCCAGACAATGGTGGTCTCACGCTGGTTGGTAATGCCGATGGCTTCCACATCCTGCATCTTTGCATGAATTTTTCCCAATGCTTCCGAAATCACACCGAGCTGGGATGCCCAGATTTCCATTGCATCGTGCTCCACCCAGCCGGGCTGCGGGTAATATTGGGTAAATTCCTTCTGTGCCACCCCGCACAAATTGCCTTCCCTGTCAAACAATATACATCGGGAACTGGTTGTCCCCTGGTCCAACGCCATAATGTATTTCTTCATAACCCCTACCTGTTTT
>SVFE01000081.1 GCA_015057055.1 Lachnospiraceae bacterium | reverse complement strand
GGTTGGATTAATCCGGGAAAAGACCGGTGTTGCTGCCCTTGTTTTGAAGGACAATCATGTGGAAGAAAGTCGGCTTTTGGAATTAATCAGAGAGGCGATTGCGCCGCAGGCAGGCTTATTATTAAAAGAACGGAAAGAGTATTCGGTTAAAGCTCGGCATATTCTGGACGAGAGTCATCGTTATGCGGAAAAGTACGGGATGAAGACGACCGGGACGGAGCATTTGCTCATTGCAATCCTACGGGAGCCGGAGAGCGTGGCCGTGAGATTGTTAATGGCGATGGGAGTAAATCCCCAGAAGGTATATATGGATGTCATGACTGCAATCGGATTGGAGCAAGTTGCCAAGCAGGAAGAGATGGAAGCCCGGGGAAAGAAAAAGAAGAAAGAGCAGACTGCGACATTGGACCAGTATAGCCGAGATTTGACGGCGCTTGCCAGAGAAGGGAAATTAGACCCTGTAATCGGAAGGAAAGATGAGATTCAACGTGTGATTCAGATTATCAGCCGACGGACAAAAAATAATCCCTGTCTCGTTGGTGAGCCCGGAGTGGGTAAAACTGCCATTGTGGAAGGTCTTGCCAACAGTATTGCGACGGGGGATGTGCCGGAAGTTTTGAAGAACAAACGACTGGTGACGCTGGATTTATCCGGTATGGTTGCGGGCAGTAAGTACCGCGGAGAATTTGAAGAGCGCATTAAAAAAGTAATGAAGGAAGTAATCCAGAACGGAAATATTATTTTGTTTTTGGACGAAATTCATACGATTATCGGTGCCGGCGGTGCGGAGGGTGCCATCGATGCATCGAATATATTAAAGCCGTCTTTGGCAAGGGGTGAAATCCAGCTGATCGGCGCGACCACAGTGGCGGAGTACAGGAAATATTTCGAAAAAGATGCGGCATTGGAGAGGCGTTTTCAGCCGGTTACGGTGGAAGAGCCTTCCGTGGAACAGACCATAGAGATTCTGGAAGGAATTTGTCACAAATACGAAGAACATCACGGAATTAAGATATTGCCGGAGGCATTACAGGCAGCGGCCCGGCTTTCGGAGCGGTATATTAATGACCGTAATCTGCCGGATAAGGCGATTGATTTGATTGACGAAGCCGCTTCGGCAGCTCGCCTCAGAGGGATGATTCTGCCGGAAAGTATCAAAAATATCAAGGATGAAATCAGTGAGAAAACGGTGCAGATAGAGCGTTCCATTAAGATGGAAGCATTTGCTCAGGCCGGAGAGATTAAGCGGGAACAGGAGCAACTTCGCAAAAAGATGGATCGGATGATGAAAGCATACGAAAAGAAGTTGTCCGGTGCGGAGTATGTTGTGGATGAGAATGCAATTGCCGAAATTGTCAGCATTTGGACCAAAATTCCGGTGAAAAAGCTGGCAGAAAAGGAGAGCGAGAAGCTTCTTAAACTGGAGGATTCGCTTCATGAACGCGTGGTCGGACAGGAAGAAGCAGTCAGCGCGGTTTCCAGGGCAATCCGTCGCGGTAGAGTTGGACTGCAAGACCCTAACCGTCCCATTGGTTCCTTCCTCTTTTTGGGGCCTACCGGTGTAGGAAAAACAGAACTTTCCAAAGCATTGGCGGAATTGGTATTCGGAAGTGAAAATGCGCTTATTCGTGTCGATATGTCAGAGTATATGGAGCAACATTCCGTATCGAAACTGATTGGTTCACCGCCGGGATACGTAGGATTTGATGACGGAGGACAGTTGTCCGAAAAAGTTCGTCAAAACCCCTATTCAGTGATTCTTTTTGACGAGATTGAAAAAGCACATCCGGATGTGTTTAACATTTTGTTGCAGGTATTTGATGACGGTCATATTACCGATTCCAAAGGCCGGAAAGTAAGTTTCAAAAATACGATTCTGATTATGACTTCCAATGCCGGAGCGCAAAAGATTATTGAACCGAAAAATTTAGGGTTTGCAGCCAAATCGGATGCAGAACTGGATTACAAACGGATGAAAGATGGCGTTATGGAGGAAGTAAAACGAATTTTCAAACCGGAGTTTATCAACCGAATTGACGAGATGATTGTATTCCACGCCCTTGGAAAGAAAGATATGCAAAAGATTGTAGGAATTTTGGCAAAGAATCTTTCGAAACGTTGTAAGAAGCAGATGGATTTGACATTGACCATTGGTGCAGCAACCAAGGAGCATCTGGTGGAGAAGTTCACGGATGTAAAAATGGGGGCCAGACCGCTTAAGAGAGCAATTCAGACCCAGATTGAAGACAACCTTGCAGAGGAGCTTCTTTCCGGGAATATTTTACCCGGAGATACGGTGCAGACTGCGGTAAAGAACGGAAAGATTGTATTTACCAAAAAGAAGAAATAAGTTATAATAAAGTATAGGCAGAAATGCAAAATACAATGGAGGAAATGACATGGCTATAGTGAAAGAACTGCTTCGCGCAGAGGCAGACGGAAGCATCAGTTTTGGGGATTATACCTTGGACAAAAAGTCCAAAGTAGAAGATTTTGAACATGCCGGCGACCTTTTGAAGGTGAAAACATTTAATGAAATTACCCGATTGGAGAAAAACGGTATTTTTGTTTACGAATCGGTTCCCGGAACGGCAGTAAATCATTTTACGGAGACTTCCGACGGAATGGTATTTACGGTGGAAGGCGCGGATGATGCGCAGATTACCGTGGGTCTTGCGGAGGATGAGGAGTACAAGGTAGTAGTCGGCGGAGAAGAATCCGGAGTAATGAAGACCAACCTTGGCGGTAAATTAAGCATCAGTGCGGAACTTGCCGGTGCCGGAGAAGTCAAAATCGAAATTAAGAAATAATGAATCATAAAAATGAAGTATGATATAAGAAAGGCTGCTATGCGAAATGTGTGGCAGCCTTTGTCATAAGCAATTACGGAAAGGCAGACGAAAAGATATGGCCGGAAATAAAAAAATGAAAACGGTATTTTTTTGCAAAGAATGCGGGCAGGAATCTCCGAAATGGATGGGGCAGTGTCCCGGTTGTCATGCGTGGAATACCATGCTGGAAGAATTGGTAGATTCTTCTAAGGGGAAAAAAGTGACAGCGGATAAAAGGGCGGCAAGCGAGCCCTTGCTTTTGGCAGAGGTATCGCTTTCAGAAGAAACCAGAATAAAAACCGGGTTGGAAGAATTAGACCGGGTGCTTGGCGGCGGAATTGTGGCGGGCTCGCTGACTTTGGTGGGAGGAGACCCGGGGATCGGAAAATCGACCCTGCTTCTTCAAATGTGCCGGCTTTTGGCATTGGCCGACCATTCGGTATTGTATATTTCGGGAGAAGAGTCGGCCAGACAGATTAAAATGCGGGCAGAAAGAATCGGGGAGTTTGGGAAGGATATGGCGCTCCTTTGCGAGACGGATTTGGATGCCGTGGAAGCAGTTATTAGGAAAAGCAAACCGGAGATTGTTATTGTGGATTCCATTCAGACGATGTATCGGGATGAAATTTCCGGCTCTCCCGGAAGCGTATCCCAGGTAAGGGAGTCAACGGCAGCATTTTTGCAAATATCCAAGAGTATGGGGATTTCTATCTTTATTGTAGGTCATGTGACGAAAGAAGGCATGGTTGCCGGGCCGCGACTTTTGGAACATATGGTGGATACGGTACTGTATTTTGAAGGTGACCGGCATGCTTCCTATCGAATTTTGCGAGGAGTGAAAAACCGTTTTGGTTCTACCAATGAAATCGGTGTATTTGAGATGCAACAGGAGGGATTGGCAGAAGTTAAAAATCCGTCCGCCTATATGTTGAGCGGACGACCGGAAAATGCCAGTGGAACGGTGACGACATGCTCCATGGAAGGCACCAGACCGTTGTTGCTGGAAATTCAGGCTTTGGTGTGCCAAACCAATTTCGGAATTCCCAGACGGCAGGCTTCCGGAGCAGATTATAACAGAGTCAATCTTTTGATGGCGGTGTTGGAAAAGCGGCTTGGCGTTCCGTTGGGAAATTGCGATGCGTATGTTAACGTAGCCGGAGGAATGAAAATTGTTGAGCCGGCAGTGGATCTTGGTATTGTGATGGCTATTGCCTCCAGTTATTACAATGTGCCGGTAGAGCATGACTGTGTTGCTATCGGAGAAATCGGCCTTAGTGGAGAGGTCCGGGGCGTTAATATGATTGAGCAGCGCATTGCAGAAGCTGTTAAAATGGGATTTACCACTTGTATTGTACCGAAAGTTTGCACGGAAAAATTAAAGAAACCGAAGGGGTGTAATGTTATTGGGGTGGATTCCGTAAAAGATGCCATAAATCTCATTCGGAAATAATTGAATTCTTTTTTGATATCTAGTATAATGGTGGAAGTTAGAATTTTTATGTACGAGGTGGACAAGTATGACTTTATTAGAACAATGGAGAAGAAAAGCCTACGATACCAGCGCTGACAGAAATCAGTTACAGGCTTTGTGGGATGCTTATTTTGCAGAAGAAAAGGCGATTTATGCCCAGTTGTTGAAGACACCGGATGAGACGGTGAGCGGCACGGTTAAGGAATTGGCGGATAAGTTTAATATCAGCACTATGTCAATGGTTGCTTTCCTTGATGGCATCAATGACAGTTTGAAAATGCCGAATCCGATTGAAACGATGGAAGAGGATACCCAGGTTAACCTTGGCTTTGATAAGGAGCTTTTGTATAAAAACATGGTTGCTGCCGGTGCAGACTGGCTCTATGAATTGGAAGAGTGGAATGACATCTTTGATGAAGACAAGAGAAAAGCTCTCTATAAGGAGCAGAAAGCTTCTACTACCGTACAGAGAGAAGAAAAGAAAGTTTATCCCAACGATCCCTGTCCTTGCGGAAGCGGTAAGAAGTATAAAAAATGTTGTATGAGATAGCCGGAAAGCCAGTATTCATGCAGGTTTCAGCAATGTGGACAAATCAGAAGAATTTCAAAATACAGTGAAAAACACGTTTTGCCCACGTTTTGCCCACGTAATATTTTTTGCCCACGTATAACGTGGGCAATTTTATTTGACAAGTCTGAGATTTGGTTTTTTCTTTTTAAACAACTCATGTATGACTTCCTCTGCCGCAAGAGCAGCTTCATTTTCAGTAGCGAATCCTGCCTTGCTTATATTTTTCCTTTTTCCGGTTTCATCGTAATTGGTAATGGAATATCGCCAACTCCTGCCGACTTGACTTACACTATACG
>SVFE01000028.1 GCA_015057055.1 Lachnospiraceae bacterium | reverse complement strand
CAAACCATATGACAGAAGTCGGACGGCTCAATCCAACATAAGATGAAAATGAAATTCCGAGGTCATATCGGTGAGTATCCGTTATCCAAGCGGATAATACAGCTATGACATTTGCCATGAGAAACAAAATTCCTGCAATAATAGGGATTTTGTTCTTGAAGTTATTCATTTGCAATTCCTCCGAAAGTTCTTTTTGTCACTAAGTTGGTTATAACAAAGTATTCACATGAAGTCAATACCATAAGCAACGCAAAGCCACTTTTGACATCAATATCAAAAGTGGCTTTTTAATACTTCTATATGACTATCGGAATAACTGCTTAGGATTTTTATCTTTCACTTACTTATTTTAATTTTCTCATATTGATAATGAAATTTTAAACATAAAATCTCCTGGTCTGTCGGAACCACTCTTGCAGGTCTGTTTCAATTAAATCCATATCTACTTCCCCTCTTAAAACTGCTTCTCTTAATTGGCAAGTTCCTTCGTCCGTTCCTTCCATGATTTCTCTTTCCGACACCGGAACGATATAATACTTGCTGGTCTGCTTAAACCATTCTATAACATCTTCCTTTTTCGAATCACGCAAGAGTTCATCATCTACCTTCCCTTGCTCTATCGCCAATCGCAAACGAAAGGTTCCCTCCTCTGCGGCCTCCATCGTTTCATAAGTTAACGGAGCAACGAAACCATTTCCAATTCTAATTTTTTTACCCATAGGCAATTCCTCCTTTATAGTTTTTTCTTTGACAACAAAAATACTTCATACAAAAACTTTTCTGCATTAAGATTTTTACATCAAAAAACAAATGGGATGAACAATAAAATATAAAAAATTTTTCCGACTGAAAATTGCCCGACCCGGGCGAGAAAAGATCTATGAAGAATGAATTTCTTCTGACAATTTAAAGATAACATTTTTTAAAAATAATATCAACTGGAAAATCAAAAAACACCAATTTACTCTTCCGTTTTCTTTTGTAAATCTATCTCCATATGCAATCGCTCGATATAATCATTCATAGCAGCAATCGCAAAACTATTAAAGCTGGAGTAACCCAACTGATTTGCCTGATCCATATAAATTTGTTTGTCTCCCTTCGGGACACGAATTTTAATCTCATCGAAATTCTTCAAATATTTTTTTGCATATTCTGCCTGCTTGGGCGTATAGTATTTTTTCTTTTTTTCTTCCATAATGAAAACCCACATTCCAAGATTATTGCTTAAATATTTCATATACTAATGCGCCTTTGCTTAAAGCAATTGAAATATACCGCTAAACAAAATATTACATAAGAAAAAAAACTTTGTCAATTTCATTTCCGGACCTATACAAATATATTTATACAAATTAAAAACGAATATATAAAAATAGTACAAAACTAATAACTATGTTCCCATAGTTTTGTCTACAACGTCAATAGATTAATTTTTTCCTGTGTAGTACCATTATCATGACAAGGGAAAACTAGGAGAACGATTCTTTTGCTCTTATATAAAGCTCTGACCTCTGCCAGCAGAGTCCATTTTCCCAAAACTTAATAAGATGCAAGGAGGGATGAAATGACGGTTAACGAAATAAATATCGCAAGAGTGAACCGGGCTTATGATAAAGCAATGGAACTCATATTTCGAAGGCCAAAAAAAGATGGGACAAAATATCCCCTCTACTATCGATTTTCTATATCAAAAATACTTAGAACAAGAAAATCAAAAATCTGGCATCAATTTTATATAGAAGCAGATACTTTTATGAAATGGCTATTTCCGCATATACCGCAACCGAGCAAAAGTCAAAAAAGTACCGGGCCATATGCCCGGCAAATAATTCTAAATAAAACCGAATTTGAAATTCTATGTGAAAAAGTTAAAACAAAAGAATTAGAACCTCTAATAGAAAAATCAGAAGAAACGCAAATCTGTGCATATCAAAAAAAATGGACGTTTTGTAACACATTTTTGTCTTACACCAATCGCATCCGAAGGGATTACAAAGGGAAAAACTTCAAAATCAAAGTATCACTTATTTCCGCGGATAGGGTGTCTTAACATCTGTAAGTTCTAAAAGATAATCAATACTAACATTGTAATATTCCGCAAGAGTCGCCACCACCCAGACGGGTACTTCCCGCTCGCCACACTCATAACGACGATAGACAACGCGTTGACATTTTAAAATATCAGCGACCTCTCGCTGAGAAAGATCGTGATCTTCTCGTAAGTCTCTTAAACGTTGATATTTCATAATTACACCTCTCTTCTAGTATGACCGAAAATCTAATCTTATTGTCAAATTTCTATAGAAAATAGGAAAGAAAAAATAATTTTCCTATTTGACAAGGATACCAAATAGTGACATACTAGAAACAAATTGGATACTGAATGGTATCCGATAAGGTGTAAATCGAGAGCTTTGTAACCGTCAGTTTTTCCGTGTCCACTTTTATTGTAACATCATCATACGAAAAAATTGTAACACACAAAAAGGAGGAAAATTTTTATGACAGAAAGAAAACCGATTTACAGTAACGACGGAGAATTATTGATTCCTTTCGATGACGGTGAAAACGAAAACACCTACATCCGGGCAAACGAAGTCGAAGAAATGATTCTCGCTTGCAACGGCCCAAATGGTCTAAGCCAGGTCATCTTGGATTGGCAGTACGACCACCCGGACGGCACAAAAGAAGAGTTTATCGAGGAAAGTCATTTCAGCAGAAGAACCGTTGATTTTCTGTGGTAAGGAATGAAAATTTCAAAACCATTTTAAAAAAGAGGAGGAAAAAATTATGAAGAAAAATGCGTTGATTTTAATGGTTGGTTTATTGGTTTGTATGTTAGCCGGATGCGGCGAAGCTAAGGAGCCGGAAACAGCAGATGAAGCTCTGGAGCAGATTGAATCGGAAATCGAAGAAATGATTGCGGAAGAGGAAGCGGAAGAAGAGGCAGGGGAAACAGCAAATGAAACAACTATCGAAGGAGAAATAATTGAACATCCGACATTCGATGCTGTAACACAATGGAATGAAGTTTCTTCTACCAGTGGAGCAGTACAAATAGATGATATATTATATATTCCGGGTGTTAGTATGAATGAAATAATGATGTTAGTTGACTCTTCATCCTTAGATTATACATATGAGTATAATCCGGAGAAACTTGTTCTTCCTGAAGAAGAAGAGATTTTAACCATATATTGCAATGATATTCCTTGGTTTTATATAGAAGTTTATAATTGTTTTGATGAAAATGTAGCAATTAACAATTTGCCTGTAAAAATAATTGAACCGAGCATTGAAGCATATCCCTATTGTTATTTTATAGACGGAAGAGCATACTCGGAAATAATAGGCTTATATTATAATGATGTACTTCTTTTAGGTGAGACCGTTTTTTCAGAATTATCTTTTGAACAATTTGATGACAGTGGAAATGGAACATATTGCATTAAGTATGGCGGATGGGTAAATTATCAAACAAACTGGACCGGTTGTGAAATATATTGTTTAATAAATTATCAATTTTATATTGATTCAAATACTGATTATGTAACTCTTTTCCGCTTAGTTAATTATTAAATTAAATTCTAATCGTTACATTTGTAAAAAGCGTTGAAAAGGAGAAAAATTATGAAGAAAAATATGTTGATTTTAATGATTGGTTTATTGGTTTGTATGTTGGCTGGATGCGGCGAAGCTAAGGAGCCGGAAACAGCAGATGAAGCTCTGGAGCAGATTGAATCGGAAATCGAAGAGATGATTGCGGAAGAGGAAGCGGAAGAAGAGGCGTTCCGGGAACAGCCATTGGAGGAATATGTACCGGGTACCATTCCACCGGGAGTGTATGTATATACATATGTAACAGAGGATGGTATAGAAGATACAAAAAGTTTTTATTTTTTTGAGGACCAGAGCTTTAATTTTTCTAATGAAGGTCTTTCTAGTCATGGTAATGTAAATTACACATACAACGAAGAAACGGACTTATATACATTCGACTGGCAGGGAAGTATGGCTTCACACTGTTATTCTTATACCGGTCGATATGAAGATGGGACTTTCATTCTATTATCTATGACTTATATCGGTCCTGCGGATCATCCAGATGCAAACGAAAAAAATTACGATGCATCAACATCTGAAACAGAGCCGGACGGAAGAGTTTATGTCAGACAGTAAGGAGCATATATGAACGAGGAATTAAAAAAAGAATTATGAAGGGAGAACACTTTATGCACAAAGACATACAATGTATCTTATGTCCCTATAAAAAAGAACGTGATTGCTCGATACATGATAAATGTTATTCTCTTTCCAACATATATTATGGCACGCTTTGTAAACATTTCCCTTTCCGGCAAATTGATAATCTGAAAATGGATTATGACTGGAAAATGGAAGAAAAACACAGCAAGAAAATGAAAAGAAAATACGGGGATTACACCTTAGAAAATGATGAGATAAAATTTGTCTGGGGGATTATCGGGACCGGCGAACTTTCGGGAAAGCAACCAAATCTCTATACAATGAATGATATAGAAATCATTTATCATAAAAAAGAAAAAAGATATTACCTGGATATTGAAACTGCCTATTTATTTCAGACATCGGATGAGGAATGCAGATTTCTCCGAGATTGCTTATCTTATTTTTCCAATTTTATGGATGAAAACGGACTCTCCAAAATGAAACCCTACAATTTGTTTATGAGCCGACCTGATATTAATATGGCAGCCGAATCCTTGGAAGAATTATACACAAACTTCAGACTTTTTGTGGATGGATTTTGTCTCCAAAATCGAGCAACCTAAAAAAAATTGAATTACAAATTCATTGACGTTTCGTTTATATTGCTATATTCTAAATGTAGGTAAAGGTCACAGAACCTTTCGAGGGGCACAATAGGATAACACCTCTTTCCCGAGTGGGGGACGTTAAATATACCATAAATACCAGGCAACAGGTGTTGTGTTGTCAGTTATCCGAATAATAAAAATACTATTCAGATCAAATCCGCTCATTTCGAGCAAATTCTCCAAACTCTTCAAAATTTAATATTTCTTCAGCATCTTTAGTTTTTGTGTGCAAAGATTTTTTAACGCAGTAAAATCATTAGCACAAAATCTATATTTTAAAGAGAGGAGACTTTTACATGAATAATTCAGACGAAATAATGCTAAATGAGGCATTTCAAGAAGCAATGACCTTGATTTTCCGGCGCCCCAAAAAACAACAAAAAAACTATCCGCGCTACTACCAATTTTCTCTGTCAGCCGAAACAAAAAGAAAAGATTCAAAATATTGGCATGAGTTCTACATCGAAGAAAAAACATTTCTAAAACAGATTTATCCCTATTTCACCAAGCATTTCCCAAAAAACAATACGACAAATCATACCAACTCAGACTTATTCTTTCTAAGCATTGAAAACACAACTTTTTCATCCATTCTCCGGCAAATCGAAAATGACAAACCACTTTTCAAAAACCAAATTGACTGGGAATTTTACAACACATTCTTAAGCTTCTGCTCACGCATCTGCAAAGATTTTGAAGGCAAAAACTTTAAAATAAATATCTGTCTGATTTCCAAAGAAAAAATTTTCTAATCTATCGCAATTCATTCCACAATTCAAAAAAATCGCCCCTAAAATTCGCTAACTCTTGACAAAAGATACCAAATGGTACTAGGATAAAAAAGTGAGATACCATTTGGTATCTATCATAAGATCATAAAAAGGGAGGGAAAAAATGGACGAAACACTAAAGAATGAAATAAGTACCGATGAAAAAACAAGAAAAAAAGCCATAAGATTTATCAATATTTCTGATTTTATACACAAAAGAGCTCTAATTGCCATCTGGCCTTTTGCTGAGCCGTATCCTTTCATTACACACAATCCGAATTTGGAAACCGGAATTGTAAGACTTCTGATTCGCGGCTTCTGGTGCTTTGCCTTAATCTTTTATATGAGTACTTATTTAAATATCGACGACCCCTACATAGCGATTATCGTCCTCATTGCATTTTATCTTGTAAAGGCTCTGGTTTATTTCATCATAGGAAACATCCTTAATAAAAAAGGACAAAATATCTTGCGGGAGCTGCAAAACAAATACACTCCGCTTCGAGAAGCGTACAGGGATACCTTACTTGTCGCAAACAAAATTGATGGATATGGCACCTACATAGAAGAAGACGGCTTTACATTATTTGTGAAAGTTGGGGAGGAAAACGGCATCGCAGAAATATGCGCCAAAATGGAGGAAGGATACGGAGCATTTTCCATCTATTTATTAGACCGGGAAGAAAATAAACATATGAAAAAAGAAAAAAGTGAGCACATTGTCCAGATTACTTCCGTTGCATTTAAGGATAAATATGTTATAAAAACGGGAGACAACACGGACCGTCTGGAAACAATGAATTACATGGATCCGGAAATGCAAGTAAACTACATCAATAATTATGAAGTAATAAATGAAGTTGTTGCTGATTCCATTCATTTTTTCGGAAACCAAATCAGAATCAAATTGAAAAAACAATTCTATTTGGAACCTATGTATAAATCACTGAATTTCTACAAAGAAACCATTTTAGATTGTTTTACATCAGTTGATGCAGTTATTTCAGATTATGTAGAGGTAATAAATCAATTACCCAAGATAAATTTTATTATAAGGAGAGAAGAAAATGAGTTTTGAGATGATTTTAGTAATTGCAGTTTTATTGGTTATCGCTATTTATGTAATTAAAAAGAGAAATGAATTTGCGGATTTGGAAGAATTAGTGACCGATGCAAGTTCTAATGTTTCTAATGCAGAAGATAGAAAAAATCAAGTATACGCTAATATCATGGGTATTGCTTCTAAGACTCATGAAAAAGAGGTTAGCGCATTAATTGAATTAGGCGGACAAGTTAAATATGAAAATCTACTGGCATTGGAAAAACAATTTCCGGATTTAAAAACAGATGCACACTTCACAAATGCCAGAATTGAAGTTCAAACGGAAGAAAGAAATCTTCAGTCGGCAAGAATAATATATAATCAAAATATTACCGCTTATAACAGAGCAATAAACAAATTTCCTGCAAATATTGTAGCAAAGATGTTCTCTTATGAGAAAAAAGATCACATTGACCAGGAAAATCTGGCAGAAAATACGAAATTAAGTAAAAAGAAATTTGATGTAAACGACTATTAAATCCGCTTCATAAGAAATCGACTAACCATTCCTTTCACACTACAATATTATAAATACAAATTATAATCCAATAAGCAAAAAGTAGCAGAACGATTCATAATTCGTTCTGCTATTTTTAAAATTTATCCATATTTATATTCAAACTAAATATTTTACAACATCAACTTTATTCTGACTTTTCTTATCCTATTTCAACATCTCTCTGCACTCTTCCAGTTTTTCCCGAATCTTTGCCATCCGCTTAAAGTACTTTTTGCTGTCAAGCAACACCCGCTTGGAATCCACCGGCGCAAACTTTCGAATCATATCGGAAAATTCATTTTCCAAATCCGCAAGTTCTTCTTGACAAAGGACAATAAGGTCCGTAATTACAAGGATTTTATCCTTCTTTACAATCCGTAAATCGCCGTTTAAAATAGGCTCTAATTCTTTCATAACCTTCTCATATTTTGCGCATTTCTTTTTCTGCAGCGCGATTTTTTCGGAAAGTTCGGCCAAAATTTCCTCTTGAACCTTTATTCTTTCTTTTTCTAAAGCAATGCTTTCAGTATTTTTCCTGCTCTTTTGAAAAGGCGAAAAAACATCTTCCTCGGAATCATCCTCCTCCAAGGATTCCAGAAAACGATTCAACTCTTTTTCCTTGATCTCGCCATCCGAATACTCCGCCTCCAAAGCAAGAAGAACTTCCTTCAAAGCTCCATATTCTTCTTTCAAAAACTTATCAATCCGCTCAATATTTTTCATCTACTTCAACGGCTCCTTTCCGGGAAGACCCGCCTTTCTCGGATATTTGGAAGGAGTATTCTTCTTTTTCCGCACTACGCAAAGGCATCGGAAAAATTCGGTGCAAGGAAGCGTATATTCATACACTTCTTCGATTTCACCGCCCAAAACGGAAATTGCCTTCCCTGCATTTTCCCGTTCCTTTTTAAATTCCTCCGACTTATAAGCAACAAACACCCCATCCTTTTTTACGTATGGAATGCAATATTCCGACAAGGTAGAAAGGTTCGCCACCGCTCTGGATACGCAGATATCAAACTTTTCCCGAAGGAGCCCGGGCTTTGCAAAATCCTCCGCTCTGCCGTGCAGTGCCTCAATATTTTCCAGCTCCAGCGCACCAATCACTTCATTCAAAAATTTAATCCGCTTATTTAAGGAATCCAGCATAGTTACCTTCAGATTCGGAAAAGCAATCTTCAGCGGAATGGAAGGAAATCCTGCGCCGCAGCCTACATCCAAAAGAGAAACCTCAGCACCTTTAAGCAAAGCTTCCCGGATTAAATCCGTATCCGCTGCTTTTATCAGAGAGATACTGTCAATAAAATGCTTTTTTAGCACCTCATCATACTCCGTAATGGAAGTAAGATTCATAAAAGAATTCCATTCCAGCAGCAAATCATAGTATTTCCTAAACTGCGCAAGCTGCAAATCCGACAACTCAATATTCAATTCTTTTGCATAAGTTCTTAACTGTTCCAAGGCTTACTCCAATTTTTTCTGATTAAAAGAAGATAAATATAAAATTATCCTTTTCTGTACTGCTCTAAATACACCAAAAGTACGGAAATGTCAGCCGGGCTCACACCGCTGATTCGGGAAGCCTGTCCCACATTTTCCGGGCGAAATTCCTTTAATTTCTGCCTTGCTTCCAGACGCAGACTGGAAACATCATCGTAATTCAAAGAAGCCGGAATCTTCCTGGTCTCCATCTTCTTGAATTGTTTTACCTGCTGCATCTGACGCTTGATATATCCGTCGTATTTGATGTTAATGTTAATCTGCTCCACTACGTCTGCAGGCAATTCTTCCCGCTCTGGATCAATCTCCTTTAAGAGCTCATAACTAAGCTCCGGCCGGCAAATCAGCTCAGCCATGGCCGTACTTTTCTTCACCGAAGCACTTCCGTGAGCCTCCAAAAAATCCTGAATAGTCTTATTGGCACCCACCGTAGTGGAAAACATTCTCTCTACTTCTTTTTCAATCAGGCTTTCCTTCTCCAGGGTGCGGCGATAAGTTTCTTCATCCACAAGTCCCACCTCGTGGCCGTACTTACGAAGACGAAGGTCTGCATTGTCCTGCCGAAGAAGAAGACGATATTCCGCTCTGGAAGTCATCATTCGGTAAGGCTCGTTATTTTCCTTTGTCACCAAATCGTCAATCAGCACACCGATATAACTTTCCCCGCGGTCCAGCACCAGAGCTTCTTTCCCTTGAATCATTCTTACCGCATTGATTCCGGCAATCAATCCCTGCACCGCCGCCTCTTCATAGCCACTGCTTCCGTTGAACTGCCCCGCGGAAAAAAGACCTTTGATTTTCTTAATTTCCAAAGAAGCAGAAAGCTGCTTCGGCGCAATGCAATCATATTCAATAGCGTAGGCATTACGCACCATCCTGCAATTTTCCAGTCCCGGAACCGTTCGGTACATGGCAAGCTGCACATCCTCCGGAAGGGATGAGGACATTCCGCCCACATACATTTCATTGGTATGAAGTCCCTCCGGCTCAATAAATACCTGATGCCGTTCCTTTTCCGCAAACTTCACTACCTTGTCCTCAATCGAAGGACAATACCTGGGTCCCGTACCTTCAATCACACCGGCATAAATGGGTGAGCGGTCCAGATTCGCCCGAATAATTTCATGGGTTTTTTCATTGGTATAGGTAAGATAGCAACTGACCTGGTCAATCTGCACATCCTCCGGATTAGTGGAAAAAGAAAAAGGAACCACGGTATCATCGCCTTTTTGTTCTTCCATCTTACTAAAATCAATACTACGTTTATCCATACGGGCAGGAGTTCCGGTCTTAAAACGGCGAAGCTCCACGCCATGATCTTCCAAGGATTTGGACAGATAATTGGCCGCCTGCAAACCATTGGGCCCAGTATAAGTAATCGCTTCTCCGCAAAGACATCTCGCCTTCAGATAAGTTCCGGAGCAAATGATAACCGCCTTACATTCATACACTGCACCGGTATAAGTACGGACGCCCACAATCCTTTGTGACGCAGCCGTTCCCGCATCCTCGCAGGGTATTTCTTCCGTGAGAATCTCACATACCTCACACTGGCGAATCGTAAGATTGTCCTGATTTTCCAAAACCCGGCGCATTTCTCTGGTATAATCCGCCTTATCCGCCTGGGCACGAAGGGAATGCACTGCCGGTCCTTTCGATTTATTCAGCATCTTGGACTGGATAAAAGTCTTATCAATGACTTTTCCCATTTCACCGCCAAGGGCATCCAGTTCCCGAACCAAATGTCCCTTCGAAGAACCGCCGATGTTGGGATTACAGGGCATCAGGGCAATGGAATCCACGCTGACGGTAAAAATAACCGTTTCCAATCCCAGCCTGGCAGCCGCCAAAGCCGCCTCGCACCCGGCGTGTCCTGCACCGATAACGCACACATCCACCTGTTCCCGTATTGTATTTTTATTTGTAATCAAATTTTCCATAATTAAAGTACACTCTTAAGTTTTTTCACAATAACTTTTGCCGCTTTTTCGTGGGAGGCTTTTCCCGGATGCATACGGGAACCTACTGTTTCCTCCGTAGTATTGGGAAGTTCCAGAAAAGCAACTTTTTTATCTTTTGTTTCTTCTTTGTATTCCTTGATTGCTGCAAGGAGAATTTCCTTCATTCCGTCGCCCAGCATTCCGTAACACCAGAAAATCCGGGCATTTTCATTATTTCGACGAAGAATTTTCAAAAATTCCACCGCTGCATTTTTTACCTTATCCCCGTCTTTTTTCAGGTATTTGTCACCCTTCATCCGCATTTTATGGGTAACACCGTTTTCATCCGTAAAAGCGGGATTGTGAAAAGCGCCGTCATCATTGGTTCCAAGATTAACCAAAATTGCATCCGGTTGCCACGACGCAAAATCATTTTTTTCGCAGAAGCCTTTCTTTGCCAGCTTCTCGCTGAATGTTGCCGAACAGATATTTTCATACTGGGACGGAATATTAAGCCGCGGTTGATTATCCCAGGAACAATAAATACCCCAGCCGCTCTTGGAAAATACCCTGTAATCCGCATTCAATTCCTTGGAAACCATGTAAGGATAGGAATGCACATGGCCAAAAAACATAGAAATCCACTCTTCTTCCTGCTTCGCACCGAAAGCTCCTTCACCGGAGGTAATGCTGTCACCGATAAATTCCAACTTGTATGGTCTCTCCTCCACCGGAAGAATTTCACCGTCCAGTTTCACGGCATAAGCCTTCAGACAATGTTCCACATCCTCATGCATTGCCTGCACTTCTTTTATAATCTTAACATTGGTCACCACCGCAGGGTTCAGTCCGCGAAATACCTTAACCCAGGTTTTTTTCTTCTTGATCATATGTCTTGCCAAAACTGCACCATTAATTTCAATGGCAATCCAGTTTTCGTAATTTTCATAAGGCCCCGCAAGCAAAATGGAAAGTTCGCTGCATTTTACATTCATTTCAATGCAACTGCCGGTCCAAACCAGAGTTACCGGGTCTCTGTTTTCCACCGTTCGCCCGTGAATTTTAATGTTTTTTTCATCTTTAATAAGTACTTCTCTGATTGTATTTGACATTTTAACCCTCCTATTTTCCCATACAGAATTTTGAAAAAATTTCATTTACCAAATCATCATTTACTTCTTCACCTATAATATATCCCAGATGCAGATAGGCATTTTGTAAATCAATGGAGAAGAAATCCTCCGGCATACCGTCCAAAATACTTTTTCTTACCAGAGAAAGGCTTTCGATGCATTCTTCAATTTCCCGGATTTGCCGTAAATTCGTTATTACGATATCTTCATTTAAACTGATTTGGCCGGAAAGAAACATTTTTTTCAATGCCTCAGAAAACTCTTCCATTCCGGTCTGCTGCTTAGCGGAAATCGGGATAATAAAAACATCCTTTTCAAAATGCGTCCTGAGGTCTTCCCCGGAAACTTCCTGCTGCAAATCTGATTTATTCAGAAGAACAATGACTTTTTTATCCTGAATCATTTTCATGATTTCCATATCGTTTTCATTCAATGGCACAGAGGAATCCACCATATAAAGAATCAAATCCGCATCCATGGCATAGGCTTTGGCCCTCTCCACACCGATTTTTTCTACCGCATCATCCGCATTTCTGATTCCGGCCGTATCGGTAATCTTTAAAACCAAATCCGCAATCTTGACGGTTTCCTCCAAAATATCTCTGGTAGTTCCCGCATAATCCGTAACAATCGCCCTTTCTTCCCCTGCAAGAAGGTTCAAAAGAGAAGACTTACCGGCATTGGGCTTTCCTACAATTACCGTGGAAACACCGTCTTTCCTTATACGTCCGTTTCCGGAACGCTCCTTTAATGCATTTAACTTTTCTAAAAGTTTGTCGGTTTTTTCCAAAAGCTGCTCCGGATATCCCTCTAAACTAATATGTTCCGGGTCATCCAAAGCCGACTCAATAAAAGCGATTTCATAAATAATATCGCTCCGAAGACTCCGAACCTCCTCCAAAACATCACCCTTTAAATGATTCATGGAGTTCTTTACGGCAAAATCATTTTTTGACTGAATCAAATCCATAACTGCTTCTGCCTTGGACAAATCAATCTTTCCATTCAAAAATGCCCGCTTTGTAAATTCCCCGGGCTCCGCCAGTCTTGCGCCGTTTCTCAGAACCGTCTCTAAAACCTTATTAATAACAAACATGCCACCATGACAATTAATCTCCACCGTATTTTCACCGGTATAACTGTGGGGAGCAATCATCACGCTGACCAAAACTTCATCAATCGTATTTTCATCATCAAAAATCATACCAAAATGCATGGTATGACTTTTTTGATGACTTAATTTTTTATTTGATTTTGATTTAAAAATCTTATCTGCTACCTGAATGGAATCCTCACCGCTAATCCTTATAATTCCGATGCCGGCCTCCGTCATTCCGGTAGCAATCGCTGCAATGGTATCTGTTTTCATGATTTTATAATAAATCATTTAAAAACCGTTGTAAATGCTTTTATCCCAAGGAAAAAAATAAAAAATCCAATGTAATTTAAATTCCGTAAAAGGAATAAAATTACATTGGACAAAAAACTTTTTTTATAATTATATGATATTAACTATCTTTTTAATGTTACAACAACTTTACGGAAGGGTTCTTCTCCTTCGCTGTGGGTTGTTACATATCTGTCATTCTGAAGTGCAGAATGAATAATTCTTCTTTCATAAGGATTCATGGGTTCCAAAGATACCGGACGTCTTGTTCTTTTAACCTTGAAAGCAATGTTCTTTGCAAGATTTTCCAAAGTTTCTTTTCTTCTCTGGCGATAATTTTCGGTATCCACCTTTACTCTGATGTATTCTGCAGTACCTTTATTTACTACAAGAGAGGTCAAGTACTGAAGAGAATCCAGAGTCTGTCCTCTTTTTCCGATTAAAACGCCCATTTCAGCGCCGGATAAATCTACATTCAAGGTACCGTCAAGCAAGCTGTATTTACAATCTACATTTACTTCCATTTTCATGGATGCAAATACGTCTTTCAGGAATTTCTCTGCATCTGCTTTCATTTTGTTAATTTCTTCTTCGCTGAACTCTTTTGCAGGTTTTTCTTTATTTTCTGCAACTGTTTCCTTCTTTTCTTCCTTTTTTTCCGGAAGAACTTCTTCTCTAACTTCCTTTTTAGGCTCTTCTTTCTTTACTTCTTCTTTTACTTCCGGAGCCTTTGCAGGTGCTTCTTCTGCCTGCTCTTCTTTAATTCTTGCATTGATTACGGCTGCTTTTGCACCAAATCCCATGAAACCGGCGGAACCTTCGGAAACTACCTGATAATCAAGTCTGTCACTGGGAACACCAAAACTGGTACAAGCATCTGTGATACAATCGCTGACTGTTTTTGCTGAAAACTCTTTATATTCCATCATTTTTTCCTCTCTGATTTTTATTCTTCCTTATCCTTAGCATTTCCACGCTCATTATACTGCTTTACCATATTTACTTTGGAAGCAAGACTTCCTTCCTTTGCATTATTCAATTTCTTATAATACTCGGTAGAATCTTTAATTTGTTTTGTATTATCTACCTTTTTTTCGGAAGATTTATTTTCTGCCTTGTTTTCCAAGTTTCTCGTATTTTTGGTAGCATTTTGGTTAATCTGCTGGGGAGGAAGTCCCTGTTTTGCACGAAGCTCATTGTTTTTCTCGATATTTTTCTTAATCATTTCATCAATATCGATTTTGTCCAGGTATTTATTTACACAAACCTGAATGACACCTCTTACCACAGAACCGGTAATCCAGTAAATACCCATACCGGCAGGCATGGTGTAGCAGAAAAATGCAGACATAATCGGCATTAAATTGTTCATGGTTTTCATGGAAGCTACCATAGGATCTTCCATGCCGTCATTTTTCTTATTATTATTTTGCTGCTGAGGCATCAACTTTGTATTGATCCACTGTGTCAATGCGGAAAGCACCGGAATCATAATGGCGCCGATAATCAAAATCCAATTTCTTTCATCAGCATTCCATGCAGTATTGATAATAAAAGAAGGAGAATTACTGATATTATCAATCATTAAAAACTGATTATAATTTTCCAAAAGATCCGTAGCAGTAGTGGCTTCGTTAATCAAATCCGGAAACTGCTCTTTTAAGCTGTTCCATTCTCCCGTACTGGCACGGTTTAATACGTCAATATAAGTATTCTGTGTATATTCAATACCGCTGTCAATCTGCGTAACACCGAATAACTCATTACTAAACTGCTTTTTATAGTAATTGTAGCTCTGACAACTCTGCAAAAATTCAACACTGCCTTCTTTATAGATAAATTTACTTACCAAAGGCATAAAAGCTTCTTTAATTTTAGCTACGTAAGCAGGCATATTGTAAATAACTCTGTAAAGAGAAATCAAAATCGGGAACTGAATCAAAAGCTGTACGCAGCTTCCGGTAGGGGAAACACCGTACTTGGAATAAACAAACTGGGTCTCCGCCTGCATTTTCATTATAGAGTCCTGATCATTTTTCCCTTTGTATTTGTTCTGAATCGCCTGAAGTTCCGGATTCATTTTTGCAGTAAATTTTGAAAATTTCTGCTGTTTTACGGTCAAAGGAATCATAAGGCAGTTCACTACAACCGTAAATAAAATAATGGCAACACCGGTATTGGGATTTCCCCCGGTAATCTTGTCCAAAACCCAAAAAATACCGTTTAGTATGTTACCCAGTATCCAGGCAAAGGGTTTTAAAATACCCGTAACCTGTGTTAATAACATAAAATCCAAATTAAAATACACCTCCAAAAAATTTAAGGAACCGGATCATATCCTCCTTTAGAAAAAGGATTGCATCGCAGAATTCTCCACAACGCCAAAAATCCCCCTTTGAAAGCCCCGTATTTTTCCACTGCTTCCAAACCATATTGGGAACAGGAAGGAAAATAAGGACATTTCGTTCTTTTTAAAGGAGAGATATATTTCCTATAAAATTTAATTAGATATATAAGCACTTTTTTCATTTCTTTTAATCCATGTACGAGCTGACATCATAAATTATATTTTTCATTACATAAGCAAAACAATACATAATAAAATACATAATAATAGGAAGAAACTCATTCCGTTTTATCCTTATTTATAATTTTATGAAGTCTTGATAAATGCAGAAATGCACTTTCCACAGCGGCAAACCTAATCCCTGCGGCGGTATTTCTGGCGATGACTACGATATCCAAACCACTATTGAATATCTCTTCATGTAGTCTGTAACTCTCTCTGATTAACCTTGTGAGTCTGTGTCTTATAACACTATTTCCAACTTTTTTACTGACGGATATTCCAAGTCGGTTTTTTCCAAGGTGATTTTCTGACACATACATAACCAGATACTTATTTGCATAGGATTTACCCTTGTTGTAAACGGACTTAAAATCGTCGTATTTTTTTAATGATTCTGAAAATTTCATAATTCATCTTCTTCTTAATAAAACTTCTTTTTTTATTAAAATTCACAGAAAGAAATATATCAGAAAAAAAGGCCTATAAGGTAGGCCTTTTAAGCTGATAATACTTTTCTTCCTTTTCTTCTTCTGGATGCAAGAACTTTTCTTCCTCCGGGAGTACTCATTCTTGAACGAAAACCGTGAACTTTAGATCTTACACGTTTCTTAGGCTGAAATGTCATCTTCATTATCAATACACCTCTCTTTCTTACTAATATTTCTGGTGTCAGAAAATTCGTCTTTGATTATATAAGAAGAAACGCATATAGTCAAGGAATTTTCTTGATTTTATCAATACTTTCCTAAATTTTACCCTTTCATTTTCCGCAAAAAAATTTTCTTTTTTTTTAATAATTCCATATTTTGTGGACAGGTTATTTTGTTAACCACAAGATATATAATTTTTGATATTGTGGATAACTATTCAATAATTTACATAAAGTTATCAACTATTTGTGGATAACTTGTTTATAATTTGTTAGTTATCAAAAAAAATCCAATAAAAAAGGGACTTTACAATGTTCGCTTTTTATTCACAAAATAAAAAATATAAATTATTTTAATATACTATGTAAACCTATTATTAATTTTTTTTAAATTTGAAATTATTTTCATTTTAAGGTAACATAGAACAAGAAAAATTCATGAGGTTTTACAAATGGAAATCATAAAAAATAATTGGCAGAGCATAAAAGAAAACATCAGAAAAGAATTCGAAATTACGGATATTGCTTATAATATCTGGATTGAACCTTTAAAATACAGCAATTATAAAGATAATACCGTTACCATCTTAGTTCCTAACAACCACACACAGATGGTAGATTATATCAGTAAAAAATATAAAAGCTGCTTCCAGGTTATTATTTCGGAATTTGTAGGCACCATGTGTGAAATCGTATTTACTCTGGAAAATAAGGAAGAAGAAAACGAAGAAATTTCCGGTGAAAATACTGCTTCCGAGGATTCATCCAAACCCGGTAAATCAAAACTCTCCAACCTTTTGAAAGATGCCAATCTTAATAAAAAATACCGTTTTGAAACCTTTGTCGTAGGTTCCAATAATAATATGGCTCATTCTGCCTGCCTTGCCGTAGCAGAATCTCCCGGAAAAGATTTTAACCCGCTTTTTATTTACGGCGGTTCCGGACTGGGCAAAACCCATCTTATGAATTCCATCGGCCATTATATTGTAGAGCATAACAACAACATGAAGGTTTTATACGTTACTTCCGAAGAATTTACCAATGAAGTTATCGAATCCATTAGGCTCGGTAATTCCAGCGGAAATATGTCTTCCATGACAAAACTTCGTGAAAAATACAGAAATATTGATGTGCTTTTAATTGACGATATTCAGTTCATTATAGGAAAACCTTCCACCCAGGAAGAATTTTTCTATACTTTTAATGCGCTGCATTCTGCCGGTAAAGCAATCATTATTTCTTCCGATAAACACCCGAAAGAAATGAATACTTTGGATGAGCGGTTCCGCTCCCGTTTCGAATGGGGTCTTATTGTTGATATCCAGCCTCCGGTATATGAAACAAGAGTTGCAATTCTTCGTAAATATGCAGAAACCTTTAATAAAATCATACCAAACGAGGTTATTGATTATATTGCTACCAACATTAAATCCAACGTGCGTGAATTGGAAGGAGCACTTAACAAAGTAAATGCTTATTCCAAAATTAACCAGAACCGTACCATTGATATGGAACTGGCGGAAGAAGCATTAAAAGATATGATTTTTCCCGATAAGCCAAAGATTGTTACACCGAATCTTATATTGGAAGTGGTTTCCGAACATTTTGGCATCGATTTGGAGGATATTACTTCTACCAAGAGAACGAAAAAAATCGTTACTCCGAGACAGATTTTTATGTATTTGTGCAGGGAAATGACCGATACTACATTGGAAGGCATCGGAGCTTTGCTGGAAAGAGATCATTCTACCGTAAAACACGGCTATGATCAAATCAGCAAAGATATTGAAAAAAACCCTGAATTCAAAGAAACCATCGAGACCTTAAAGAGTAAAATCATATCTTCTTAATAACAAATTGTTAATAAAACTGTTGATTTATTGTTCATCATAAGTTGACAGTTTTTTTATTTAATTTTTTTAATATTTTTTATCAAAAAAAGGCGAAAATTATAACCATTTTTTTTGATTGATTTTTGCGATTTATTAACACTTTATCCTTTTAATTTTTTCAATATTTTAGTATAATATAAGAGGTTATGCACAAATCCACAACCTATAATACTATTATTAATAAAATTATTTATTTTATAATATTTTAAGCACCAGAAGGGAGAAATTTTACACATGAAGATAATTTGTTCAAGATCAGATTTGGTAGCCGGTGTACAGATTGTTTCCAAAGCAGTACCAACCAACACAACAATGTCCATTTTGGAATGTATTTTAATCGAAGTAAATGATGATTCCATTAAATTTACAGCGAACGATACAGAGCTTGGTATTGAGACTTATGTAGAAGGTCAGATTTTGGAAACAGGTAAAGTTGCATTGGAAGCAAAAATGTTTTTGGATGTTGTAAGAAAACTTCCGGAAGGTGATGTTACCATTGAAACAGATGATGCTTATACTGCTACCATCACCTGTATGAAAGCAAAAATGGCAATTGCCGGTAAATCAGGAGATGATTTTACCAATCTTCCGAAGGTAGAAAAAGAAGAATCTATTGTTATTTCCCAGTTTACCCTGAAAGAACTGATTCGTCAGACAATCTTCTCCGTAGGATTCGGAAGTACCAATAAGATTATGACAGGTCTTGATATTATAATTAAAAATGACCAGCTTAAAATTACTTCTTTGGACGGACATCGTATTTCCGTAAGAAAAGTGCAGCTGAAAGACATTTATTCGGAAAAAGAAGTGATTATTCCCGGTAAGACTTTGAATGAAATCAGCAAGATTCTTTCCGGTGATACGGAATCGGAAGTAATTATTTATATAACAAATAATCATGTATTATTTGAATTTGATAATACAACGGTAGTTTCCAGATTGATTGAAGGAAATTATTTCAATGTGGACAAAATGATGTCCTCCGAGTATGAAACCAAAATAACCATCAACAAAAAGGATTTGTATGATTGTATTGACCGTTCCATGCTGTTTTCCAAGGAAGGAAATAAAAAACCCATTGTGGTTACGGTGAGTGAAGATACTTTAAAGTTGGAAGTGAATTCTCCTCTCGGAAGTATGGATGAAGACATTGAAATTTCAAAGCAGGGAAAAGATATCCGAATCGGATTTAATCCGAAATTCATGTTGGATGCCCTGAAGGTAATTGATGAAGAAAGTATTGATGTTTATTTTGTAAATCCGAAAGCACCCTGTTATATCAAAGATGAAAATGAAAAATTCATTTATATGATTCTTCCGGTAAACTTAAGCTAATGAGGATGAACAATGAACAGCATTAAACTAAGAGATGAATACATAAAGCTCGGACAGGCTTTAAAAGCAGCCGGGCTGGTGGATGACGGCGTAGAAGCCAAATATGCCGTTGTTGACGGAGAAGTAGAGATAAACGGCGAAGTTTGCACCCAGAGAGGAAAAAAACTTTATGCCGGAGATGAATTTACCTATCGCGGTAATACGATAAAAATAGAGGAATGAGTTTAAATGATCATAAAATCATTGGAACTTGAAAATTTCAGAAATTATAAATCCCTGCAGATTTCTTTTGATGAAGGTGTGAACATCTTATATGGGGATAATGCCCAGGGAAAAACTAATATTCTTGAAGCGATCTATGTTTCAGCAACTACAAAATCACATAAGGGAAGCAAAGACAAGGAAATTATCAATTTTGATGCTGAAGAAGCCCATATTAAGACTTATCTTGATAAAGAGGGCTTGGAGCGCCGGGTGGATATGCACCTTCGTAAATCCAAATCCAAGGGAATTGCTGTGGATATGGTGAAATTAAAAAAAGCAGCAGAACTTCTCGGATTATTAAATGTGGTATTTTTTTCACCGGAAGATTTATCCATTATAAAAAACGCTCCTTCGGAGCGTCGCCGGTTTGTGGATATGGAGCTTTGTCAGTTAGATTCCATCTACCTTTATAATTTAAATAATTATAATAAAATCATAAATCAAAGAAATAAATTGCTAAAAGAAATTTATTTTAACAATGATTATAAAGATATGCTGGGAATATGGGATATGCAACTTGTATCCTACGGGCAAAAAATAATAGAACGCCGGGAACTTTTTGTTCAGCAGTTAAACGAAATCATTTATGACATACATAAAAATTTGTCCGGTGGCAAGGAAGAACTGGTAATTCAATATGAGCCTTATGTAAAGGCGGAAGATTTTGAGGATTTGCTGAAAAAGAATTTAGAGAAAGACATTAAATTAAAAATGACTTCCGCAGGTCCCCACAGAGATGATTTTGTATTTTGTTCCAACGGAATCGATGTACGTACCTACGGTTCCCAGGGGCAACAAAGAACAGCGGCACTTTCCTTAAAACTGTCGGAAATAGAATTGGTAAAAAAAATAACCAAAGATAAACCGGTTCTTTTGCTGGATGATGTTTTATCGGAATTAGACAGTAACCGTCAGAATCATTTGCTCAACAGTATAGGTGATATCCAGACGATTATTACCTGTACCGGTTTGGATGATTTTATCAATAACCGTTTTGAAATAAACAAGATTTTTAAAGTTACTGAAGGTGTTGTGGAAAACGAAAATTAAAATAAAAATTAAACAGCCTCAAAGATGCAGAAGTTTAAGAAAGGCATGGTTAAGCATATGGCAGACGAAAAAGATATTTTGATAAATGAACAGGATAATCCGGAATACGGTGCGGACCAAATTCAGATTTTGGAAGGTTTGGAAGCCGTTCGTAAAAGACCGGGTATGTATATCGGTACCACGTCCGTAAGAGGACTTCATCATTTGGTATATGAAATTGTAGATAATTCCGTAGATGAGGCTCTTGCCGGTTTTTGTGATACCATTTCCGTTTATATCAACAAAGGAAATTCCATTACGGTAGAGGATAACGGAAGAGGTATTCCGGTGGGAATCAACCAAAAAGCAGGACTTCCTGCTGTAGAAGTGGTATTTACCATTCTTCATGCCGGCGGAAAATTCGGCGGTGGAGGATACAAGGTATCCGGTGGTCTTCACGGTGTTGGTGCGTCTGTTGTTAATGCACTTTCTACCTGGTTGGAAGTGGAAATTTGTAAAGAAGGCAAGATTTATATTCAGAGATATGAAAGAGGAAATGTATGTTATCCTTTGAAAGTTATCGGTAATTGCGACGAGAATAAGACCGGTACCAAGGTTACATTCCAGCCGGATCCTACGATTTTTGAGGAAACGGAATACGATTTTGATACGTTAAAACAAAGACTTCGTGAAATGGCTTTCCTCACCAAAGGGCTTAAAATTGAGCTTACTGATTTAAGAAGTGATGAGGGAGAAAAGAAGAAAGTTTTCCATTACGAAGGCGGTATTAAAGAATTCGTAAGCTATCTGAATAAGAGCAAAACCCCTCTTTATGAGGATATTATGTACTTTGAAGGCAGCAAAGAAAATGTATATGTGGAAGTTGCCATTCAGCATAATGATAATTATAACGAAAGTGTTTATGGCTTCGTAAATAATATCAATACGCCGGAAGGCGGAACCCACGTAGAAGGATTTAAACGTGCGCTGACAAAGACATTTAATGATTATGCAAGAAGCAATAAAATATTAAAAGACAGCGAGCCAAATCTTAGCGGTGAAGACATCAGAGAAGGTTTGACAGCGATTATTTCCATCAAGATTGAGGATCCCCAGTTTGAAGGACAGACCAAACAAAAATTGGGTAATACGGAAGCCAGAACTGCAGTGGATCATATTGTAGGAGAGCAGCTGACTTATTTCTTAGAGCAAAATCCTATTGTGGCTAAAATGATTTGCGAAAAATCCATTTTGGCCCAGCGTGCAAGAGAAGCAGCAAGAAAGGCAAGAGACCTTACCAGAAGAAAAACTGCGTTGGAAGGTTCTTCTCTTCCCGGAAAATTGGCGGATTGCTCTGACAAGGATCCGAAAAACTGTGAAATTTACATCGTAGAGGGAGATTCTGCGGGTGGTAGTGCGAAATCCGCAAGAAGCCGTGCAACCCAGGCTATTTTGCCCCTTCGCGGTAAGATTTTGAATGTAGAAAAAGCGAGATTGGATAAAATCTATGCCAATGCGGAAATCAAAGCCATGATTACAGCTTTTGGTACCGGTATTCACGAAGATTTTGATATTTCCAAGCTTCGTTATCACAAGATTATTATCATGACCGATGCGGACGTGGATGGTGCTCATATTGCTACTCTTATGCTTACGTTCCTCTATCGTTTCATGCCGGAACTCATTAAGCAGGGTTATGTTTATCTGGCACAGCCGCCTTTGTATAAATTAGAGAAAAATAAAAAGGTTTGGTATGCTTATTCCGATGAAGAATTGGATCAGATTTTGACGGAAGTAGGCCGCGACCAGAATAATAAGATTCAGCGTTACAAAGGTCTTGGAGAAATGGATGCCGAGCAGCTTTGGGATACCACCATGGATCCGGAAAAACGAGTTCTTTTGAAAGTATGTATGGATGAAAATGCAGAGTCCGAAGTGGATTTAACCTTTACCACTCTGATGGGCGATAAAGTAGAGCCGAGACGTGAATTTATTGAAGCAAATGCTAAATTTGTAAAGAATTTGGATATTTAAATTTTATTTAAATTAATTGATTTGATTTATTTAATAGAATCAGTGAATTCGAATTCTTAGAATGGAGTATATAAAACATGGATGACAAAATTTTTGATAAAATCCAAGAAGTAGATCTAAAGAAAACCATGGAAAAATCATATATTGATTATGCCATGAGCGTTATTGCGTCCAGAGCACTTCCGGACGTAAGGGACGGTTTGAAGCCGGTACAAAGACGTATTCTTTTCTCTATGATTGAGTTAAATAACGGACCCGACAAGCCTCACAGAAAATGTGCACGTATTGTCGGTGATACCATGGGTAAGTATCACCCTCACGGTGACAGCTCTATCTATGGTGCGTTGGTTAATATGGCTCAGGACTGGAACACCAGATATCCTTTGGTAGACGGTCACGGTAACTTTGGTTCCGTGGACGGCGACGGTGCTGCGGCAATGCGATATACGGAAGCAAGATTATCCAAAATTTCCATGGAGCTTCTTGCAGACATCAATAAAGACACGGTTGATTTTGTACCAAACTTTGATGAAACGGAACGGGAGCCTTCCGTTCTTCCCAGCCGCTATCCCAACCTTTTGGTAAACGGTACCACCGGTATCGCGGTTGGTATGGCCACCAATATTCCGCCTCACAACTTAAGAGAAACGGTAAATGCGGTGGTTAAAATCATCGATAACCGCGTAGAAGAAGACAGAGATACGGAAATTGACGAGATTCTGGATATTGTAAAAGGTCCGGATTTCCCTACCGGTGCACAGATTTTGGGTACCAAAGGAATTGCGGAAGCTTACAGAACAGGACGGGGAAAGGTAAAACTTCGCGGTATTACCAATATTGAGACCCTGCCTAACGGCAAATCCCAGATTATCATTACCGAATTGCCTTATATGGTGAATAAAGCCAATTTGATTCTGAAAATGGCAGAGCTGGTAAAACTCAAAAAAGTGGACGGAATTACCGATATCCGCGATGAGTCCAACAGGGAAGGTATGCGTGTGGTAATTGAGCTTCGTAAGGATGCCAATGCCAATGTTATTTTAAATCAGCTTTATAAGCATACCCAGCTTCAGGATACGTTTGGCGTAATTATGCTTGCGCTGGTAAATAACGAGCCGAAGGTTTTGAATTTGCTCCAGATGTTGGAGGAATATCTGAAACATCAGGAAGAAGTTGTTACCAGAAGAACCAGATATGATTTGAATAAAGCCGAAGAAAGAGACCATATTTTGCAAGGCTTATTGATTGCTTTGGATCATATTGACGAAGTAATCCGTATTATCAGAGGAAGTAAGAATACTCAGGAAGCAAAAGAAAAGCTTATGGAGAGATTCGGACTTACCGAAGTGCAGGCCCAGGCAATTGTTGATATGCGACTTCGTGCGTTGACCGGTTTGGAAAGAGAAAAACTGGAAAACGAACACAATGAGTTAGTACAGAAGATTAAAGAATTGAAAGCTATTTTGGCTGATGAAAAATTATTGCTGGGTGTAATCCGTGATGAACTCTTATTTACCGCAGAAAAGTACGGTGATGACAGAAGAACATCCATCGGATACGATGAATTTGATATTTCCATGGAAGATATGATTCCTGTGGATAATGCAGTCATTGCCATGACAAATCTCGGTTATATCAAGAGAATGACGGTGGATAATTTCAAATCCCAGAACCGCGGCGGTAAGGGAATCAAAGGAATGACCACTATCGAAGATGACTTTATTGAAGATTTGCTTATGACTACGACCCATCACTACATCATGTTCTTTACCAATATGGGCCGGGTTTACCGCTTAAAGACCTACGAAATTCCGGAGGCCGGAAGAACTGCCAGAGGTACGGCGATTGTAAATCTTCTGCAGTTAAATCCCGGAGAAAAGATTTCTGCAGTAATTCCCGTAAAGGAATACGAGGAAGAAAAGAATCTCTTTATGGTTACCCGGAAAGGTACCGTAAAGAAAACTTCCATTATGGAATTCTCCCATATCAGAAAGAATGGTCTTGCTGCCATTAATCTTAGGGATGATGATGAATTGATTGAAGTAAAACAGACCGATAAGGATACGGAAATCTTCTTAGTAACCAAGTACGGTATGTGTATCCGCTTTAAGGAGACTGACGTACGCGCTACCGGAAGAACCTCTATGGGTGTTATCGGTATGAATCTTTCTTACGATGATGAAATCGTGGGAATGCAGCTAGATCATCAGGGAGATTCCCTCCTGATTGTCAGCGAAAACGGTATGGGTAAGAGAACCTATCTGGAAGAATTCCATGTTCAGAACCGTGGCGGTAAGGGTGTAAGATGCTACAAGATTACCGAAAAGACCGGTGATGTAATCGGTGTGAAGGCAGTTACGGACGACCATGAGATTATGATGATTACCTCCAAGGGAATCATTATCCAGCTTCGAATGGACGATATTTCCGTTCTGGGAAGAAATACTTCCGGTGTGAAGATGATTAACTTAGAAACCGGCGTGAAGGTAGCCCAGATTGCCAAGGTCCGTGAAAAAGTAAGTGACGGCATCAGTGAATTTGAAAATATAGAAGATGCTATGGAAGATACGGAAGCAGCAAATCAGGAATTGGCGCAGCGTTATCAGGAAAGATTAGCCGAAGAGGAAGAGGATAAATCCTTCCACGAGGATGATTCTGAGGATTCTGACGAAGAATAATAAGCAAGAAAGAGGAAAACGAGAAATCGTTTTCCTTTTTCCGACTTTAAATACTATTTTCTAATATTTTTAACTATGGAAAAAAAGAAGATTAAAAGCGAAAAAGCGATAAAAAAGAAAAAAATGAGGCCGATTACCGAAGAAAAAATGATATCCGAAAATGTGGATTTCGACTTGTTTGACAGTGCTTGTAAAAAAATCGTGGGAAAAGAGCAGGGGTTAAACGGAATCGGAACTTTATCGGAAAAGACGGTGCATGCGGTCTTGAAATATTACTATGCTCCCCGGGAAGATTATCATGAAATAAAAATCGGCTCCTTTGTGGCAGATATCTGTCGGGAAGGCGAAATTTATGAAATTCAGTCCAAAAGCTTTCATCTGATGCGTCGGAAACTGGACTGTTTTTTAAAGGAACATGATGTTACCATTGTATATCCGGTTCCTCTGGTAAAATATATCCGCTGGGTGGATGTGGATACCGGTGAAGTAAGTTCGAGAAAAAAGTCGCCGTTACACGGGAAACTCTACGATATTGTTCCCGAATTGTATGCAATTAAAAATTATTTAAAGGAAGATAATTTGCATTTTATTCTCTGTTTTATCGAAATGGAAGAATATAAATTGCTGGACGGTTATTCTGCAAATAGGAAAAAAGGGGCCACCAAGTCGGACCGGATACCTACAGCCATAAAAGGTGAATTTTTCATCGACAGGAAAGAAGATTATTTAAATTTGCTTCCGGAATCTTTATTAAATCACCCGGAAGATGAATTTACGTCATCGGATTTGGCGCTGGAGGCAGGTTGTCATGTAAGCTATGCGAGACTTTTACTCCATATATTAAATTTTTTGGAATTGGTGGAGAGAACGGGAAAAACGGGAAATACTTATTTATATAAAATTAAGAGGTGAAAAAGTATGAAAAGAATTTATCATTCTGCAGATGAACTTATCGGAAATACACCGCTTTTGCGATTGCATCATATAGAAGAAGCATTTGGTGTGAAAGCAAATTTGTATGCAAAACTGGAATATTTAAATCCGGCGGGCTCTATTAAAGACAGGGTTGCAAAGGCCATGATAGAAGACGCGGAAAACAGAGGACTTTTAAAAGAAGGTTCGGTAATCATTGAACCTACTTCCGGAAATACGGGAATCGGTCTTGCCCTGGTGGCAGTAGCAAGAGGATATAAGGTAATGATTGTTATGCCGGAGACAATGTCAGAGGAAAGACGGACACTAATTCGCTCTTACGGCGCCGAACTGGTTCTGACGGATGGAAGCAAAGGAATGGCGGGTGCAATTGAAAAAGCAGAGCAATTAAACAAAGAGATTCCGGGCAGTTTTGTTGCGGGACAGTTTGTAAATCCCGTGAATTGCAAAGCACATTTTGAGACTACGGGTCCCGAAATTTGGGAGGATATGAACGGGGAAATTGATATTTTCGTTTCCGCCATCGGTACGGGAGGGACCATAACCGGTACCGGCAGATATTTGAAATCCAAAAAAGAAAATCTTATGGTCGTGGGCGTGGAACCGGCGGATTCTGCGGTTTTGTCCGGAGGAAAAGCGGGAAGTCACAAGATTCAGGGAATCGGTGCCGGCTTTGTTCCGGAAATTTTAGACACCGGAATTTATAACGAAATTATAACCGTAAAAAATGAAGAAGCTTTTGAAACGGGCCGTAAAATCGGAAAAGAAGAGGGAATTTTAGTGGGAATATCTTCCGGTGCAGCTCTTTACGGAGCAATTACCGTTGCGAAAAGAAAAGAAAACGAAGGAAAAAATATCGTTGTAATTTTCCCGGATTCCGGTGACCGGTATCTGTCTACAGAATTATTTCAATGAAAATTTATTTCATTTCATTTTTTATTTGAAAACAGGGTGGCATGGTGCTATAATCGGACATTGGATAATAGGAAAAAGGTTTGGTGTTTAAAATGGAAAGTTATCTGATATTTAAAGACTTGGCAATTATATTATTGGCTGCAAAATTTTTCGGTATTCTGGCCAGAAAATTGAAAGCACCCATGGTTGTAGGTGAAATTATTGCAGGACTTATCATTGGTCCCTGTCTGCTTGGTTGGGTACAGCAGACGGATTTCCTTATCAAATTGGCGGAAATCGGAGTTATCCTGATTATGTTTTCCGCAGGTTTGGAGACCAACTTGAAGGAATTGAAAAAGTCCGGTGTGTTGGCCTTTTGCATCGCTTGTATGGGTGTGCTCGTTCCGTTTATCGGCGGTTTTTTGCTCTATATTGCATTTAACGGATTTGACGGTATCGGTACCGACGGATTTTTCCGGGGACTTATGATAGGCAGTATCATGACGGCTACCAGCGTAGGAATTACCGTGGAAACCTTAAAAGAGCTGGGTTATTTGAAAGGCCG
This sequence comes from Lachnospiraceae bacterium, assembly GCA_015057055.1. Classification (GTDB taxonomy): domain Bacteria; phylum Bacillota; class Clostridia; order Lachnospirales; family Lachnospiraceae; genus NK4A136. The sequence continues at coordinate 3,435 of SVFE01000028.1, read as the reverse complement.
CATTGGCCAGACCATCCTTAGCGCAGCGATTATTGATGATGTCATTGGTATTATTGTGTTGACCTTCGTCATTGGATTTAAGGATCCCACTTCTAACCCTGTTTTGGTAGTGACCAATACGCTGTTGTTTTTTGCTCTGGCAATTGTGGGCGGCTATATTATTTACCGCATTTTCCAGAAAATTGATGCCAGATATCCACATTCCAGACGAATTCCCATCATCGGCTTGGCCCTTTGTTTCGGACTTGCGTATTGTGCAGAGGAATATTTCGGGATTGCTGATATTACCGGCGCTTATGTGGCAGGAATTATCCTTTGTAATATCCGGGATGCGGAGTACATTGACCGGAAAATCAACATCAACGGTTATATGATTTTCGGACCGGTGTTCTTTGTTTGTATCGGTCTTAAAACATCTTTGGACGGTCTGAATATGAATATGCTTTGGTTTAGTGTGGTCTTTGTATTGGTTGCTCTGGTTACCAAAATCATCGGCTGCGGACTCATGGCAAAGATATTTAAAATCAGAGGAGTCGATTGTTTAAAAATTGGTGTGGGGATGATGACCAGGGGAGAAGTAGCCCTGATTATAACGCAGAAGGGAATGGACATCGGTATGATTGATTCTTCCTACTTTACTCCCGTAATTTTATTAATTATTATATCTAGCATTTCCGTACCAATCATATTAAAATGTTTATATACCAAGGCACCGGATCCGGTGGAGGTAGCGTAAATATACGAGAAAACGAACCTTTGAACGGTTCGTTTTTCGGTTCAATAAATTTATACGGTCGATAAAATTTTTGGAGGTTACCATGAAAGTAAGTAAAAAACTGATTGTCGGTGCTTCGGTGGCACTGACATTGTTTATCGGGATTATTATTTTATCGCTTAATATGCCCGGCGCAGAGGAAATAACTGCCTCCGGAAATGAAATCATCGAACTGGCAAACGGTGAAAACGAAAGCGCAGGCAATGAAGCGGCAGACAGTGCTGTTTTACCGGAAAGCGGCGGCGGGGATTCCTCGGAGCAAAATGAACCTGACGATGATTCTTCCGAAGGAAATAATGAAACGGATACATCCCAAAACACCGGTAACTCCCAAAGTGCAGATACCGGCGAAAATGTGACGGAGAGTACTTCCGAAAACGAAGCAGATACATCCCAAACGACGGTCGCTCCTCCGGTTGCGGAAACCGGTACACCGGTAGAAAATCACGGTGAGCTTGCAGTGCGCGGCACTTCTCTTGTGGACGAGCATGGTAATCCTTATCAGTTGCAGGGGGTATCGACCCACGGAATCGGTTGGTTTCCGGATTACGTAAATAAAGCAGGTTTTCAGACAATGCGGGACGAATGGGGAATCAACTGTGTCCGTCTTGCCATGTATACCTGGGAATATAACGGTTACTGCAGCGGCGGTAATCAGGCTCAGTTAAAACAGCTTGTAAACGATGGCGTTTCTTATGCTACGGAACTCGGCCTTTATGTAATTATTGACTGGCATGTTCTTCAGGATTTGGATCCGAATAACAATACCCAGGCGGCAATTGCCTTTTTTGATGAAATGTCGGAGCGTTATGCGGATTATGATAATGTAATTTATGAAATTTGCAATGAACCTAACGGCGGTGTCAGCTGGGCATCTATTAAACAGTATGCAATGCAGGTTATTCCGGTGATTAAGGCCAATAACCCGGATGCAGTAATTATTGTAGGAACTCCCAATTGGTCACAGGATGTGGATATTGCTTCCAATGACCCCATTACCGGATATACCAATATCATGTATGCCATTCATTTTTATGCGGAAACCCACAGAGATTCTCTCCGGCAAAAAATGCAGACGGCGATAAATAACGGATTACCGATTTTCTGCAGTGAGTTCGGTATTTGCGATGCCAGCGGTAACGGCACCATCAATACAACAGAGGCCAACAATTGGATTGCTGCGATGGATGCCAACAATATCAGTTATTGTATTTGGAATCTTTCCAATAAGGCAGAATCCAGTTCTTTGATTCAAAGCGGATGTAATCTTACTTCCGGCTGGTCGGAAAGTGATTTGTCGGAATCCGGCAGATGGTACGTGGGTGTTTTAAATAACGGCGTTCCTTTGGGTTCTACTTCTTCCGGCGGTAATTCCGGAAATAGTTCGGCAAGTGGTTCCGGTAGCGGTTCCGGTGGCAATTCCGGTAGCGGTTCGGGCAGCAGTTCCGGCGGCGGAAATCAAAGTTCCCAGGCAGTTTCGGCTTCGGCAGCCAATACCCAGGTCAGCGTTGCAAACAGCGGCAGCTGGAGCAGCGGTTCCGGTAATTGCTACCAATATACGGTAACGGTAAAAAATACCGGAAGCAGTACCATTCAAAACTGGAATATCACGTTGAATTTTGGCTCCAACGTATCTTTGGATCAGTCCTGGAACGGTAATTTTGCTTTAAGCGGAAGTAGTCTGACCATTACACCGGTAGATTTTAACAGTCAGATCGGAGCAGGACAGAGCGTGGAAGTCGGATTTATAATTGAAACAAGCGGCTCGGTGGGAACACCTTCCGTGAGCATTAACTAAAGAAAGGTAACGATATGAAGAAAAAGTGGATTTATGGTGTGATGGCCATAATGATTTTATCTCTTGCAGGGTGCGGTGAAGAAGATGCGGAAATTACCGGTACGGATACACAGGATGAAACAACCTATGTTTATGAAGCTGGTATTTCTGAAAATGAAATGCCGGAGAATGCAGCTTCAGAGAATGTAATTTCGGAGAATTTTATGCCAAATGATGCTGTTTCAGATAATACGGTGACAGAGGATGTTTCCATGGAAGAGGAAATAGAGGAAGAAGTGTATATTCCTATTGAATCCATCAGTAACTGTCTTTATTTTGCCAATATGAGCGGAAAAGATTTGGAGAATCTGACCATTACATTCAGCGCCGGAACCTTACAGGGACGGGAGATTTTAGGCGAAGATGATTTGCCTGACGGTGAATTATTTACTTTTGTAATTGAAGATATGTTGAGTTTACGAAATGCGGAAAATCTTACTTTATCAGTTAACGCAGTGGCAGCAGACGATACGGTGATGAATTTTACGGAAATACAGATTATTGATCCGGCGCAGATGACCATTATTCTCACTAGCGGTGAAGAAGGATATGAGATGTACGTAAGATAATGAAATTTTTTGAAAAAGAAAAAATTACCTCTTTTAAAATCCGAACATATGTTCTATAATAAGAATATAATGTTTTGGAGGAAAATCCTCTGCTCGCCATGGGGCTCGCATTTTCCTTCGGAAAACAAGGAGGATGAGATGAATCGGAAAGCAGATGTGATTTGTCAGCATACATCAGATGGAGAGATTATACCCATCAAAATCAGATTTGCAGACGAAGACGGAGAATTTCATACGTACGCAATCCGGGCTTA
>SVFE01000080.1 GCA_015057055.1 Lachnospiraceae bacterium | reverse complement strand
AGGATACTATCCTACCCCTGCTGCCGAGCAGAAAAAAGTAGATGAAACCATCCAGCGTTTTTCTGCGGCATATAAACCGCTGTAAAATCCCGCAGTATTAACCGGTGAAGACTTGGCCGGCGAGACGGATTTGCACAAAAAAGGGAGCTGCGCACTAAACTCTTAGTACGACAGCTCCTTACATTTTGCTTTATGTTAGATAAGAGGATATTTTGCGGTAAGCTCGTCCACGATAGCTCTTGCTGCGGGAACTGCACTTTCGCCTTCTTTGATAATCATTGCAATTGCTTCTGCAATCTTGTCCATATCTTCCGTGTTCATACCACGGCTGGTTACGGAAGGAGTTCCGAGACGAATACCGCTGGTTACGAACGGAGACTGAGGATCGTTGGGGATGGTGTTCTTATTTGCTGTAAGGTGAGCATCATCCATAAGCTTCTCGATTGCTTTTCCGGTAAGTCCAAAAGGTGTCAAATCGACCAGCATAAGGTGGTTGTCGGTACCGCCGGAAACAATCTTGATTCCTCTTTCGGTAAGACCTTTGCAAAGTGCCTGTGCGTTGTCGATAACGCCCTGGCAGTAGGTCTTGAATTCCGGTGAAAGAGCTTCTTTAAAGCAAACAGCCTTTGCAGCGATAACATGCATCAAGGGACCGCCCTGGATACCGGGGAAGATTGCTTTGTTGAAGTTGAACTTCTTAGCGCTTTCTTCGTTGGCAAGGATAAGACCGCCACGAGGTCCGCGTAATGTCTTGTGTGTTGTAGTGGTAACTACATCAGCGTAAGGCATGGGGCTGGGATGAAGTCCGGTTGCCACAAGACCTGCGATGTGAGCCATATCTACCATAAGTACTGCGCCAACTTCGTCCGCTACTTCACGGAATTTCTTGAAATCAATGGTTCTGGCATAAGCACTTGCACCTGCGATAATCATTTTGGGCTTGCACTCCAATGCGATTTCACGAAGCTTGTCGTAATCGATGAATCCGTCATCATTTACACCGTAAGGTACGATGTTGAAATATTTACCGGAAATGTTAACCGGGCTTCCGTGTGTCAAATGTCCGCCGTGGTCAAGGTTCATACCCATGATGGTATCTCCGGGGTTACATACTGCAAACTGAACGGCAAGGTTAGCCTGTGCTCCGGAATGAGGCTGTACGTTAGCATAATCTGCTCCGAACAATTCCTTTGCTCTCTCGATGGCAAGAGTTTCTACTACGTCTACGCAATCGCATCCGCCGTAGTATCTCTTTCCGGGATAACCTTCCGCATATTTATTGGTCAAAATGCTTCCCATGGATGCCATAACCGCTTTGCTTACCCAGTTCTCGGAAGCAATCAGCTCGATATGGCTGTTCTGACGCTGCTCTTCATCTACAATGGCCTGCGCAATTTCAGGATCCACATTCTTTACTTCTTCTAATGAATACATAAAAATTTCCTCCTACTGTTTTCGAAATTAATCCTTCGCCCATTATAGCACAATATTTTATGGTTAGAAATACCACAAAAGAAGTTTTTCAAAAAATCTTTTCTACTTCTTTTGCCGGGACTGTGCTATACTAAAACTAGTGCGAAGGGAGGCTGAAACAAAACATGAAAACACCAAAACGCAAATTTTATTTTATCGTAAATCCCGCTTCCAAATCCGGAAAGGGACTTCGTATTTTTCATAAAATCAAACCGATTCTGGAAGAGGAAAATATCTCTTACCGGGTTTATTTTACTACCAAAAACCGCAGCGCCACGCATATTACCACGAAGATTCTGGAAAAAGATACTTCGGGAAGCGTGCGCATTATCGCCCTTGGCGGGGACGGTACAGTCAATGAAGTGGTGCAGGGAATCGGCAACACCGGCTCCTTTGACCGGGTCATTTTCGGCTACCTTCCCACCGGCTCCTCCAATGATTTGGCAAGGGATCTTGGCTATGGCGGCGATACCGAAGCGATTTTGCGCCACCTCCTGCAAAGCGGAAGCTACCGCAGGATGGATGTGGGTTGCCTGCAATACAAACGGTCGGCATCCTTAAAAGGAAGCTGCCGCTACTTTGCGGTCAGCTGCGGCATCGGCTTTGACGCCTCCATCTGCTACGAAGCGCTGAATTCTCCTTTCAAGGATTTCTTTAACCGCATCGGCCTTGGCAAGCTGACTTACGGCGCCATCGCCATCAAACAGCTCTTTACCTCCAAGCTCTGCGGCTGTCGCATCTACTTAGACGACAGAGCACCGCTTTTGTTTAAAAATTGCTATTTCGCTTCCGTCATGAACCATCGCTACCAGGGCGGCGGCTTCAAATTCTGCCCGGACGCCACCGACAATGACGGCAAAATGGACCTGTGCATCGCCCACGGAATCACGCCCTTTGGCGTTCTCCGTCTCCTGCCCCTGGCTGCAGTAGGCAAACACGTCGGCAAGCAGGGCATCCACATCGACACCGCCAAAAAAGTGCGCATCCGGTTTGACGAACCCCACTGGGTACACACGGACGGGGAAGTGAAAACCAAGGCTACGGACGTATGGGTGAAGTGTTTAGGCGGGAAGTTGAAGATGATGGTGTAATTTGAAAGCAATGATTGAAGAATGAAGAAACCACTTTGCAGATAATGCAAAGTGGTTTTTGCTACTCCTAATCATAACATATTACATCTTTTTCCACCAACTTAATAGTCGTATCCGGTATACAGTTTATATCTAATTCATACACTTTGTTTAACCGCGGATTAAAAATTCCTATTTTAGTAATACTCTTAAATTCTTCTTTAGCGGAATGTTGTCCCATTATGTAATACATGAGCAACTGTAATGTGTCAGAACTCTTCGGTACCGTTTTAGAAACTTTAAAATCCCATAGTGTATCTTTGGTCAAATAATCTCCATCACCACTATCCACCGTCGATGTATAACCACCGGGAAACGTAAAACCAGCTTTCGTAATAGGACCGTATATCTCCCAAAACCCAAGACTTCTCTCCACACAAAGTTTTATATTTTCTATAGTCTCATCATCCGGATTAATTTCGCTTGCTTTTTTCGCCAAAAAAGCTCCCATCGGATTCCGCTTCCACACATCAAATGTAACTGCTTTACACGCATTTATAATCGATTTTTTATCTAGTCCTTCTATTCCGTCTAAATATTCCTTTATTTCTTTTCCCGCGTTAGGATCTGACATGACCATCGCGCGTGCTGCCCCTTCAATTGAGATTCGAAACGCATCTACTTTTTTGGCTCCCATTAAAAATCTAGTCATATAATCAACAGCCATGCCTACAATAATACCATGAATATTTTCATTTTCGTTTAGTATCTTACCATCTGCCAAAGAAGTGATTTTCATCATGGACGGTTTAATATATCCACCTAAAGGTTGCTTAATTTCTTTTATACGTTTTGTAACAGAACTCATATATCTTCCTCTTCCTTTGTTTATTCTTTTTCCCGGCAAACTCACTAATCTTTTTATAATACAATAATCAGCGCAAGCATCTTCGTTTGCAAAATTTTAAAGCCCGGATAGTGTCCGCATTACCAAATCCACATCCTTATTTTCCAGTTCCTGAATAATGTGCAAATAGGTTTTCTGGGTCGTTGTCATACTTGCATGTCCCAATCTACGAGCAACACTTGCAATAGATACTCCAGCAAACAAAAGTAATGATGCATGTGTATGGCGCAAACCATGAATTGAAATCGAAGAAATTCCACATTCCTTGCAATGTCTGGTAAGCACATCATTTACAGTAGAATTGTAAATTTTATCCTCACCAACAAAAATCGGCTTATCCTCCGGCATTCCTTTTACCAGTTCGGAAAACTTCACTACTATCTGCCAGTCAATTTGAATTTTTCTCACAGATGACTTGTTTTTTGTGGGTAAAAATCCACCTTCCCCTTTATAATCCCAGGTTTTACTAATGGAAAGCGTCTGTCTCGCAAAATCAAAGTCACTTGGCGTAATCGCAAGAGCTTCCGAAAAACGCATCCCGGTCTTTGCCACCAAAAGAATAAACCAATCCCAATTTGGCTCCTCTTTTATGTCTAGATTAGCAATTAATGTGTGTAATTCAAATTGATTCAAATACTTAATCTTTTTGGTTTTGGGAGTCTTGCCTTTAATTATTGCCTTTCTTGTAGGATCTCTTTGAATCAATCCTTCATCCACAGCATCCAAAATTGCCCCCTTCAACTGATGATGAAAATCCAATGTCGTTTGCCTTTCATGCTCCTTGGCATAATCATTCAGCAGTTGCTGGTAAGCAGTCCTTGTCAAATCGCAAATTCTTAATTCCGGCACAAGTTTTTCTACCCATTTCAGGGTCATCATATACTTTGCCATTGTTGCTTCTCTAATTGCACCTCTTTTATACACTTCTACCCATTGTCGATAATAGTTGCAGAAGAATACAGTCTTGTCCATATCGTTTATCATAAATTACCTCCATTCTCAAAAATGCTTACGCTGATATAAACATTTTGAATAATAGAGATAACACTATGCAAACGGATTAGTGTAAAATAAGCGGCTTTATCTCTTCTTCCAAAGTTTTTCTCAATTCGGCCATCATCTGAGCATAAAACTTAAATTTCGGAAGCGCATTCTCCTGTGATGATTTATACCCTGCAAAATCGATAGTCGCCTTTATTGCACTCTCGTTCGGTATTTCTCCGTTTCTATAGTGAATCGCTGCATACATGATATCTTCCTTTGATGCATGCCAAGTCAAACAAAAATCTGTGACAACTCTATCTATACAATCGCTCTTCATGTTCTCTACGATATTAAGAATTGACTGTCCCTTATATTTATTTTCATCCATTTCGATTTCATAGATCAAATTCGACATGATATCGGCTACCTTGGGATTTTCTTTACGAAGCTCACCAACATACTGTTTCACTTCTTCAATCTTCTTTTGACGTTCTTCCGGATTGATATTTTCGTTATTCTCATTAGAAGTAACAATATTCTGAATCAAATTGATGATGTATTCATAATCAATCTTTGTATTACTGTAAGCCATCAATTCATAATCTGGATCAACAACTGGTGTATCTGGTCCATCCTGTGGATTGTCTGGGTTGTCCGATTCTCCTGGCTTAATTTCTTCCAATACATTCAGATAATGTCCTGCATAATCATAATATTCATCTTCAGTAATCCCATAACCTTCAAGCATTGAGTCTTCATATTGTGTAAACGATTTTAACTGTGCA
>SVFE01000079.1 GCA_015057055.1 Lachnospiraceae bacterium | reverse complement strand
TAGAAGCAGAAAACGGCGCAACTGCAGGTAAATTTGACCTTGCAAAACGTGCCAAAGAACAGAATCTCGATGCAATCCATGACACCGTTCACGAAATGGCAAGAGATGAGGCGAGACACGGAAAAGCATTCGAAGGTTTATTAAAGAGATACTTCGGCGCATAAGAAAATGCTTGATTTATAAGGATTTTTAAGGAGAGGATAGAGAAATCTATTCTCTCTTTTTTTCTTTCACATCTTCTGTACCGAATGGTACTTTTCTTGTACTCAAGGAATTTAATGATATGCGTCAAATTTCCAAATGCCACAGTTTTCATACGCAATACTGTTGTGTTTGATTTATAATCATTTCTACTTAGTTTTTCCGACTGATATCGTAGAAGATATTCACTTTTACATGACCCAAAAATCTGCTACACTATGTGACAGAAACAATAAGAATATAACGCGATTGATACGAGGAGAGATTCTTTATGAAAAAATTTAAACTTATGCTTTTGGTTTCCATGCTTTTTCTGCTTCTTACCGGTTGCGCCGATCCCTGGCCGGAAAGCGGACTGCTTTCTATTTTGCCGGATCCGAATGCTAAAAAATGGGAACTCTGTTACGAACTGGAAGACAGTGCTTCTGCCATTCTTCTGAAAGCCACCCAGAGCTCTTATGACAGTTATATTACGCAAATCGAAGAAGCCGGTTTTACCATGGATGTTCGGTCAACTGAAAATACTTATCAGGCTTTTAATGAAGACGGCTACCAAATTCATCTGCATTTCTTTGGATTGAAGAAACAAATTGAGATTGTGCTGTATGCTCCTGTAGAGAACAACCCCATCACTTGGCCTTCCACCGGCCTTGGCGCATTGTTGCCTGTGCCTCCTTCTGCTACGGGCGAAATCAGATTGGATTCAGAATCCATGTTTTGCGTTTCCGTCACCAATATATCGGAAGAAGAATTCACGGAATATGCCAATGCCTGCATTGCCAATGGCTTTGAAAATGTTAGCGGTCTAAATGAGATACTTCTTTCTGCTTATAACGAAGACCATGTAACATTAACCGTAGATTACAGCGGATTCAATACCATGAACATTACGGTGTCCGGGTATTTTTCTACTGCAGAATAACATTTTATTGTTGTAAGGGAGGATTTTTTTATGGATTATAATACCTGGCACCCGGCGAGGGAGCTGAACTCACAATACCGTACTTTCGTTGACTCTGCTTTTGCCAAACAAAATACAGCGACAAACAACTGGCCCATCATTTTTGTAATATATCTCGTGCTGATGGTGATATTTCTTTTTATGAGAAATTCCGGAGTAAATTCCCTGTATTTCCTACTCCCGCTTCTGCTGATTCCGGTTCTTGGGATGTCGGCCAAAAAGAAGCATTCTCACAATTACACCCGTATCTCCATGAGTGACTATGAATGGCGAGAAGGATATTTTACAAAGGCCGGATACAAAAGCCGTTCTTCCCGCTATGTCTATGTCGATGATATACAATGCGATGATTTTCCCTTTATCCGCCGCTATCGGATTCCTGTGGGTGCAAAAATGCTGGTGATTCGATTCCGCAATCCGGACGGTACCTTCCATCACTACGCCATATCTATGGACAAATTAAATTAATCTATGTATTCAAGATATTTTTCGTTTAAGAAAACGTTAAGAAATCGCCACCTTTCGGTGGCGTTTTTTACATGATTTGTTTCCCATCGCTAAAAGCATTTCCTACTTTCTCACCAAGCTTCAGGTATGCATGATTAACCGGATCATATACTATCGGCTGGAGCTTTGCAGGATCAATTTTGCCTTCTGCATCCAAGATACGCTCATCGGCACTAACGTTGATGATTTCGCCCACCAGCCGGCAGGTCTCTTCCTCATAACTTTTCAATTTACATTCTATGGTCAGAGGAAGCTCTTCAATAATGGGCGCATCTACAAATTCTGCCTTTTTAGTATGCAACCCTGCCTTCTCCAATTTATCCGGGGTATCATTGCCGGATACAATGCCTACATAATCGCACTCCACCACATGGGCCGCATCTGCCATGCTCACGGTAAATGCTTTCTTCTTTAAAATATTTTCCGTGGTTTTATGATTTTCGCTAACGCAAATGGAAATTTCATTGCTCTCACTGATTCCTCCCCACGCAGCGTTCATCGCATTGGGAACACCATTCTCATCATAGCTTCCGATAATAAATACCGGCTGGGGATACACATAAGTCTTTACGCCAAAATTTTTTCTCATCTTTTCGTTCCTTCCTTTTTGGTGAAAATTAGTTGCAGGCTACGCTACGTTGGTATAATATCACCTTCCCTTAATCTCAATCCGGTCCAAAATTCCCTGCACGCTGACATTTCGATGCGTCAGGTACATTCTGCACACGTCATTTACAAAGGTCTTATCGGCACGCAACTTCTTTGTAATCTTATCCACATGCATGCCCTTATCCACGTATTGCATAATCTTCTTCGTGAGGAGATAGTATTCCTGCTCGTCTTGGTTCGGTTTATTCTGCCCTTTTTCACCGATTTCCTGCTCGCCTTCCGAACACTTTGCTTTTGCCGCGACTTCCTTTGTCGCCTCTTCCTTCGCCGCACACTCCAAAACAGCCGTCTTGGCATGTCCGTAAAAAACACGCTTTGGCTTCAAGGACAATAGGTTCTCCCAGCTTTTCTTTACCGCGGTTTCCTCGTGAACCTCCAATTCATACAAAGGATACAAATCTCCCACAAAAATATCACCGCCATCCAGACAAAGCGAAATGCTGTCCTCGCTGTGGCCCGGTGTAGGAAGAATACACCCTTCCACTCCGAGCTGACGCAAAAAATCCCGGCTTTCCGCGAAAGAGAGCACTTTTATATGTTCATCCGAAATCGGCACATACGATATTCTTTTGTCTCTTGCAAAAATATGGTCGGAGGAATGTACATAATCCGTCTGACTCTCCATTACTAAAATCGGAATTCCCTGCTGTGCCAACTCTCCGGCAAGCCCCATATGGTCCGGATGAAAATGAGAAATCAGCAGATATCTGATATCGGAAAACTTCACTCCCTTTTCACCCAGCGCCTTACACAGCTTCGGAAACGTCCCCGCCCAGCCGGTGTCAAAGAGCAAATATCCGTCACCGGCAGAAATCAAATACGTTCTTGTATTGTCATAGAAAAGTTCCTGTGTCATATTGTCTTTTTTATTGTTCTCCCGTTGCGGAAATAATCAGTTTCATATCTCCCTGCATTCTGCACTTCGTCATTCCATTTGGAATAATAAAATGCTGACCCTTCTTCACATAGCTTCCGTTCACAATTCCGTCGCCCTCAATTACACTGACAAGAAGGTAGGGATAGCTGTTGTCCATACAAAGAGGTTTGGTTACATCCAGCTTCCAAATCCGGTAACGGTCCGTTACCATCAATTCCTGAAGCACATTTTCCGGTGCCTCGGGATTTTCATGTACGATATTTTCTTCCTTAAATTCTCCGGGCACCGTAAGTACATCCAGGCTTTGCTGAATGTGTAATTCTCTTGTAGCGCCGTTTTGCTTTCGGTCATAGTCGTAAATCCGGTAAGTTACATCACTGCTTTGCTGGGTTTCCAAAATCAAAAATCCGCCCTTGATGGCATGCAGCGTTCCCGGGTCAATCTGTACTAAATCGCCCTTCTTTACCGGCAGTTCATTATAAAGGGAATCCCACTTTCCGTTTTGAATCATATCGGAAAGTTCCTCTTTTGTTTTCGCATTGTTACCTAAAACCAGCTTCGCATCTTCCGGACAATCCAAAACATACCAGCACTCTTTTTTTCCAAACGAATTCTCGTTCTTTGCAGCATACGCATCGTCCGGATGAACCTGAAGACTTAAATCCTCCTTTGCATCAATCACCTTGACTAACAGCGGAAATTCCGCTTCCTTTGGATTTCCGAAAAGCTCCGGCACTTCCTTCCAAAGCTGAGACAACGTCTTCCCTTCATAATAGCCTTCCGAAATCACGCAGTCCCCTTCCGGATGCGCGGAGATTCCCCAGCATTCCCCGATGGGTGTATTTTCCGGGCAGTCATAGCCCCATTCTTCTTTTAAGCGATTGCCGCCCCATACCCGCTCTTTCAAACAGGGCTCCAAGAACAAAAGCTGTCTCGGTTTCGTGTTGATGGAAAGGTTGCGGCCATTACATTCCATCACCTGCTGATACCAATAAGCGGAGTCTTTTGCGATTCTCTTCTGGGTCACAAAATCTACCCAGACCATGCCGAAACGCTCGGAGTATCCCTTATCCCACTCAAAATTATCCAAAAAGGTCCAGTGGAAATATCCTCTGACATCCGCGCCCTCATCCGCTGCCTTTTGCAGCATGGAAAGGTAAGCATCCAAAAATTCAATCCGGTTACTGTCGTGAACGGCGCCGTCCATTGCTACGTTATCTGCGCAGGAAACCCCGTTTTCCGTAATATACAGGGGCATCTTGTAACGCTCATAGATAAACTTAATTCCCCAATACAAACATTCCGGTGAATTGGGCCACTTTGCAGCCGTGATGGGGAAGCCGTTTGGCCGGTCCGCATACACAGGATTGCCGTTTTCGTCCGCCTTAACAAAATAGCCGTTGTAGATATTCTGTCCCATGAAATCCAGAGGCTGGGAAATGAGTTCCATATCCTCCTTGGTAATCTCAGGCAGCCATTCTTTAAACCGTTCCAAGCCTTCCTCCGGATATTTTCCCAGAAATACCGGGTCAGAGAACCAGGACACATTCCAGGTCCAGTTATCCATCGGCTGATAAAATCCGAAATAAACTTTGCGGGCCGCCTCGATATCCTCCGGTGAATTGGTCAAAGGATAAGCTACGCCGCAGGTAGGCGCATAACCCACTTTAATTTCTTTGCCGGCATATTTTCTAAGGTTAATGACAGCCCTTCCGTGAGCGCGAAGTGCATTGTGGGCAATCTGAAAGACGTCTTTATGATCCAGCTTTAATCCCGGAGCATGAATGCCGGACAAATGTCCGATGCCGACGAAACACTGGGGCTCGTTTAAGGTGATAAAATAATCACACAAATCCCCGAAGTTTTCCGCTACTACTTTAGCGTATTCTGCAAACCAGTCAATGACCTCTTCATTTAACCAGCCGCCGCGGTCCTGCAACGCCTGGGGAAATTCCCAGTGATACATGGTTATATAAGGCTCAATGCCATTCTTTTTCATTTCCTTAATCATGTCCCGGTAAAGGGCAATGGCTTTCTCATTCACCCGT
>SVFE01000078.1 GCA_015057055.1 Lachnospiraceae bacterium | reverse complement strand
GGAAACCGTCACTTCATTGCCGCCCACGGCAACCAAAGTAACCTCAGCACTTTTCACTTCTTCTATGTAGGCTTCAACAGCCGCCTTTGCTTCCTCCACCGTCATTCCGGACAAATCAATGCCACTGATGGAAATGCCGGGAGCAATGGTATCTTCGTATGCATTGGAAGAAGTACTTCCGCACAGGAAGATGCCCAGGAGCATGGCAGCCAAACCGCCCAAAAACAGCCGACCGAATTTCTTCATAATTTATCTCCGTTCCCTTTACGCGCGGCTTTGCCTTCTGCAAACCGCACCCGGAATCATATCTGTTTGCAAATATAATTCCCTTTTCTTATAATTAAATATATAATAAAATAAAGAAAAAACACTACATTGCAAGACTTGCCAATGTAGGAACAACCATCGCCAAAACCAACAAAATGATAATCACGGTGGATATAGTTTTCTTTGTTTTTTTATTGTGCATATTAAACATAACAACCTCCACATAATCAGCAATATTTGCTCTATTCTTGAAAGGATATTATATATGAATTTAATCATTTTGGCAAGTGTACTTGTGTTCATCCTAATACTGCGTTTCTTCATAAAAAAGAATGACAAAGAAATGACACAAACCATGCGCGGTTTCCTGGAAAAAGAGCAGGCCGCCAACTTCGTCCGCAAGAAACCTCTCGACGACCTTCCATATGTTACCATCCCGGATTTTATTCTTACGATGACGCTGCCGGATGACCCGGATTTTGCGGAAGCGAAACGTATGATCACCCACTTAAAAGACACAAAAATTGTCAACTTCACCGGGGTATCCAACACGGATTTGAAGTACCGCTACGGCACAGCCAACATCGGGGTTCTTTCAGAATATGACCAAAATTACCTGCACCTTTTGCGCTCCCTTCACGGAATGGGTAAATCCCTTCTTTCAGCAGGTCGCAAAGACGATGCCAAAAAAGTATGGGAGTATGCCGTAGAAATCGGAAGTGACATGATGAGTACCTATCTTTCCCTTGCGGAAATTTACCACGACGAAGGGCATCCGGAAGAAATTGAAGAATTGATTTTCAAAGCTTCCCTTCTTCCCTCCATCACTTCCAAATCCATCACCCGGAAGCTACGGGCAACCTTCTTTTCCGAAATGTAAAATGATTTTATCAATGCAGCGGCTGGCCTCATTTTTGGTCAGCCGTTCCACATCATAGTCTGCTTCTATTTTATGCATCTGATGCATGGCATATAACCGTTTCTTCTGGGCCGGCGTCGCCGGTCCTTCTCTCTTTACCTTATATATCAGCGGCACCGGAGCGAAATCTTTTTTTG
The DNA here is from genome assembly GCA_015057055.1 of Lachnospiraceae bacterium. Classification (GTDB taxonomy): domain Bacteria; phylum Bacillota; class Clostridia; order Lachnospirales; family Lachnospiraceae; genus NK4A136. The sequence continues at coordinate 3,963 of SVFE01000078.1, read as the reverse complement.
TTTCTTCCGAATAAAATTCTTCCGCCAATTTTTCCAGTAAATAATGGGTGGCAAATGCATCCCCCAGCGCCCGGTGCGCCAGGTGCTCTATTTTATAGTGCTCGCACAGGGCTTTCAATCCCCGGGACGGCAATGCCGCCAAATATTTCCTCGCTATCCAAAGCGTATCCACCGCATCCTTTTCCCAGTCCTGTTTTCCCGGCAATGTTCCGGCGTTTACCACGGCCCTTTTTAAAAATGAATAATCAAACAAAATACTGTGCCCCACCAAAATATCGTCTCCGATAAAGTCCAGCACCTCCTCCAGTACATCTTCTATATAAGGGGCACCTTCTACATCTTTATCGGTAATTCCGGTAATTAAAGTAATACGCTCTTCAATTTTTCTTCCCGGATTAACAAATGTCCTATACTCTTTTTCTATTTTTCCGCCGCGCACGCGAACCGCACCGATTTCAATGATTTTATCGTTCTTTGGTTCCAAACCGGTGGTTTCCAAATCCAGCGCCACATAATCTCTGCATCGCATCTTCTTGTATTTCCTTTCTTATTTGCGACTTTCGCGAACCGCCTTGGCGGAACGCTTTAAGGCATCTTTCGCGGAGGGACAAAGATCCTTTAGAAAACAGGTGTCACATGCAGGATTTTGCGCCTTGCATATGGTCCGCCCCAAGGTGATTATCTGAATGTTATATAAAATCCAATGGTCCTTCGGCAGTTTTTTCATCAAATCAAATTCGATTTTTTCCGGGTCATCTTCCTTCGTCAGTCCCAGCTTTTTGGATATTCTTTTTACGTGGGTATCCACTACTACGCTGGGCTCGTGATAAATATTCCCCCGAATCACATTGGCCGTCTTCCTGCCCACGCCGGGAAGAGATGTCAGGGCTTCCAACTCCTTCGGGACCTCGCCGCCGTATTGTTCGCAAATAATTTTCATGCAGGCAATGATGTTTTTTGCCTTGTTGTGATAAAAGCCCGTGGAATGGATATCCTTCTCCAGCTCCTCCTGCCTTGCGGATGCAAAACTTTCCGGTGTCGGATATTTTTGAAACAAGTCCTTCGTCACAATATTAACTCTTGCGTCGGTACACTGGGCACTGAGCATGGTGGCAATCAAAAGCTGCCAGGGCGTCTCGTGATTAAGATAGCACACGTATTCCGTGCCGTATTCCTCATCCAGACGCTGTAAAATTTCTCCGATTTTTTTCTTTGTCATGGTTATTTTATTCCTCTTATCAATAATGCGTTTCCCGTAACCGCATCCCGGTGACGGTAGTCAAATAATATCAGTTCATCGTCGGCAGCCTCCATATGGGTCATGCTGGCGAGTTGTTTTGCACCGTATCCCTCGTACCCGGACAAAAATCTTGGCGTCTTTTCTTCGCTTTCGTAAAACTCCCGCATCTTTTGCTTATACCCATCCAAATCCGGCGCAAAGGAAGGACGCGCCTTGGCATTTTCCCGCAGATAATAATCCAGTGTCAAACACCTGCAAAAATCTTTCTCCGCGCTCGCTGCATCCTCCCTGCCGGCTACGCATTCCCGGAAGAATTCCAATAGGATTTCGTAACGCCGAAGTCTGGAACTGAGCATCACCGGATAATTTTTCACCTTATAAAAATCCGCCAGTTTTTCATATAAGGAAAATGCGTCTTCCATATAAGAAAGAAGCATTTTTTCCCCATGAAGAAATTGTCCGCTGTTGTGGTAAATCTCCAGCATCTCTTCTGCCTCTTTCAGTCGAAGGACATCTTCATAGGAGAGCCGGTCGGTCCATAAAACTTCGTAAGGCGCCGTATCTCGTCCCACAATACCGTATTGGTCTGCCTCCCCGCGAAGGGGGGAGCCAATCAGCAGCTTTAAAAATCCAAGTTGCAATTCATGTCCCTGCATGGCATACACTTCGTTAAAGGATTTGCGGAAGGAACCGTAATCCTCCAGGGGAAGTCCGGCAATCAAATCCAGATGAAGGTGCACATTTTGATTTTTTAAAAGTGCCGCAACATTTTCTTTTAAAACAGTAAAATCCGTTCTCCGTCCCACCGCCGACAGGGTGTCCGGATTTGTACTCTGCACACCGATTTCCAACTGAATCAGTCCCGGACGAAGCGACTGAATCAGTTCAATTTCTTCTTTCGTCAGCAAATCCCCCGCAATTTCAAAATGAAAATTGGTAATCCCGTTGTCCCGCTCTTTGATAAAGCGCAAAATCTCCATGCTGTGTTCGTGCCTGCAATTAAATGTCCGGTCTACAAATTTTACTTGAGGCACACCTGCATCCAGGAAAATTTGCAACTCTTTTTTTACTTTTTCCATACTTCGAAACCGCAATTTTTTATCCACGGAGGAGAGACAATATTTACATCCGAAGGGACATCCTCTGGAAGTTTCATAGTAAATTATCCGGTTTTCAAAAGCCCCGATATCTTCGTAGGGAAATACCAGAGCATCCATATCCATAGGCTCTCTGCCTTCATTTTCCGTAATGCCTCTGCCTTGCCCTCGATATACAATTCCCGGAATTGTCTGCAAATTTTTTTCGAAAATTCTTCCTTCAGAGTTTAATTTTCTGCCGAGCAAATCAGCAAAAATTTGCTCTCCTTCACCCTTCATGATTCCGTCGGCATCCGGAAACTTTTCCAACATTTTCGTACCTTCAAAACTAACCTCCGGACCACCCAGCCAGATTTCACAATCCGGCAAAAGTTTCCGAAGTTCCGGCAAAAGAACTTTTACCGTATTTATATTCCAGATATAGCAGGAGAATCCGAGCCAGCCAGGCCGGCGCCGGTAAATATCTTTCAGGATATCTTCTTCCGGCTGGTTGATTGTATACTCCGCCACCGCAATTTTTTCTCCCGTAGCCTTTTCTCCGTACGCCCTGAGGCTGTGCACCGCCAAATTGGAATGGATATATTTTGCATTGATTGCAACCAGTAAAATGTTCATTGTCTTTCACCTTTTTCTTTTTCTGAAATCCTTTGTTCTTCCATTATATATCATATTCTCTCGTCAAAAAAGCAGTAAAATCAGCCTTTTTTTATACAAAAGTACAAGAAACCGCTGATTTTTCCCTAATTTATTATTAAATATGGAAATAGATTTAAAATCTATTTTATTATATACTATTGCTGAAATTTGAAGCTTGTAATTCATTCATTTAAATTAGAAAGGATGTACAAACAATGACTTATGAAAAAATTGTTAGCGCTGTAAAAAAAGCAATCGGCAAAAAAGATGTCAGCAAAATGGCTGATGTTGCAGTTCAGGTAGATATCATCGGCGAAGGCGAAGGTGCATTTTACGTTGCAGTAAAAGAAGGCAAAGTAGAAGTTGCTCCTTACGAGTACTACGATTATACTGCTAAATATGTTGTAACTGCAGATGAGCTTATGGATGTTGTAAACGGTAAAGTTGCTGCTGATTCCGTAGGTTCTGTAGAAGGCGACGCTGCTGCACTTGCAGTTCTTGCCGGCGCAAAAGCTCCTGCAAAGAAAGCTGCTGCAAAAGCTCCCGCGAAAAAGGCTGCTGCTAAGGCTCCCGCTAAGAAAGCTCCTGCAAAAAAGGCTGTTGCTAAAGCTCCCGCGAAAAAAGCAGAAGTAAAGAAGGAAGCTCCCAAAGCTGCTGAAAAGAAAGCAGAAGCACCTAAGGCTGCTGCGAAAGCACCTGCTAAAAAAGCTGCTGCTCCCAAGGCTGCTGCGAAAGCTCCCGCTAAGAAAGCTGCTGCTCCCAAGGCTGCCGCTAAAGCTCCTGCTAAGAAAGCAACAAAATAATTTTGCTGAATTTGTATTACAATAAACAAAAAACTCAGTATTGGCCGTAGCCAATATTGAGTTTTTTATCTTAATATGCGTCTTTTCGTCAGAGTAATCTCTACTCCAAGCAAACCTCTGCTTCCACTTCCAGTGATTCAACATCCAAAAAACTATAACAATCACGCCGCTCTTCATCTTTCCAATA
>SVFE01000077.1 GCA_015057055.1 Lachnospiraceae bacterium | reverse complement strand
TTTTTTATTCATTCATTTTAAGAAGTTTGGCTGCCTGGTCGGCTGCAATGCAAGAATCGATAATTTCCTGAATATCACCATCCATAATCTTATCCAGCTTATACAGGGTAAGACCGATTCTATGATCCGTAACACGTCCCTGGGGGAAATTGTAGGTTCTTATTTTCTCTGACCGATCTCCCGTTCCGATCTGACTTCTTCTTGCGTCCGCTTCCGCATCATGAGCCTTTTGAATTTCCAAATCATACAACTTGGCTCGAAGAAGGGTAAACGCTTTTTCTTTGTTTTGAATCTGGGACTTTTCGGTCTGACTGTAAATAACGATACCGGTAGGATAATGAGTCAACCGCACCGCAGAGTCGGTGGTGTTGACACACTGACCACCATTACCGGAGGCACGCATAACGTCAATTCGAATATCCTTTTCATCAATAACAATATCTACCTCTTCCGCTTCCGGCATAACTGCTACAGTGGCCGTAGAAGTATGGATACGTCCGCCGGACTCCGTTTCCGGTACACGTTGCACACGATGTACACCGCTTTCGTATTTCAATACGGAATACGCGCCCTGACCGCTGACCATGAATTCTACTTCCTTCATACCGCCGATTCCGGTCTCATCCGCATTCACAAGTTCCAATTTCCAACGCTTTTCTTCTACATAATGTGCATACATACGGTAAAGTTCTGCAGCAAACAATGCTGCCTCGTCGCCACCGGCACCGGCACGGATTTCCACGATAACGTTTTTGTCATCATTCGGATCCTTAGGCAAAAGCAAAATCTTGAGTTCCTGCTCCAATTCTGCTACCCGCTTCTTTGCCTCATTATGTTCTTCCTTCAGCATTTCACGCATATCCGGATCTTTTTCTTCTTCCAGCATCATTACGGAATCTTCAATGTCCTGATTGCACTTTTTGTATTCCTTATAAGCTTCCACGATGGGAGTCAAATCGCTCTGTTCCTTCATAAGGCTGCGGAAACGATGCTGATCATTTGCCACATCCGGTTCGGACAATTCATTCAGCACTTCCTCAAAGCGATGGATTAAATCCTCTAATTTGTCAAACATAACTGCCTCCTAAATCAATTCTGTTTTGCCACATACCACAACACGGTCCAGCCCGGCATAATCCTGATACACTTTTACGAAATCATATCCTGCATCAAGAAACAAATCCTGTACGGCTTTTCCCTGATTATAACCAATTTCCATATAAATTCTTCCGCCGGGATTCAAATGCTTTTCTGCATCCTGGGCCAATATCCGATAAAACTCCAGTCCGTCCGCGCCGCCGTCCAACGCATTTAACGGCTCATATACCCGGACTTCCTCCATCAATGTGGGAATTACCCCGCTCTCGATGTAAGGCGGATTGGAAGTAATTACATCAAATTTTTCTCCGTCCTTAATTTGAGCAAACATATCCGACAAAACAAACTCGGCCTTGTTAATACCCAGACGTTTGGCATTGTTTCTTGCCACTGTCAGGGCTTTTTCCGAAATATCCACGCCTATGCCCTGCATTTCCTTTCCCTTAGCCAGAATGCTGAGCAAAATGCATCCGGAACCGGTACACATATCCAGAACACGGCTTCCTGCCTTCGACTCCTGTAACACCAATTCCACCAGGCGTTCCGTATCCTGTCTGGGAATCAAAACATCTTCGTTTACCTGAAAATCCAAGCCCATAAATTCCTGCAAACCGGTAATGTGCTGAAACGGAATATGGCCGGCACGTTTTTGGATGTATTCCTCATAAGTCCGTATCTGTTCCGGCAAAAGTTCCCTATCACCATGCAAAATCAAATCATTTCGATTGGTTCCGCAAATGTGTTCCAGTAAAAGTCTGGCATCCAAAGCCGCCTCCGTCACGTTTGCCTTCTCCAGAACATTTTTTCCTTCTTCATACACCCTTTTATAGGTTTTCATGTTACCTCGCCTTACTGTTTTCTATTCATTCACATCCTCGGCGTTATGGGCCTTTAAACGTTCTTCTAACTCCAGAACATCAATTTCCATTGTTTCATCGCCGGTTTCCACCACTTGTCCGTCTTCCAGTGTTTTCGTCTTCTTAACCATCCGGCGTTTAAAATGCTTCTCTTCAAACGCCTCCCAGTCAAACACTTTTTCAATGGCTGCAATGGCCACTTCTACCATTTCTTCCTCCGGCTCGCGGGTGGTCAGTCTTTGTAACCAGAGTCCGGGGGCTGAAATAATCCGTACAAAAAGATTGTCAAATTTACCCGCTATACGAAGCACTTCATAAGAAATTCCGGCAATTACAGGAATCAGCAAAAGTCGAAGCAAAAGTTTCAACCACACGGCTTCCACGCGAATAAAGAAAAACAAAATAACGCTGATAATCATTACAATCAGCATAAAGCTGGTGCCGCATCGGCGGTGCAACCTCGAGCAACGCATTACATTACGCACGGTAAGCGGGCGTCCGCTCTCGATACAGTTGATACATTTATGCTCTGCGCCGTGATACTGATATACCCTGCGGATATCTTTCATAAGTGAAATCAATACTACATACAATAGAAAAATCAAAATTCTGGTAACGCCTTCAATAATCGCTATGACAGAATTATTCTGAATGTATTTTGCAGTAAATTCCGAAATGACGTAAGGCAAAATCATAAACAAGCCGATGGCCAAAATAATGGAAACAAATACGGTAAATCCCATAATGACATTTTCCGCTTTGTCCTTAAACACCTTCTTCATCATTTTATCGGAAACGGTTTCCTGCTCTTCCTCTTCATAAAAAGAAGCCGAATAGGTCAGCGTCTGCATTCCCAGCACCAAAGACTCGATAAAATTGAACACACCGCGGACAAAAGGTATTTTTTTCACTACCGAATCGCCAAAAACACCTTTACACTCCTGACGCATTACTTCAATCTTTCCGTCCGGGAGACGCACCGCTACCGCATATTCTTCTTTATTTTTCATCATGATTCCTTCTAACACGGCCTGTCCGCCGATTCCGGAATACACGCTTTTCTTTTTTCTCTTAGCCAAGTGACTTCCTCCATAATTCCGACAATTCAAAAATAAGGTTGAGATATCATCTACCTCAACCTTTTTTCTTCTTAACTGCTTATTTGCTTTCTACGCCGTATTTCTTATTGAATTTATCAATACGTCCACGAGCCTGTGCAGCTTTCTGCTGGCCTGTGTAGAATGAATGACACTTTGAACAAACTTCAACGTGAATTTCGCTCTTGGTTGAACCTGTTACAAATGTATTTCCACAGTTACAAGTTACGGTTGCCTGCTGATATTCAGGATGGATTCCTTCTCTCATAATATTCACCTCTCTATACTTACTTTAATTCGGATAAAATATCCGTTTCGGATAAAAATCCGACATAATCTCTAAACAGCTTTTTCATTGTAGCACAGGTTTTTGTACTATGCAAGCAAAATTTTAAGAAAACTATGCCGAAAACCAACTGCATTTGTCTAATAAAAATGGGTTTTTTTCACAAGTTGTACAAATCCCTCATTATTTTTTGTTTTAGCAAACATATCCAGCACTTTATCCACCGCATCATCCGAACGCAGGCCATTTAATGCCCGTCGGATAATATTTATGGCTTCCAACTCATCTGCGGTAAGAAGCAGATCCTCTTTTCGCGTACCGGACTTCGGAATATCAATTGCCGGGAACACTCTTTTTTCGGATAATTTGCGGTCAAGCACCAGTTCCATATTACCGGTTCCCTTAAATTCTTCATAAACCACATCATCCATCTTACTTCCCGTATCCACCAGAGCCGTAGCTAAAATCGTAAGACTTCCGCCTTCCCGCATATTTCTGGCTGCACCGAAAAACCGCTTCGGCATGTGAAGTGCCGCCGGGTCAAGACCACCGGATAAAGTTCTTCCACTGGGGGGAACTACCTGGTTGTACGCTCTGGTCAGTCTCGTAATGGAATCCAGGAGGATAATAACATCCTTCTTATATTCCACCAAGCGTCTTGCCCGTTCGATAACCATCTCAGATACTCTCTTATGATGCTCCGGAAGTTCGTCAAAGGTAGAATAGATAACTTCCGCATTCGGTCCTTCCACCTCTTCTTTCATATCCGTAACTTCTTCCGGGCGTTCATCAATCAAAAGAATAATCATATGCATGTCCGGATTACTCTTTTTAATTGCTTTTGCCACATCCTTCAAAAGCGTTGTTTTTCCTGCCTTAGGCGGGGAAACAATCATACCACGCTGCCCTTTACCTACAGGACTGATTAAATCCATAATCCGCATTGCCACAGGAGCGCCCGGTGTTTCTAAGGAAATTCTTTCATTCGGGAAAATCGGCGTCATGTCTTCAAAATTAAATCGCTTTGCAGTCTTCTCCGGATGCATGCCGTTGATTGATTTTACATAAAGAAGCGCACGGAATTTTTCATTCTGGGTCTTTATCCTGGTGTTTCCTTCCACAATATCGCCGGTTTTAAGCCCGAAGCGCCTGATTTGGCTTGGTGCCACATAAACATCATTCTCTCCCGGCAAAAAGTTTTCGCAGCGGATAAATCCGAATCCGTCCGGCATTACTTCCAAGATACCGCTGGCAACGATGCCGCTGTCCAATTCCAGGGGGATTTCTTCTTTTCCGGGCAAATCACCGGTTTTCTCTTTGTGTTCTGTCTTTTCGACTTTTTGTACCTTTTCCGGCTCTCCAACTGCTTCGCTTTTTTCGTTTTTTTCTTCTTCGTCTTTCTGCAGCATAGCTTCAATTAGTTCTCCCTTTTTCATGCCGGAAACAGACTTAATTCCCCTATTTTTAGCCATTTCCTTCAAATCAGCCAGCGCAATGGACTCATATCGTTTTCTCATCATATTTTCTACTCCTTCCGGTATAATTTACAACAAAAATAAACGTAAAAATACTTCTAAAACTTCTAAAATACCAACCTAAAAATTTCTATCATCATTTTCTCATGGGAATTTTATCAAGATATGCAAAATGAATTTAAAAAAACTTGCCTCTATGGTTGAATTATACACTACGGGAAATATTTTGCAATCCTTTTTTCACTCTCAGGGAGACTTTTATTATTGCCACCGCCCTTTTTTGATGATAGTATAATTTAGTAGTTAATACACATCGCAGAAAGGAAGCTGACAACATATGAATACTGCCGAAAAAGCACTGAAATTGCATGAAGAATGGAAAGGAAAAATCGATACCGTATCGAAGACCCCTGTAAAATCCAGAGAGGCTCTTTCTTTGGCCTATACTCCCGGAGTAGCGGAACCCTGCAAGGTCATTGC
>SVFE01000027.1 GCA_015057055.1 Lachnospiraceae bacterium | reverse complement strand
TTTGGCCCCTCTGAGGGCAAATGCATTTGCCGTGGAAACAAAGGTATAGGAGGGCATAATGACCTCATCCCCTTCTTGAATATCACAAAGAAGTGCTGCCATTTCCAAAGCATGGGTGCAGGATGTTGTGAGAAGGCATTTCGGTGTTCCGGTTTTTTCTTCAAACCATGCATTGCATTTTTTGGTGTATTTTCCGTCACCGCATATTTTCTGTGCTTCTACGCACTCCATCATATACTGCATTTCTTTCCCCGTATGGGGCGGCACATTAAAACAAATCATCACTTACTCCTACTCCGTCTGATATACTACAAATTCTTCATTTTCAAATACTACCGTAAATCCTTCTCCCTGTATTACCTCATATAGGGCCTGCACCTTTTCCATTCCGGAATCTTCCGCCATAAACGAGGGCAATTCTTCTTCTGTTATTTCCTCTGCTCCAAACCACATGATAATATCCGGGGAAACAATAATACTTACCTCATTCCAGTCCCCGACACTACGTAAATCATCTTCCCAATCTTCCAGGGAAAAACTCGCCAAATCCGGCCATGAGGTTGAAACAGCGCATTCCTGTCCCAACAAATAACTTACCCCAGGAATTTCACCGTACAAAACAATCCTATCCGATTTACTCTCTTTCATAAAAGAGCATAATTCTTCCATGGCTTTTCCGTGTGCTTCATTGGTCCGCATGCCGTTCATAACGTTGGCTTCCTGCAGACAATAGTTCCTGTATTCCGATACCGCAGGACCGCGAAATACATATTCCAAATGAAAGAAAAAACTCTGCGCGCCCAAAAGCAGAACAAAGGTCCTCATCATCCAACGAATCGGGAACCCTTCTCTTTTCTCCCGGTATTTGTCCGCCATCTTTTTCATCAAATGGATTACAATAGGCGCAGCAACAAAAAAGTTATTAATGCTGGAATACAAATGGTTGTTGCTTCCAAGGGGAGAAATCGCAAAAATCACAAGCAATAATATCGCCAATTCCGATTCACGTTCTTCTTTACGGTTAACCGTCAACTGCCATACCGCAAGGACACTTCCCAACATAATAAAAATAACGCTGAGATTAAAAATAGCGGAATAATTACCGTAATCCAGCCGAAATACCCAATTGCGGTAAAAATATACAACCATAACGGCAAGCCAACAAATATATCCTGCTTTGGCCACCCAAAGATATTTTTCGTTCCATTTCCGAAAGAGAAAACAGCCAAGGGCCATTCCCGCAACTATAATAAACGTCCATTTTAGGTTCAAAGCATAATCTTCCATAATATTGCCCAGCATTGCGCCGGCCGAATATCCACCGGAATCACTTCCTGAAATCAGCATGGACATAAGCCATTCCACCATAGCGGAAAAGCCGCCACCGCCACCGGACAAAATCATAATCACGACCGTAATCAAAAACCCGGCTGCAAATCCGGCGATACAAACCCCGGTCTTTTGAAAAAAAAGTTTTAATTTCGGTCCTTTGTCACTTTTTACGACATGATACCATACCACAAGAATCATAAGGACCTGCAATACATTCGGAATACGAACCATGACGTTGATTCCTAAAAAACAGCCTGCAAGAAAAAGGAAAGACGAGTTCTCTTCCCGGCAAGCCTTTATCAATAACAAGGCCGCTACAGCAAAAAATAAATAGGATAAATAATTATAAAAAATAACAGTGGGGCACCAGCAGAGTCCCAATGCGATAATTTCTCCCGCAAAGACAAGATAGGGCGAAACATATTGCTTCATACAAAAATAGCAAATAACGGCAATCAGCCCTACCAGAAGTTTTGAAATCACATTCATCCACAGAAAAGAACCGCCGGTGATAAGAATTAGCCGGGAGCCCAGTAAATTTGCCAGAAAGGTGGCATACTTCCAACTGCCATCCATGGAATCAAAATACATATAATTTCCCATACTATACGTAGTATCCGTAAGATCTGCTCCCTGATTTACACCAATCAACGCAAAGGAAAGCAGACAAAGCGGAAACAGGAAATTCAAAATACCCCAAATCCATCTATCCTTCTTCAATTTTGCTCTCCTTCTTTTCCAGAAAAATCTTTCTTGTCACAAAATTGTATACCATAACCACTGCCGTTGCCACAATTTTTGCTGCAGCCACCGCCAGATTCTCGGTTAGAAGCGACTGTAAAAACGCATTTTTTACATACACGAGATCCACACACACATACATCAGCACTTCGTTAATTCCAAGACCAGCAATACTGAGGGCAACGAAAATGATAAATTCTTTTCTTCTGCTCAGATCCTCTTTCCGCTCGAAAACAAATCGAAAACTGAGAAGATAATTCACCGTCACCGAAATTACAAATCCCCAAAAAGCTGCAATGAGATAATGGACACCAAGAGCTTTAAGGCCTACTGTAATGGCAAAATCAATCACAAAGCAAGTCGCTCCCACCACGCCAAATTTCATTAACTGTGCAAATAGTTTTTTCATCTTTTATCCTCCGTCAAAAATTCCACAATTCCGTTTGCCAACACACAGCGTCCCTCTTCTGTCAAATGCACTCCGTCTTCCGTCAAAGCATCAACATTCTCCGCTGTAATAAAGTTTTCTTCATAAGCATTATAGCACAAAACATTCATATCTTCTGCCAAAGAAACCTCCGCCCAAACATATTCCGCAATGGAAGCTCCCGTCGTCGCAATCCGCTCTTCATTTTCATAATACACCGGAGTAACCAAAACAATCTCTGCTTCCGGGAACGCATCGCGAAGCATTTCAATACTGCGACGCAGTGCCCCAAGAAAAGTCACCGGGGTAGTATCCTCTATGGTCCCGATTTCTCTGCCATAAAAATAATCATTCAGTCCGTGTTCGATAATAATATACCTTGCTTTGCTGCCATCCACATACCGCATAGCCTCTACGGTATCTTCAAAGTACCAGACATTTCCTTCGTCGTGGACCGGTTGCGCAGACAAAATTACAGAAAAATTATTTTCCGAAAATGCTCTTGCCAGATAGAACAGCGATGCCGAATTGGCAATCACATCTTCCCTTGCATTTTCCGGAAGGCAACTCGCCGTTGTTCCGCCCAAACCACCATTAAAAGAGGACATCTCCAGCGATGCTCCCACCAAAGCCGGAACAGAGGTTGCATCCTGCACGTTCCCAAAAATGCTATCGCCCAGAAAAATAATATCATACGCGTTTCTTGGAGCGTTCTTCCAAAGCAACACAGCCGGAAGAATTATTAATAAGCAAATTCCCGCTGCAATCTGTATGATTCTGTTCTTTTTATCCTTCATACCGGCATCCCTTTTTGTGATTTAAGCAATTTCCTTTTTCTTTTCTTTGAAAATCCATAATTTACTGAAAATATAATTTAGCGCAATTACCACAAAACCAATCACAAATTTTGAAATCAAATCATTGATTTGCAGTCGGTCAACCATGACATACATAAGCAGAAGTTCCATCAGAAAAGAAAAGATTCTCGCGCTGACAAAAGAGAAAAACTCTTTTAATACCGCCTTTTTCTCCGTCACCGTACTGTGAAATACAAACATTCGGTTTGTCACATAAGCAAAAATCACCGATAAGATCCACGCAATGACGCTTGCCACCATGACATTCTCCGTGGTTTTGGCATCCCACAGGGGCACTAAAAACAAATAGGCACAAGCGATGTACGCAATCCAGTTAAAGACAGTGGTACATGCGCCAAAAATCAAATAATCAAACACTTCCCGCTTGGAATAGTACAATTTCAAACAAACAATCATCAGCTTCTCAATCGCCATAAACAAAAGGCTACGAAGGAAATCCACAAGCACGCCGATTCCCATAATGAGAATTACACAAAGAAGCATATGCAAAATCCGAAGACCGCCGTATTCTTTTGAAACCCCCAGCCACTCAGGCCATTCGTAGCGGAGCAAAAGATGTTCGTGAAGCAAATACACACCAAACATATAAGGCGCAATTCGTGCTAAATACAATGTAAACCGATTCCGCGGAAAATGACTCTGACAAAAGAAACAAAACAGCCCCACTGCACCGGTTAGAACAAAAACAAAATTGTAGGCAGCCGGTATAGTCATTGCATATTCATAGGCACCGGTTTGCTTATGAAATACCGCATAAGCAAGGAAGGCCAGAAAAATACCCGCTACGGAAAGACCATAACATAGGATACTTTGCCTTTTTTCAGAAAGAAATGGCAATCCGTATAACCGAATGTATGCGGCCACCAAATACAATATAAGAAACCAAACGAAACTGTTTCCGAAATCATCCACCGGCAATTCCACCGGCAAAACTGATTTAATCAACGAAAAACAAATCAAAAGAATAAGAATGACATTCCGCAGGTTTTCTTTTTTCATATTCCGGACAGCCGATGTCAACACCGGTGAAAAAACGTACATCAGCAAATATGCGGTTGCAAACCAATAATGGCCGTTCACCGCGGGAAATGCAAAGAACTGCAGCTGATAAAAGTCCAAATAGTTCTTCCATTCAACAACACCGGTAAATGCGCAAACCAAAAATACGACAACACTGTAAAAAAGCACCTGGCACCAGATTCCCACGGCTTTTCCCAAACGGAACTTCTTCTCAACCATAAAATATCCGCTGAGCAATACATATACATTCACACAGACAAGACAAGCCGATTCCGCAAGCCAAAAAGCCAAGTTACTAAAGGACGTATCCTGCGACAAATCCTGCAAAAGATTTCCTTTGCTGAGATAATGGAGCATTACAACCATTCCCATGGAAAGTACACGGAGAATATCCAATTCTATATGACGTTCTTCACCGTTTTTATTTTTTCCGGAAGTCGTTACTCCCTCCAGGGATTCCTTCGTTTTCAGAATTTCTTTCCGATACTCGGCAACACCATCCGCCTTGTTTTCACCGGCGGAAATTTTTTCGTAACCCAGAGTTTCAAAAATATGACAGGAGGCCACGTTTTCCTCTTTTACCTTTGCCACCAACCAGTATGCATTATCATTCCCGAGTTTTTTCTGTTCGCTTCGGATTTCGTCCTCCAGCAGAAGAAGCATCTGCTTTCCGTAGCCAAGCCCTCTGGCATCTGCGTCAATGCTATAACTGATTTCACCCACATCTGATGCCAATTTTTGCACTCTTACCTGACCAACCACCTTCATGAAATCCATGCAAAGCCATAGCATTGCCTCCTCAGATTCCATTAATTTATCATACCAAACCGTATGATCCTCCCAGGGAATTTCATCCACGCAAAAAGAATTCCGTCTGGTCTCTTTATCATTCGCCAATCGGAAAACAATTTTCTTATCGGTTGCCTCTGCTTTTCTCAAGTATAATTTCATAAACTACCTATTTCCCCGGGTGCATTCTGCGGTATTTCAATTCCGCCATTTCCCAATCTTCCTGGGTATCTATATCCTGTACATTCATCTCATTTTGATAATAGGGAACGCATTTTTCCATAACAATGGTTTTTTGTTGTAAAAACTGCGCTGTATTTAAACAATAAAACTGACCGCAATCATGGTAAAGTGGTTCTAAATCCTGGGAACGCATCGGCATATATTCCGGCCACTTTGCCGTCAAATATCCATCCTTTACCATAACACATCGCTGCGGCGGAAAAGAAAAGCGCACTACGGGCAGCACTGTATCGGCCTTCTCTCTTTCCAATGTTTCCATTGCCGTTTTTATTGCATCTCCAGTCACAAAGGGGGCGGTGGGATAAATGCAGCAAACCGCATCAAATTCCTGTCCCCGTTCCCGATACATTTGAAGAACCTCCAAAATCACATCCGCGGTGGTGGCAAAATCATTGGACGTTTCAGGACTTCTGAAAAAAGGAACCTCAGCACCTGCTTTTTTTGCAATCTCAGCAATTTCCTTATCATCCGTAGATACCATCACTTCGGCAAATATCCCGCTTTGCAATGCCGCTTCGATGGAATACTCAATAATCGGTTTTCCTAAAAATAGCTTCACATTTTTTCGCGGAATCCGCTTACTTCCGCCTCTGGCCGTTATAATTGCCAATGCATTCATCATTTTCTACCTTTCCGTTTCCGCAAATTCCGATATCCGAACAACAACACATAATACCCAAAAAATAGAGCATTGGACTTCATTTGCAAGGCAATCAGTTTCTTGTCTTCCTCCGGCATACATTTTTCGTAATAGGGATTGTTACGAAAATCCGGAACATATTGCAAAATGTTTTTTTTCAAAATTTCGGTATACTTCATCTTTCTGTTTTTCCCGCTGTACATATAGGAAAACAAGGTTGTTGCATAGTAAAGTTCCGTAAATCGATACTCGATTTCTTCACGATATTCTTCATAAAATCCGCGCTTTTTGCTTTCTTCCAAAAAAAGCCTGGCCGCTTCCATACGATCTTCACACTTGGCCCATGTGACATGATGGGTCGTGGATTCCGGCAATGTCAAATAGTAATACATCGGCTCCTCCACTCTCTCGAAATGAGTGAAATAAAGCGACCACAAAGGTGCTGCACAATTATCCTCATAGAAAATCTTTTCCGGGAAACGCAAATGGTGCTCTTTTATTCGCTGGTGCAAATAAATTTTTACCACCATACTCCCGGATTTCAGGAGATGTCTGCCATGTTTTTCTTTATCCAGGACTCCGGTTTGCTCCGCCGTATTGTTGACAATCACTTTTCCGGGAATCATGGTATATTCCGAAACCAGAGAATAATCACAACCGCAAAAATCCGCTCCCGTTTCCTCTGCTTTTTTGATTAGTTTTTCATAATAATCCGGAGTAATCCAATCATCGGAGTCGATAAAGCCAATCCACTTTCCGGTAGCTGCTTCCAACCCGCGGTTTTTGGCTCCGCCCTGACGTTGATTCTCCGGGCTGGCCACCACTTTGACCTTGTCCGGAAACCGGGCTTCATACTCCCGAAGAACGGCAAGTGAATGATCCGTAGAAGCATCGTCCACAGCGATAATTTCATACTCTTTCACCGTCTGCGCCAAAAGAGAATCCATACAATGATTTAGTTTTCCCTCTGCTGCCATGTTATAAACAGGCACAATTACAGATAACTGCACGCCATGCTCCATTTCCTTGTCTTATTTTCGAAAATAAGCCACTAATTTTTTCACACTGTCTATCACATCGTCCGCATCCCGGTCCGTCATGGAATAATATAACGGAAGACTCATCATACTTGCATACAGAGCCTCCGCCTTCGGACAAATTCCCCGTTTATATCCCAGTTTCTCATAGTAAGGATGGAAATACACCGGGATATAATGTACATTACAACACACATTTTCTGCATTCATTGCATCAAAAAACTCTTTCCGGTCACAGGATAATTTTTCTGTGTCCAGCCGAAGAATATACAAATGTCTGCATGTATCGGATTGCGGAATTTCTTCCTGGACCACAACTCCTTCCAGACCGGAAAATGCCGCATTGTATTTCTTTACTATTTCGCTGCGTCTCTGTTTAAATTGCGAAAGCTTATCCAGCTGGCTGACAAGCAACCCGGCCTGAATATCGGTCATACGATAATTCATTCCCAAGGCAACCTGCTCATAATACCAGCCGCCCTCCGACTCCCTCTCTAACAAGTCCTCTTCTCTGGTAATTCCGTGGGCACGATACAAACTGATTTTTTTAGCCAGTTCCGGGTCATTGGTCATCACCGCTCCGCCTTCTCCGGCGGTAACGGTTTTTACCGGATGAAACGAAAACGTTGTAATATCTGCTATATTTCCCACCGGCACGCCATCGTATAACGTTCCGATGGAGTGCGCCGCATCCTCTATAAGATACAGGTGATGACGGTCACATATTTCCCTGATACGCTTTAAATCCACTGCCTGGCCGGTAAAGTCCACCGCAATAACCGCTTTGGTCTTTTCGGTTATTCTTTCTTCGATACTCTCCGGCGAAATATTGTAAGTCTTTTCGTCGATATCGGCAAATACCGGTGTTGCACCGACATACAAAACACAATTGGCAGATGCGGCAAATGTAATCGGTGTGGTAATCACCTCATCATTGGCACCAATCCCCAATGCCTGACATGCAATGTGAAGCGCTGCAGTTCCGCTGTTTACCACACAGGCATGCTTTGCGCCGGTAATCGCTTTCAATTTTTCTTCTGCCTCTGCAATCTTCGGTCCGCAAGTTAAATAATCACTTTTTAAAACATCCACAACGGCAGCAATATCCTTCTCATCCAGATATTGGTGTCCGTAAAACAGTTTTTTCTCTCTTACCGGGGTTCCCCCGTACAATGCTGGCTTATTCATTTAATCTCCTCCAATAAAGCATTCACAATACGCCTTGCACCATTTCCGTCCACAAGACTTCCCAGGCGTTTTGCCATTTCTTCTCTTACATTAAAATTATCCACACAATATGCAAGTTTTTTTCGTAGCTCTTCCATGGAAAAATCACTACGCACATCTCCGCCGTGAATCAAATATCCGCCGGATACAAAACCTTCTACATTGCGAATCTGGTTATCTGCAATACAGAAACAGATTCCGGGGAGCCGCATCGCCGCCACTTCATAGAGCGTCGTTCCTCCTGCGGTTACAATTAAATCCGCTTTTTCCATAGCCGGTTTCAACCCGGGCAATGCATCACACACTTTAACGTTGTTCCAGGTTGATTTCTTTTGAGCCAGTTCTGCATAATCTCCGTTGTAAGCACCGCATACCAGCAAAAAGGAAATTTCCTTCCATTCTTCTGCTTCGGCAATCATTTCATAAAATTGCTTCATAAAATGAAATTCATCTGTCCCGCCGGTCACCACCAAAACATTCTCTACTTTTTCCCGGACAGTTTTCGAATATGCCTCTGAATATTCTGCCCGAAGCGGTGCATAGTTGCATCCCAACAACCGCTTTGCCACGGGATACTCTTTTTCATAATCAAATAAATCAGAATAGACCGCATAATTTATTATAACGCTGCAGGGCCAAACTCCATCATGCAGGTCATCGATGTACGCGGTCTTCGTTTTCTTTCCTATTGCCGCCATATAGTCTTTCGACACATAGTAATGGTCAACCAGCAGCATTTGGATATTATATTGTTGTATCAGCGCCTCCATAATCGGAATTTCGCCGTCAAAATCATTCCAGGTACGTCCAAGACAAAGGGTTTCATAGCCCTTTTGTTTCGGTAACGATGCAGAAGCCTCTTCCGCTACAATAAAAAGAGTCTCTACGCCCAGTTCTCTTGCCGCATCTGCAATGGCAAGACAGCGCATCATATGCCCTGTTGCTGTGATTTTATTGGCCTCTGTCCTGATATATAGCTTCATACTGTTCTCCGGTTATTCAATAACATCAAAGGAAAGAGGCGTACCAAATTTCAAATCCTCTTTCACTTTTTTGCCAAGTACCATTTCATAATATTTCGGTTCCATCCCGTATGCCGGCCGAACCACACGAATATTTTCCGGGGTAAGAACCTCTCCTTTTTTGATGTCTGCCGACACAAAAATAGATTTTCTCGTATTTCGGCTTTCTTTTTCCGCAGCAGACAACTCATAACTGACTTTTCCCATTGCCTTTTCCGCCAGACGGATATTTTTCACCATCTCGGCAAATTCTTCCGGTTCCATGGAAAAAGAAACATCCGGGTTTTCAATATCCCGACTGAGGCAAAAATGCTTTTCTATAATATTGGCGCCTAAGGCAACCGCCGTAACCGCCGCAATATTTCCCATAGAATGATCCGACAGACCAACCGGTACGCCGAAACGTTCTTTCATATCCTGCAAGGTTTTTAAATTCATCGTATCCGGAATTGCCGGATATACGCTGGAGCACTTCAATATCGCAAGCTGCGTGTTTCCCTGAGAATAGATCGCTTTCATCGCTTCTTCAATTTCTTCCGTTGTGGCCATGCCCACCGACATGACAATCGGTTTTTGCGTCGCTGCAACCGCTTTTAAAAGCGGAATATCCACAACTTCAAAAGAAGCAATCTTATAAAAGTCCACCTTTAGTTCTTCCAAAAAATCCACTGCCGTTTTATCAAACGGAGTCGAAAAGAAATCAATTCCGATTTTATCGGCCTCTTCCTTCAACCGGCCCTGCCACTCCCACGGAGTGTAGGCTTTCCCATATAATTCATAAAGATTTTCACCTTTCCAGGTTCCGCCGCTTAATGTAAAAAACTCATTATTACAATTCAGGGTAATGGTATCCGGTGTATAAGTTTGAATCTTAATGCAGTCTGCGCCGCTTTCCTTTGCTGCATGGATAATCTCAAGCGCACGTCCCATATCACCGGCATGATTTGCCGACATTTCCGCAATCAGATATGCCGGATTGCCATCTCCGATGCTTCTGTTTTTAATTTGCAATTGCTTTGTTTGTGTCATGCCAACTCCATTTCAACCGCGAATTTTCCAAACTTTATTTCTTCTTATTTTTCCAAATCCAGTGTTTTTAACAACTCCTGAATCTCTTCTACACTGAGCCACTCCGTATTATTTCCGGAACTGTACGAAAAACCTTCCGGAACCTTTTTACCGGTAGGCACCGGCATTCTTTTTTCACTCCATACCATCTGGGGATACACAATGAAATGCTTATCATATTCATAAGTAGTCATGGAATCCTCTACGGTAACCATGATTTCATGTAATTTTTCACCTTCGCGGATTCCCACTTCCGGCATTTCGCATCCGGGAAGCATAGCCTGTGCCAGATCCGTAATTTTGAAGGAAGGAATTTTACTGATAAAGGTCTCTCCGCCTTTTGCTTCCTCCAATGCTTTAATTACCAATTCTACCCCTTGTGTCAGGGAAATCCAAAAACGGGTCATACGATAATCCGTAATGGGCAATTCTTTTTTGCCGCTGTTAATAATGTTTTGGAAAAACGGAATCACCGAACCGCGGCTTCCTGCAACATTACCGTAACGAACGATGGAGAAATTCAAGTCTCCCGCACCGGCATACGCATTGGCTGCAATAAACAATTTGTCGGATACCAGTTTGGTTCCTCCGTATAAATTCACGGGATTAACCGCTTTATCCGTAGACAGCGCCACCACCTTTTTCACGTCGCAATCCAAAGCCGCTTCAATAATGTTCATTGCACCGTGTATGTTGGTTTTGATTGCTTCATTCGGATTGTATTCGCAGGCAGGCACCTGCTTGAGCGCTGCGGCATGAATCACGTAATCCACACCTTTGAAGGCTCTGCGAAGACGATCGGCATCTCTGACATCCCCGATGAAAAAGCGTAATTTGTCCGCATATTCCTTAAATTCATTCTGCATAATAAACTGTTTGAATTCATCTCGGGAGTAAATAATAATCTTCTTCGGCTGATAATGGGTCAACACATACTTTGTAAAGCATTTCCCAAAAGAACCGGTACCTCCGGTGATAAGAATTGTTTTGTCGTTTAACATAATTGCCATCCTTTCTTTTCCCTACTCATCTATTTCCGTAATTTTCCTTAAAAACTTTGATAAAACCAAAGGAAATTATACCACATACCTGTTTTTCGCGCAACCGCGCACCTATTGCATTACAATCGCGTTTTCAGCTCCCAAATACCCCGTACCAAAAAGATAAATGATATAATCCGGATTCTTCTCACGAATGTAATCCATTGCATTATTTTCTTCCATGTAGCGCAAATCCAAAATATCCAATTCACTGCACTGGGTCGCTAGAAATACCGATACCGGCACCGCCGAAGAATCCCTGACAATTACTGCGCTCGGTCCTTCCGGCCGCAAATGATTGACAATTTCAAAGCAATCATAATCTTCCTTCAAATAAGCGTAATAGGCATAATAGTCATAACTATAGCATGCTAAATTTTCATAATGCACAAAGCATTCTTCAAAATCCCCCTCCAAATGAATCCCTTGTGAGGCTACCTCCAAGGAAAAACTTGTAGGAAATTCCGGCAGCCACAGTTCATAATCATCCAGTCCCGTGTACCATGGTCCTGCCATACGTCCGTGGGTTCCCAAAAAAACATCTTCATACAAAACTCTTTGATACTGCTGCCCATCCGTCAAATCTTCGGCAATCTCACTTCCGTTCTCGCTCATATAGGCACAGATATTTTGATATGCCAAAAATGCAGCATCATTATTCCAATGATGGTCGGTATGGTAAAAATACGAAAACCATTCTTCGCCGCTTTGGCGCAAAACCTCGCCCATATCCAAAACCGTCACTCCCTCTGCCAAAAGAGCCTCCGTTACCGCTTCCTGTTTACTTTCGGAATAGCAAACCACCCCTTCCGGCAAGTCTTCCCCCCGCTGTTTTCCGGGCACCTGCACGTATAAAAATTCTGCACCGATTTCATCCGCCAAGGCCTGCGCCCCCAGTGCTCCCCGCACCGCCGCATCGTAATCCGGGCTGTGATCTGCCATAATAAAATAGCCATTATTTAGCCGCGTTACATCTTCATAAACCGTAGAACCGAATGCCAATTCCTTGCCCATAAAACGCTGCAGGCCTCCCCACACCGTAATGGCAGCTTCATTTATGCTTCCGAGTTCACCCAATCCTTTTAACCGTCCGTTTTCTTCGGCTTTTGTCAAAAACTCATACAAATTTACCAGCGTAAAAACCGCAATTACAAACAGAAAAAAAATTGTAATTCCTTTATTTTTCCACGTTTCTTTCACAAGCATTCTCCAAAACAAAGTTTATTGTTAAAAACTAAAATAAATAAACGGGCTGTAACTTCCCTTGATAATATAAATCAGACTGATCAAAAACAATAATGCCAAAAGTCCCTGATAGATCCCTTTGTATTTTCTTATTTTTTCTGCAATGGGCACGGAAAACAAAATTGCACAAAGGAAAAACATCCAGTTGTCTTTCAGATAAAACAATGTTGTCATGGAAAAAACGGTCTCGGCCCCGATTCCAAACATGGTTTTTAAGTATGTCGCCGCAATTTGCAAGGAAGGCGCCCGAAACAAAGTCCACCCGATAACAACCACAAACAAAGTGTAGACATGTCCCGCCACTTTTAAAATACCTGTCCTTTTTTCCGGCATTTGCTTCTCTATTATCAAAAAGACAAAATACCACAGTCCCCACAAAACGTAATTCCATCCGGCACCGTGCCATATTCCGGTAAGAAGCCATACCACAAACAAATTCCGGTAGGTTTTCCATTTTCCGCCCCGATTTCCGCCCAAAGGGATATACACGTAATCCCTAAACCAGGTACTGAGGGAAATGTGCCAACGTCGCCAAAATTCTGTTACGGAGGCAGAAATATACGGGTAATTAAAGTTTTCTTCAAAAGAAAATCCAAACATCTTGCCCAGTCCGATTGCCATATCGGAATACGCCGAAAAATCATAATAAATCTGCAACGTGTAGGCGATTGCTCCTAGCCATGCCATAGATACCGCAATGGATTCTCCTGCGGTCACCTGATTAAAAATCCGGTCTGCAAAAATTGCCATGATATCGGCCAAAAGAACTTTTTTGCAAATACCTACCAAAAAACGTTCCACCCCTTCCGTAAATCCGTCCAAGGTTTCTTTTCTCTTCTCGATTTGTAATGCTATCGATTCGTAACGCACAATCGGACCCGCAATCAGCTGCGGAAACAGCCCAATATACAATCCTACATAAAGGGGATTTTTTTGTGCATCCGCTTTCTTCCGGTACACATCCACGCAATAGGAAATTGCTTGAAATGTAAAAAAAGAAATTCCGATCGGAAGCGCAAGGCCGGCCGGCTGGATTTGTGTTTTCATAAACCGGTTGAGATTTGCAATCACAAAATCCAAATACTTATAAGCAAACAATATTCCCAGATTCACTGCAAGCATCAAGACCAGATAAATTTTTTGTTTTTTAGGCTGATGACAGGTTCGCTCAATACAAAGGCCCATGCCCCAATTCCACAAAATAGAAATCAAAAGAAGCAGGCAGTACCATTTTTCGCCGTATGCATAAAAAATGATACTCCCCACAAACAAAACCATGTTCTTCCATATTCTTTTTTTCCCGCTTTGTTCTGCGCTGCCGACAATGTAATAAAGAACCAGAATTACCGGCAAAAAGCAAAACAAAAAAACGTTACTGGGAAACAGCATTTTTTCGTATTCTCCTTTTGTATTACGAAATTACTTTCTGCATCTCTTTTTCACTTCATGCCAAAGCGAATGCCACGAAAGCGGTCTTTTTGCTTTTGCAATTCCGAAATAGCGGATTGCTTTTTCCGGTGCCGGGTAGGATTTATTTTTCACATAATATCCGTACATCCTGAGAATGCCGGAATCCTTCTCCCCCGGCAAATGCCAGATACAAACCGGGTTGCTTACCGTATTCGTGGATATCAGATAAAATTTTTTAAAGGTCCAATAACGGTATATATAGGCACCGGCTTCGTAAATCGGGGCCTTCTTTCGATAGAACACAGCTGCCAACGCAGAGATTTCCTCGTCTCCGATATTTTCGGGGACTGCATTTTCATCCGCCATTACCGTAGAAAAAACATGATTACACTCTTCCATCCAAGCGCTGAGCACTTCCCGGGTCGCACATAAAAACTCGCCACCGTAATGCACCACATTGTCTTTGCATTCCGGGAAGAATTTATCACGGCATGCCACTATTTGTCCCCGGTAGGGGTGATTGTAGGCATGATTTATGTTA
Organism: Lachnospiraceae bacterium; assembly: GCA_015057055.1. Taxonomy (GTDB): domain Bacteria; phylum Bacillota; class Clostridia; order Lachnospirales; family Lachnospiraceae; genus NK4A136. Next base: position 18,429 of record SVFE01000027.1, on the reverse strand, counting down.
TAAAGCATCAATCCATGTTCCGCTTCCTTCCATAAATGCTCAAAGGAATGCATGGTAATGGTATCCGTATCCAACAATAAAATCTTTTCATACTCTGTCTGCTCGGCCAAATACCGCAGCACACACAATTTGTAAAATGCCAGCGACCAAGAAAAACGTTTCGGAACAAGATAGCAATCAAACGGCACCTTCCGGACGCTGATTCCTGCTTCGTCCAATAAAGAGGCGTATGGCTGCGGAACAGTAATATTGGTGATAAGCATCACTTCATCCGCCGGATTCTTTAATTTTGCGGAAGTAAGCGATACTACAATATTCTTCATATAAAGATTTAGTTTTTCATCGTCTGTCTTCTCCACCAATTGAAAAGAATTTCCATGCTCCTTTGAAAATGCAAATGCATTTACGATTGCGTTCATCCTTTACATTCCGCCCTTTCTCGTGTATTCGTAACCTTTCGACGGCCAAATAATCGGAGCCTTTGACATGGGGCCGTCCGCTGCACCTTCCGGATTTTCCGCCACAACCGACCGGATAAAACGAAGCAGATTTTTGGCCGCATTTTCCGCATTCCATTTGCTTCGGATCGTTTCATATGCCCCGAGTCCCATTGTCACGCAGCGGCTCGGTTCCGCCATTAACTCTTCCGTAAGCCGAATCATTTCCTCCGGCTCACCATTTCTGTATACCATACCGTTTCGTCCGTGTTGCAAAAGATAAGGAACCGCGCCGATACCGCTTCCGGCTACTACGGCGCATCCGCTGTTCATCGCTTCGTTCAAAACAGCGCCCCAACCTTCTTTATAATCACTGGTAAATAGGAAAATGTCCGCATCCAGCATTAGTTCCCGTATTTCTTCCGGCTTTTTGTAGCCTGCAAAATCTACGTACTCCTCAATGCCGCTGCTCTTTACCCGCTCTTTCAATTCCGCCTCCATGACGCCGCTTCCGGCCATGGTCAATCGGAACTCATATCCTTTTTGGTGTAATTCTTCCGCCAGCATAACCGCATATTCCGGATGTTTCCAGTCAATCATTCTTCCGGCCCACAATAGTTTATTTACACCGCCTGCTTTTTTTCGTTCCGCCAATTCATCCAGACGGTACTCTACAAACTCCGGAAAATAGCCCCAGGAATACATCTTACCGGGATAGGCATGAATCAATGAAAAGTCCGATGCCACATACGCCCCGGAACAAAGCAGATACACCGGTTTATTTCGATAGCGGACATGATCATGAAACTTCTTAACCAACCCTTTGGGTGAAATGAATTTCCACTGCCCTTCCTTGTATATCCGCTCACTGTATCGAATCAAAATCTTTCCTTCTTTTAAACGACGCGCTATATATCTTTCATCCTCCACGCCGCCAAAAATAACGATTTCGCTTTCATCAATTAAATTCTGGCAGACCTCTTCCTCCTCGTAATAGCAACGGACAAAGGGATACTCTTTCACATTCACGGCCCATCCCATCTGTACACGTTCCTCTTCCATGGGCTCCGTCTGAATAAAAACAAACTCTCCGGTGTGTTGTTCCAGCATTGCTTTACAAAAAGGGAGTTGATGATGATTAATGTAATTCGAAACAAAGACAATTCGCATACTGTTCATCCTTCTTCTAATTTCAAACTCAGGTACTTTTCCGTGTATAAACGTATCCGTTCTTCGGTGAAATGTAAGGTGCCTTTGACATCGGTCCCGACGTCCGAAATGTCACATTGTTCTTTTCCAAATTTTCGCAAAATTCCACAAAGCATTTCGCGGCATGCTGTGCATTCCATTCCTTTACAATCGTATCGTAAGCAGTTCTTCCTAAGGTCTCACGGAGCGTATTATCCTTTAGCAATTCGGTTACCAGGGCAGTCAATTCTTCTACATCCCCGCTTCGATATATCATACCGTTCTTCTTATGTTTTATAAGATACGGGACACATCCGGCCGCCGCTCCGGCAACCACTGCGCAGCCGCTGTTCATCGCTTCGTTTACCACTGCTCCCCAGCCTTCTTCATAATCGCTGGTCAGCAGATAAATGGCTGCTCTTTCCATATACGCTCTCACCGTTTCCGGTTTTTGGAACGGTAAAACGGTAACTTCCTTTTCCAAATTTTCCTGCTTTATTTTTTCCAAAATCCCGGCAAGACATTCCCCTTCACCAATCATGGTCAAATGAAATTTCTGCCCGTCCTTTTTCAAACGGGATGCCATGCTGACCGCATCCATTCCTCTCTTCCAGCCAAGCATCCTTCCGGTCCATAACAATTCCGGAATTCCTTCTTTCTCTTTCAGCAATTCTTCCGCCGGATAGGTTTTCATTTCCGGAAAATACCCCCATTTGAGCATCTTGTCCGGATATGCAAAAAACAAAGAAAAATCCGCCGGCACATAAGCTCCCGCACACAACAGATATACCGGTTTGCTACGGTACTTTGTATGCTCACGCCATTTGCGAAAATACCCTCTGGGCGTAAATGCACGGATGCGTCCTTTTTTGTAGAGGCGTTCAAAATACCGAAACGTAAGTCTCCCGGCCTCCAGACGCTTATGAATATAAGACTCGTGGGCACCGCCGCAAATCAGAACATCACAGTCCATAATCAGCCGTTCGCTTCTGCCATAATCTTCATCGTGTTCTACAAAAAAGGGATATTTTTTTCCGTCCAAAGCCCACCCCATGCGAATGCGTTCCTCTTCCATGGAATCCGTTGCCACAAAAGCAAAATCTTCTCCCAGCAGCCGGTACATTTCCTGGGCAAACGGAAGCTGATGGTGCGTCAGATAATTGGTAATAAATGTTACTCTCATTTATTCACATGCCTTTCTGTCTGCTTCGCAATTGTCTCATAAATCCAACATAACATCTTATAATTTGCCTGCGCATCATGGGTCAGATTAGCCCTTGCCGCAGCTGCGGCTCCCAATTCACCTGCGTATTTTTCATCTTCAAATAACCGGAGTACATGTTCCGCCAACGCTTTGGTATCTTCCAAGTCGTACATCAACACTTCCTTATCTTCCGTTGCAAGAGAAGGAATTCCGCCAACGCGGGATGCAACGCAAGGCATTCCCAAAAGCATTGCTTCGCCTAAGGAATTCGGAGAATTCTCCAATACAGAGGGAATCACGTAAACATGGGAATTCAAATACTGCTTCAAAATTTCTCCCACACCTAAAGACCCCAAAAAAGTCACATTTTCTTCCAAACCGTGTTTTTGAACCAGATTTCGCAAATATTTTCCGTATGCCGAAAGTTTAATTTTTTCTTTCAGTGTCCCATACGCGGTAATACAATCTCCCGCAACATACAAGTGTACGTCCGGATATGCATCCCGAATCGTTGCCAATGCCTCCAACATAAAGTGAAGTCCTTTAATCGGATAATTTCCCTGCGCCACAAAAATACTGTGTTTCCGGCATTTCTCCGAATCCCAGCGATGACCGTAAAATTCCGGACGCAAGGTTTCGTTTAGCGGATAGTACATACAGGAAGGATTTACCTGTGCCACGTAATTTTTATCAAAATCCGTTCGGCCGCACACCTGCTCTGCCAACCGGAATACATCCCGTTCATGTTCTCCCCTGGCGATAAACTTTTCTTTCTGTTGCCAGATGCTGTCTTTCTTTAACACATCCCGGAAAGTCGCCGCTTCCACCACATCCTCAGGAAGCCCCGTGCAATACTCCTTGGCATACAATTCAATTACGCCCTGAATATGCACCAGCACCTTACTCTTCCACTCTTTAATCCGAAGCATCGCAAGAGTATGGGGGTATTCCGTTCCGAAGCAATGAATTACATCCGGATGAAATTCTTCACAAATAAAACCCAGCGCTGACTCCAACGTCGCATCGTATTGCTCCGGATGATTACTGTCTTCCGGAAAACCGTAGTACTGTATGCCGTCCACTTCACCGTGAACCGCCTCTTCCTGCACAGGGAACGCCAACGCCAGCTGCAAATCATTGTTTTTCATAACCTGATTCGCCATTCCCAATATCCAGCCCTCTTTGTTGGTTGCCGTTTTTTTCAATGCCTTCGCCACAATGGACGGCATCAAATTACATAACCACAATACCTTCATCGCGTTATCCTTTCTTCTTTCCCGCTCCGTAAATCTTCTTCTTTAATCCCTGATATAATCCGGAAAATAACCGACTCTCTGCCATTTTCTTTCGAATCGGCTGCAGTGTAACAATCATGATTCCTCTATACAAAATGCATTTCTTTCCCAAATATTTTCCGGTAATCCGGCGATGCTCGCCGGTCGCTTTTTTCAAATTTTCCTTTGTTTCCGAATACCCTTCGCCTTCGTATTCCGCTACCACGAAATCCCCATGGGCAAAGGATGCTTTTTTCTCATATTTGCACCACAGAAAATGTTCATAATCAGCTCGAACCGGATAAGCCAAATCATATCCTCTTTCCGCAAACAGTCTTTTATGATAAAAGCAAACCTGATGACAGGGAATATTACGGTAACACACAAAATCCGTAATGGCCTCCGGCGATACAATTACCGCATTCTGGCCGCGACGCCGCAAATCGCCGTAAACAATGTCGGCTCCGGTCTTACAAATCACCTTCACAATCCTGCCAAGGACCTTTGCATCCGCCAGATAATCACCGCAATTCAAAAACAGCAGATAATCACCGGTAGTGTACCGGATTGCCTGATTCATGGCATCATAAATAGACTTATCCTCTTCCCTGTATACTTTTATCCGTTCATCTTCCGGCAGTTTTTCCAAACTGCCATCCCGGGAGCCGCCGTCTTTGATTATGATTTCAAAATCTTCGTAATTTTGCATTAAAACGCTTTGCACTGTGGCCGAAAGCTCTTCTCCGGCATTAAGGCAAACCACAACAACCGAAACTTTCATATGACACCTTTTCTTTCTCAGTACTGGATGGATTCAAATAAAGGAACGAATTCCACTTCCTCAAAAATCCATGTAGAATAAGGCAAAATCTTCACCGTCACGTCGGTAGCCTTATACAAAAATGCTGCAAAATACAAAATTCCTGCCGCAACAACCAAAATCTTCCACATCTTTTTTCTCTTCGGAACCGCCCGAAGCAATGCCGGGATAAAGAACAAATGACTGATATTCAGGTAATAACCGATACGCGATACAAAAGGGATGAAGGTAAAGCAGGTATATAAGGCAAGGGCGCCTAAATTGAGGTAAAAGTAAAACCGGTTTTCCTCCGAATCCCGTATGGCATCCTTGTAACAATACAGTGCTAACACCAAAACGGCTATGCAACGGATTATGTTTACAATGCTAAAGCTCCCGGCCAGCAAATATTCTTCTTCATGAATGTAAGACGGATACAGATACAAAATAACCTGCATGTAAAAATCTTCCAAAAAAAGCCCCGTCAAGGCAAAAATCCCGAAGAATATAAGCGCCCCTTTTTTCCAGTTCATCCGTGCCAGGAGAAACAGCGGAATGACGACCAGTGCGGATTTGTGGAACAACATCGCAAGCATAATCATCAATATAAATTTAACATATTCCTTCCGCAGGACATACCGCATTGAATACAGAACCAACGCCAATGCAAAGTAGTAGCGCACCGTATTAAAGGTTTGGAAATATATCCCCAGCGCCATAAACAAAAAAAACGACATTTGAAAATCCGGGCTTTGCTCATATAACGCTTTCAGGAAAACCCCAATGGTCAAAAATGCAAATACCGCAAAAACAACCAGATATACTTCTTTTTGAAAGAAAAGATAAATGGCGGTAACAATCAGATTGAATCCGGGTTCCGTTACCACGTAATTTCCGCAAACGATATCATGAAACCGGTCAATGTATGTCTGGTAATCATTTCCCGTCTGAATACGAAGGGCTGAAACCACAAAAAGGAGCGTAAATAACCCTGCAAAACAAATCCGGTTACTCACCCCTTGCTTATCCCGCGATACTCCGCCTTGTATGATAATGTGGTTTTTATGTCCGCTTTCGATTTTCGAAGCAATCAAAATCGCAGACACTGCAACGGTAATATAAAGAATCATTTGGAATCCTTCTACCTTTTCCCTTCCTTAATTCCCTGCTTTAATAATTTCCACGCCTTAGCCGCACTTACGTCTTTACACATAAATGACTTCTTTGCCAGCACAAAACGGGCTCCAAACAAATACGCCCATCTTCCGTATAAAAAGTGATATAAAACGCCGCGGTCAAAGAAAAATTTCTCCGTATATCCGCGAAACCAGGAGGATTCCCTCTCTAATTCACAGCCAAGTTCCACCGGCAGAGCATAAATCTTCATGCCTGCCCGCAAACAGTCTTTAATAAAAAGGCTGTCCTCCCCGGCACTGTACTTTGCACCTCCGCCAAACAACAGAGAATACGTAACACCGCACTTATGCAAACGTTCTCTTCGCAGTGCAAAACTGTAGGTCGGATACCTTCCGCAGTTCAGTGCGTGAATCTTTGTCTTCTTGTCAATATGGTAGGTCTGCCGTTCTTTCGGCACCCTAAAATTAAAAAGAAGCATATCCGCTCCGGGATTTTCAGCGAAGGCCTTTAACACCTTTTCCCGGTAACCTTCGTCATACACAATATCTTCATCCGAGAACAACACAATGTCACCGGTAGCCCGAAGAAGGGCATTATTCCGGCTCAGTCCCACACCTTTTTCGCAAAAGCCGTAATACTTTATCCGGTAATTCTCCTTGGTACGCTCTGTATATTCATGCTGTCGCCCCTGGTTAATAATCACCGCATCGGATGCCAAATGCATCGACTCAATCAATTCATCGCATTCCCGGTTCACGGAAGAAACCAAAACTTCTAATGTCATTTTTTCTTTCCTTTCCCGTAATACAACCGATAAAAATTCTTGTCCGCATCGACGATTACAACCGCATCGGCTTTCCGACTGCGAATCTGCAAATTCTTCCATTCCTGCATAAGGCGTCTGCCATCCTTACGGCCATAAGGTACCAACCATACCAAACCGACATCGGTGCCTGCTTCTTTTGGAGTACTTGCCGTAAACACCTCTTTTCCCGGTAAAATCTTTTTCCAGATTTGTAAATCGACGGTAAACTCCGCATCTTCATATGCAGGCAGCACACAAACCTTTTCTTTTCCCTGCAGAAGGACCGCCAGATTCCCGGTCAAGGACTCCGAAACGACGTCTTTATCTTTTGCAGCAAAAACCGTTCCTGCCGCCTCGGTTCCCAAACAACATGCCACGTCTTCCTCCGTATATACGGAATCGTCCATTGCATTTTTATAAAAAATTACAAAAACACCAAGAAGCAGACAAAGAACGAATCCTGCGGTTACGGTCCGGCCCCAGAAAAACGGCTCCTCCACTGCTTTCACTTCACGTTTATCCCAAATCTCAATTCCGGCAAACCCTTCCGTCTCGTCGCCAAACTGCGCAAGCGCCTCTGCAACAGCTTCCTGTATCCGGGTTGCATTCTCCGGAGTCTCGTCCTCCGCGTATACCCAGATAAACCGAATATCAGACATCGTAGGTATCGTAGTCGCTTTCCCGATTTCTTCTTTTGTGAAATCGCCCAGCATCCCTGCTGCCACACCTGCGATTTTGTCAGAATCCAAAACATCATTCCAGGTATAATCATTATAGTAATCGTGAATGTTATCTACCTGTTCACGGTCAAACGTAATGTGGTACAAATATGCGCTTCGATATGTTTCTGTAGCCCCCCATACGCTCTCCTTCAGATAAAAAAGTACGCTGAGCAAAATGCCGCCTGCCAGCGCCAAAGTCACCACCAGCCCCAAGTTACGGCGATTTAATATCATAAATTTTTTCCAGTCAAAATATTCTCCGGAGGTTCCTCTCACTTTTTCATCACCTGCTTTCCCGCTTCCGTAGTCTCCGATTACTTATCCCCTTTTTCTGCCGTCGTCTGTGCGCTGTCCACGCCTTCCGTACTTTCCGGCTTAAACAGTATCTTCAAGGTAAGTAGCATCAATTTTAAATCCAGCCAAATTGAATAATTTTCAATATATGCCAAATCCAACTTCAATTTGTCGTAGGGTGTTGTATTGTATTTTCCGTATACCTGAGCATATCCGGCAAGCCCTGCTTTCACCTGCATACGATATACGAATTCCGGCATCTTTTCAACGTACTGTGCAATGATTTCCGGACGTTCCGGGCGCGGTCCGATAAACGACATATCACCGGCCAAAATATTAAAAAGCTGGGGCAATTCATCAATTCTTACCGCCCGGATAAATTTACCAATCGGCGTAATCCGGTCATCATCCTTCGTTGCCAGTCTTGCAACTCCGTCTTTTTCTGCATCTACCTTCATGCTGCGGAATTTCAATATTTTGAATTCCCTGCCGCCCAAAGTACAGCGAATTTGCTTGTACAATACCGGGCCGCCGTCATACAGTTTGATAAATACCGCAGTAAGAAGCATAAACGGCGATGCGATTACCAACAGAATCAATGAACAAATCACATCAATCAGACGCTTCACAAAACGCTGCTCCACCGTGAGACGATATTCCCGGATTAAATACATCGGTGTATCAAAAATATGCATTTCCGTTGTGCCTCGGATTAATACATCGGGAATTTTCGGCATAATATATACACGAATGGATTTTTCATAACAAAACTTCAGTAAACGGTTCCGCTGATCCAAAGGAATATCCCAAAGCACCAAGGCGTCATACCGCTTCATCACTTCTTCGCAAATCGCTTCATATCCTTCGGAAACATTCATTGTTTTACAAATATTGTATTTGTCCGGTCGGCTCTCAAATTTACGCAAAATATCCTCCGTGGAACGTTCGCCGGAAACCAAAAGCATATCTCTTGGCGGAAACAACATTCCGTAGAGTCCCTGACTCATGGCTGTCCAAATTGCAATCCACACCAAATCCGCCGCCATCATCAAAAGCATATATTTCGGATTTACCAGTTTTGCAGACATCAGGGAAATGATTCCGTAGGAAATCACATTGACGCACAACGTAGAAAAAACCTGCGAAAAGAAGACTTCCCAGGCCTTTAGGTAACCGATACGCATCCCGCCGTACATGCGGGAAAAGAAAAACAAAAGAACCATATAAATGGCAATCATCAAAAGGTCACCCTTAATCCAAAACTTCATGGCAACCATTTCTTTATAAAACCAAAACCAGCAGCACGCGTAAAATGCCACCTGAATCACCATGCTGAGGAACGAAAGTATCATCAGCAAAATTCTTCGCGATGTCTCCAGTTTTTTCATACTCATCCTTCTCCGTTTTTTACCGGTATTTTTATACATATATCAGTAAATTATACCATTTTTACAATCTTCTGGCAACCGCGCGGAACGCCCATCCCACAAAGCATATGCACCGCTCAAAAAAGTTCAAATCTTCTTGCATTTCATACAGTTTCCAAATCCGGCGAACCGCTTCCAGTTTATTTGAAGACAGGCTTTTCCCGCCTCTTCTGTAAATCACCAGATTTTCATTTAATCCGTAGGCCGTCACGCCGGTTTTTAATATTCTCCACCAAGTGGCGGTATCTTCGCTCTTTACCACCGGCATCATCGCCTGTTCCTTCCCCAGTTTCTCCAAATCAAGCATAACCGTCGAAGTAAAAATTACGGTCCTGGAAAGGGCCTGTTTATAACTTAGTTGCGCCGGAACGACAACCACCTTCCCGGTACCCACGGCATCCCGGTCTCCGAATTCATAAGCTGTAAAAACAAAGGCCGCATCGTTTTCTTTCATATGCTGTAGCGTCTTTTCCAGTTTTTCATCCAGCCACAAATCATCCGCATCCAAAAAAGCCAGATATCTCCCCCGGGCTGCTTCCACGCCCATATTCCGTGCAAGAGCCGCGCAGCCGCCTTCTCCGTATTCCAGCACACGGATTCTTTCGTCCGGAATGCTTTTCATAAGCGCAACGCTTCCATCCGAAGAACCGTCATCCACCAAGATAAGCTCCCAGTTTTTATAGCTTTGTCTCAAAACACAATCTACCGTTTGCCGGATATACTTCTCCGCGTTATACACCGGCACAACAATGCTTATCAAATCTTCCATCTGTTTCCTCTGCAATTTCTATTGAAGTTTTTCTCCGCAAACATACATCACATAATCCGCCGATTCTCCGTACAAATAATAAGCCTCTCCCAGCTGCACCGGCATCTCTGCACCGGCCGCCGTATAACTTTCTTTCGCGAGAATCAATACATCGCAACCCATCGCCAACGCAGAATTTACAATTTCCGTTTCATAATAAGCGGCATTTTGCATTTGCTCATATAAGGTATAATGCCATTCATTGTATATTTGATGCATTTGCGTATCGATAATTCCAAGCCACAAATCCTTTCCGTAGGGCATCAGAATTCGTTCCGGCATAATCGCTGCGTATTCCATGACCGTTGCATCCGCCCACAGATATACCGTCTCCTTCTCCTGGGCATCCATGTAATATTCCAACCGGGACAATATTTCATACTCCTGTGTCGGAATATAAGCACTGTTCTCTGCCAAAGAAATTCCTTTTCCGCCGTAAGAACCTGCCCCGGCCAAAAGAAGAAGCGCAATCATTCCGATAACCAAAAGGACTTTTTCCCGGACTATTTTTACCTTTTCATACGATGCCACACCAAGAAACATAATTACCGGCGCCACCGGAAGAATCCATAAAAAGCACTCATTCCAGAGCATGTCCGGAAAATAGTTTTGAATCATAAAAACCCGCAGAGGACTGATTGTCAGAAGAAGTAAAACGATGGCGTACCAAAAAAGATAACCGCATCCGGTTTTATTTTGAAACTTGCCGTGCCAAAGCGCTACAATGCCCGCCAAGAAAAGTGCCGTATATCCGGCATTTCCGCCGGCAACTTCCAGGGTATCCTGCATGAGGCCGATTATTTTCTGCATCGAATCCACCTCCCGATACAAAATGCCAGTCTGAGAATGGCGCATACCACCGCAACAATCACCAGCGGGACGAATCCACGTTGAATATCCGTCACACAGAAGGCCGTAAGCAAAACTGCCAAGAGCCAGAGAATTTGCCGATAATTATTTTCAACAAAAATCTCATACATCAAAAATACCACGTAAGGTACCAGTACCGCGAAGATAATGGTTTCTCCCCGATATCCGCGATTCATCTGCTGGAAAAACCAGCCGCTGCCGATGAAGGAGCCGAATAAATTCAGCATCCCGATTCCACCCAAAAACAAGCCGATTTTTTCCGTCCGTTTTTCCATCTTCCCAAAGAGGATTTCTGCCCATAAATAGTACACAAAATAAGACAAAAGGAGAACCCAAAAAGGAATACACCGATACAAAAGAACCGCTGCCGCGTCCGGTACAAAACGAGCTAAAAAAGCGTAAAAAACAGGCAACGATACCACTTTCCCGCGAAACGTAATACCGTGCTCAAAGGTAGTTCCCATTCCGGGATGATTTTCATATATCAAATCCGATTTCAATGTGGTATAAATCGTCTCCAATGTAAAATCCATATCCCGTTCCGGTATGACAAACACAAAATACAGGAATTGAGCCGCAAGCAAAACAGCAATAATAACAACCGGCTCTTTCCGTAATACGTTTTTTATCCGTAAACGTTCTTTCATCTCACGCCGACAAAAAAGAAGGGAAAAAATGACCACCGCCAAAAGAATACCACCGTAGATTTTGCACACCACGGAAAAAGGCGCCAGCAACTTAATCGCCGGAAGCATCAATAGTTCCCATAAAAGAAACAGGACACAGGTACCGTTTAATACCGTTTCGGAAATACTCCCCTCCATGCGAAGCATTTTCTGAAACAGGCTACCCGCTATATATGCAATTGAAATCAAAAAAAGCGGCATTAAATAAACCATGGGTAACTTCCTCCACGAAGAAAATTGTATCATATTTTCGCCACAAAATAAATAAGAGGTTATGATATACCAATCACAAACCTCTTATCGTACTTTCTTATTTACGGCAAGGCCATCCCCCATACCGCGACTGCTTTAAATTACATTCTGGCATCGTCCACATTCTCTTTAAACCACTCATAGGCCAAGGCAACGCCTTCTTCCAATTCCACTTTGTGCATAAAGCCCAAAGAATGAAGTTTGGTTACATCGGTAAGTTTTCTGGGGGTACCGTCCGGCATATCAGAATTCCATACAATTTCTCCCTCAAAGCCTACAACCCGTTTTACCGTTTCTGCCAATTCTTTAATCGTTACTTCTTTACCGGTACCGATATTTACATGCTGTTCCCCATCGTAATTCTCCAAAAGGAACACGCAAGCGTCTGCCATGTCGTCCACATACAAAAACTCCCGGAGCGGCGTTCCCGTACCCCAAAGTTCTACGGACGGTGTTCCGTTAACCTTTGCTTCATGGAATTTACGAATCATTGCAGGCATAACATGAGAACCCTGCAAATCATAGTTATCTCTCGGGCCATAGAGATTGGTGGGCATACAGCTGATAAAGTTATCGCCATACTGACGTTTGAAGAATTTGCACATCTCAAGGCCGGCAATTTTGGCAATTGCATAGGCTTCATTGGTCACTTCCAACGGGCCGGTAAGAAGCGCATCTTCCGGAATCGGCTGCGGGGCCATTTTCGGATAGATACAAGTACTTCCAAGGAACAACAGTTTTTTCACTTTATAATCATGACAGCATTTAATCACGTTACACTGAATCTGCATATTTTCGTATGCAAAGTCCGCGGGAGCCGTATTGTTCGCATTGATACCGCCGACTTTTGCCGCTGCCAGCACTACCACATCCGGTCTCTCTTTTTCAAAAAACTCCTGCACGGCAGCCTGGTTGAGCAAATCCAATTCTTTATGGGTTCTTCCGATAACATTGGTATATCCCTGACGCTCTAAGGAACGAACGATTGCACTTCCCACCAAGCCTCTGTGTCCTGCAACATAAATTTTATCTGTCTTCTGCATATTTCCCTCCGAAATCTGACTGATTATAGTATTACTCTTTTTCGGGGTTTTATCCCTCTCTCTATGTTACCACAAATTTTGTATAACACAAGAATAGTTTTGCTTGCCTTTTTTCGCTTGTCCACATATAATATTAGGTATTGGAGGGAGACATGAATCAATTTGAACTGCTGATACACAACGAAATACTCATGTCTGCGGTAGCCGGATGGACAGTTGCCCAGGTATTAAAGACAATCTTACACCTTATCGTCACGAAAAAATTTGTGGCAGAGCGCTTGGTTGGTACCGGAGGGATGCCCAGTTCCCATTCCGCAACCGTTTGCGGATTAGCAACCGGTGTATGCATCAATTACGGAACCGGAAGTGTGGAATTTGCCATTGCCGTTATCTTTGCCATTGTGGTAATGTACGATGCTTTGGGCGTTCGACGCGAAGCCGGAAGACAGGCAAGAGTTCTTAACGAAATGATGGAATGGTTTGACAGCATGGGAAAGGAAATGACCGCGGAAGACCGTTTGAAAGAATTTGTCGGTCATACACCCCTACAGGTTCTGGTGGGAATGTTCATCGGAATCGGCCTTGCCATATTGATTTGTAACTACATTATTATCTAGTCCTTCCCGCAACAATAGAAATAGCGCATAGAGTAAGGAATTAAATTAAATTAAATAAAGAAAAATGAAAAAGGAGAGGTTGATTGCCTCTCCTTTGTTTTACGTGTTTTATTCCTTATAGCAAATTCCGGATTCCATATATTCCGTCAGCGCGTCCTTCCACTCTGCGAACCTTACATCCGTTGTCAGTTTAAACATATAATTTTCCAATACGGAATAGGCCGGTCTTTTGGCCGGGGTCGGATACTCCTCCGTAGTGATATGCATAACCTTTGTAGGCAGTCCTGCCTGACGGAAAATTTCTTCTGCAAAATCCGCCCAACTGCAAACCCCTTCACAGGTTCCGTGAAACAGACCGTAATTATCCGTCGGTATCAATGCTTTGATGGCTCTTGCCAATTCCAGTGCGGAAGTAGGACTTCCCACTTGGTCTCCTACCACCTTCACCGTATCATTGGTTTTGGCTAATTTCAACATGGTTTTGACAAAATTGTTGCCGTCGCCGTACAACCATGCCGTACGAACAATGAAAAATTTATCCGCAAACTGCTTCACAAAATTTTCTCCGGCCAGCTTTGTTGCACCGTACATTCCTTGAGGGCCCACCGCATCAAATTCCTTATAAGGTGATTTTGCATCTCCTGCAAATACATAATCCGTAGATACATGCACAATCTTTGCTCCCACTTTAGTAGCCGCAATACTGAGATTTCTAGGACCGATGGCATTAATGCGATACGCCAGATCCTCCTGGGTTTCACAGGCATTGACATTGGTATGGGCTGCGCAGTTAATGATTGCATACGGTTGTTCTTTCTCCACAAATGCTTCCACTGCTTCCAGATTCGTAATATCCAATTCCGCCACATCCGTATTCACACATACAAACTCGTCGCTTCCCTCATATACCTGATTAATTGCCTTTCCGAGCTGCCCGTTGCATCCCGTTACAATAAGTTTTTTCATTTCCTGATACCTCCGTTACCGGGTCGCCCGGATCCGGCTTTTTGCGTATTTTGCCGTTTCCGCACCACTTGCAATAAAAAGCGCCCCATCTGCATTATCTTAATGATACAACCACAGAAAAAATTATGCAACAAAAATGATGTACTTAAACCAAATATGTGGTATAATTAGTTCTTGGTTATACTAAATATATGGAGGGATTCTATAATGAAAAAAATCAGTTGCTTATTACTTGCAACCTTAACTGCTTCCATGATGCTTTTCGGTTGTGGTGATTCCGACGAAAACACAACTTCTCAGAATTCAGCACCTACCGAAGTCGTGGAAATGTCCGATATCGGATTAACAACAACAGAACCTACACCTTCAGAGCCGATTGAACAGGTCTCCGATGACGAGCTTCCCGCGGGATATGTCAGAAGTTCCCTTACCAATCTCCCGGTAACCGAAGATGTATATCTTCACCGTCCGGTAGCCATCATGGTTCCCATGGACCGTGTAGCCCAGCCCCAGTACAACATCAGCAATGCCGGTGTCGTATATGAGTGTCTGGTAGAAGGCAGCATCACCAGAACGATGTGCATCATCGAAGACTGGCAGGATTTGGACAAGATCGGTAATGTTCGAAGTGCCCGTGACTACTTCATCTACTGGAGTTTTGAGTGGGATGCCATCTTGTTACACGACGGTGGTCCGTTCTACATAAACGATTTGATTGCCCAGGAAACAACTCACAACATCAGCGGACGCGGTTTCCGTGAATCCGACCGAAGCGCTCCTCATAATGAGTATTACAGTGCAGACATTGTAAACGAATATTGCGAGGCAAACAATTATACCTTGTGGCACAGAACCGAAATCTGGGATGAACAGCATTTCAATTTTGCTCCCAACGGCGGACAGACCGATTTGGCTGCGGATTACAGTGATGCATTGGAAGTTCACACCGTTGACTTGTCCATCTGCTATCCGGTAACCGACTCTACCTTTGTTTATGATGAAGAGACCAACCTGTACTACCGTTACATCTACGGCGAACCCCATATGGATGCCGCAACCGGCGAACAGTTGTCCTTCTCAAATATCATTTTACAGCACACCTACGGGGAATCCCGTGACGACCACGACTATCGTATCTATCAGTGTCATGACGACACCAGAGACGGTTGGTACATCACAAACGGACATGCAATCCATATTACCTGGGAAAAAACCACAGACTACAGTGCAACCAGATACTATGATGACAATGGCAACGAAATCGAAATGAGTACCGGAAGAACCATGATTTGTGTTCTCCAGGACGGCGGAAGCGGACACCTTGATTCCATCTTCCTTGACAGCACCGGTGCGGAAGTAGCTCACTAATAATGTAAATCATTAGTTAGGATTTTAAGAAAAATACCTCTCACTTTACTCAAAAGTGAGAGGTATTATTATTTGCAAATCTGTCGGCATGGCGGTACACCTACCAACTGAATTTTACTTTGTTTTTCTCTTTTGTATTATCTTATTTATAATAAATACTATAATAGATACAATTAAAAATCCAACAGTATAATTTACAAAAATATCTTTATATGCCGAAGATGCTAATTCAGCAGTTAATCCCCTAAACCATACATACAAAAAGGCCAATAACATTGTTGGTACATATACCACAACTAATTTAATTGCAAAATTCTTTATATGCACATATCTAATTAGAGCGTATGCTAAAATCACAATCAGTGTAATGATTGCACGGTCTAATTCATGCCAATTTCCTGCAGGGTCTTCATATATCCCTTTTGAAAGATAAGAAATACTATTTACTATTGTCGCGATTGTATATAAACCACAATATATTAATAACGAATCTTTTAAACCTTTGTTCCATATATTTTTCATGTTTTATTTCCTCCACCAACTTCAGATTCTTGCATGCTTTCAACTCTTCACTAAACTGAAATTTGTCTTTTAGAACTCCAACTCCTCTATTTTAGTAACGTTATCAATATCAATTTCTCTGCCCAAATTTAACAATATCTTTGAATTTTCGAAAGCACTTACAACAACATTAAGATAATCATCATTCCGAAAATCAAAAAATCCAGTAAAAAAGCCTTTTTTATGGGCAATCTCGATAAATACGTGCTTGTTACAGAAGTAATCCCTGTTTATATTACTCTGAGCCTTTAGAATATCACTTTTAGAATGACTCTCTACAGATGTAATATATTTTTTGCCTAGCAATCCATAAGTTTTTTTATTCTTATCTGTTTTCTGGTAAAACAAGAAATCGCTATCTTCTCCCAAAACAAGAACACTATACACCCCATCATTCCATCCAACAAGGTCTATATCACAATAGTATCCCCTATATTCTGATAGAATGTTTTCCTCTTTGTGTTCTGATTCGCCGATACATATTTTATTATCTAGCAATTCATCTAAACTTACATTCAAAACCTGAGAAATTTGTTTTAAGTTAGTTATTTCAGGAATGCCATTATTAGATTCCCATTTTGCAATTGCCGAACGAGAAACATTTAGCTTTTCTGCCAATGCTTCTTGAGTCATTCCCTTTTTAGTTCTTAATAATTTGAGTTTATCTCCTAAAGTCATATCTGCTCCTCTTTCGATTTATTTTCCATAATCGTAGCAGGCAAAAGTCGTCCAATCCATATACGCTCTATGACATTACTGTTACTTAGCGTAACACTTCAACAAATTCAAAGTTTCTGTTCCCTATAAACTGGAATTTGCGCATGCTTTTACAGTTATTTTGCTTTGCACGATAGTTTATCAACAACCAACTTAAAAACTGCAACAGCATCCAACATTTCATCACTATAATTCCACTCTGATTTAGAAGTTGTTTGCTTCATAATTGTATTAAGACCTATTATCTTTTCTGTATTATCTTCTACCAAAGAAAGATTGCCCGTTCCAATTACACTTTGAAAAGTAGCCGAAAAATCACATGCTGCTTCACTCTCTAACAACATATAATTCCCATCTATTTCAAAGCCCACAGTTGGCTTTTTCTTTGCAAGCTCATATTTCCGTCCCGCTTTTGCTCCATGAAAATAAAAGGTATATTGCTCATCATATAAATAGCCATAATTCACAGGAACAATATAAATATCACCTTCGTCATAAAATGCAATTCTTAATATTTGTTCCTTTGCAATAAACTCTTCTATTACAATTTTATTAGTAATTTCTCTGTCTCTTCTTCTCATATCACATCACTCCAAAATTCAAAGTTTCTGTTCCCTATAAATTGGGATTTAGCGAACCCTTTCAACAGTCGCAATTTCAAATCCTAATTTCTTGTATAACATAAGAGCATTGTTATTCCATTTTGCAACGTGTAAGGTAATCGGTTCATTACTTTTTTCTCTAATATGTTGCATTCCCCATAATAAAAGCTGTTTGCCATATCCTTTATGTTGAAATTTCTTGTTTACTATTAAATCATCTATCTCATTACCATAACATGCAATTGAACCAATGATTTCTCCTTGATTTATAAGTAAATAGATATCCTTAACCTTTTCAACAATTTGTTTGTACTCATTCAAAAAATTATATGGGTGAATATCAAGTGCTTTTCTCATTTCGTAAAAACATTCATTGTATATTCTCATATATTCTTGAAAGAACACCACTTCAAAAGGAATGCAAACAATATCACTTTTTTCAACACTATCATTAACATACTTCATTTCATATGCTATTATTTCCATTGCTTTATCAACTCCACAAATTCAAGTTTTTCTAACTGTTCTACAAACCTGCTAATAAAAAGCAAGTACTTTTTTCAAAACCTTTTCTTCTAAAAAAGAGTATAACAAATAAACCAGCATTTTTCATCCGGTTTAAAAAAACATATTTATCTTTATTTCTATTGAT
>SVFE01000026.1 GCA_015057055.1 Lachnospiraceae bacterium | reverse complement strand
GGAGAAATTTATCGCCAAAGGGTTTATTCATGATTTTTCCGATATTTATCATTTGGAGCGTTATCGGAATGAGATTGTTTCCATGGAAGGATTCGGCGAAAAATCCTATGTTAATCTCATGGAAAGTATCAATAAGACCAGAAACTGTGCGCTTCCGTCATTTATCAATGCATTGGGTATTGCCAATGTGGGATTGGCTACATCCAAACTGTTATGCAAATTTTACGGATATTCTTTGGAAAAACTGATGGACTCGGAGGCGATGCAGGTCAGTCAGATTGAAGGAATCGGTGATGTGATAGCCGGCGGTTTTTGCAATTATATGCAGGATGAAAAGAATCGTGATTTGTTGCAAAAATTAGCAAAGGAGTTAACGTTTGATGAGGCACCGCCCATGGGTGCACAGCCCTTGGAAGGAAAAACTTTTGTGGTGACGGGAAGTTTGATTCATTATGCCAGCCGAAATGATTTAAAGGCGGAGATTGAAGCCCTTGGCGGAAAAGTAGCCGGAAGTGTCAGCAAAAATACGGAGTGTCTGATTAACAATGATACGGAAAGTTCCTCTTCCAAAAATAAAAAAGCAAAAGAACTTGGGATTCCGATTTTAAGCGAGGATGAGTTCCTTGAAAAATATATGAAAGAATAAAGGGAGGTATAAAAATGCCGATTAAAATTCAGTCCGATCTCCCGGCGAAGGAGCAACTGGAATACGAAAATATATTTGTTATGGATGACGCCAGGGCAATGCACCAGGATATCCGGCCGCTGCAGGTGTGCATTTTGAATTTAATGCCCATCAAGCAGGATACGGAACTGCAACTGCTTCGTGCGCTTTCCAATACACCGCTGCAGGTAGATGTGACGTTTTTGATGGTGCAAAGCCACAAATCATTAAATACGTCCGTAAATCATTTGAATCGTTTTTATTCCGTGTTTGATGATGTGAAAGAAAAGAAATTTGACGGAATGATTATTACCGGAGCACCGGTAGAACAGATGGCCTTTGAAGAGGTGGATTATTGGGAAGAAATCAGTCAAATCATGGAGTGGACCAAGACAAATGTTACTTCCACGCTTCATATTTGCTGGGGAGCGCAAGCCGGACTTTACTATCATTACGGCTTGGATAAATGTCTTTTGCCGGAAAAACTTTTCGGAATTTATGAGCATAAGGTGGCAAATCGGAAGATTCCTCTTGTGCGCGGCTTTGATGACTATTTTCTGGCGCCCCACAGTCGTCATACAACGGTAGACCGGGATGCCATTCATAACTGTGAACAGTTGCGTGTACTGGCAGAATCGGAGGAGGCCGGAGTGCTTCTTTGCATGGCTAATAACGGCAAGCAGATTTTTCTTATGGGACACCCGGAATACGACCGCTATACCTTGGATACGGAGTATAAGCGTGATTTGGGTAAGAATTTGCCCATTCATGTACCGCTGAATTATTATCCGGGGGATGATCCGTCTAAGAAGCCCAATTTGCAGTGGCGCTCCCACAGCAATAATTTGTATAGCAATTGGCTAAATTATTACGTATACCAGGAAACGCCTTACGAGTGGTAGAGATTATGTTTGTGTATGCACAGGGGTTTTGTGGATATTATAGTAATTGGCCGTGGGACGATTTGTGCATAATGCACAAGTGAATGCTTTGGGCGTGAAGAAAAATTATGAAAATATTCACAAAAATCTTTTCTTTTGAGTAAAAAAATGATACAATAATGCAAATGTAGTAACGGAGGCAGAAATATGAAGACAAAAAAAACAAAAGCAGGAAAAACATTGCGTTTTAAAATTGTTTTGATGGTTGTTGCGATTGCTCTTTTGTGCAGCGGCGTTAATATTTTGACGGTTTCGATTGCTGCGGATAAAGAGATTATGGAGCTTCAGAAAACCAATCTTTTAACCATTGTGGAAGCCTATGGTATGATGCTGGATGCCCATGTGGAAGAGGGCGATGTGGAAGTTTTAAGCACCAGCGATATCAAGTTATATATGAAAGATTTCATTATGGAAGGCTTGGATAGTGCCTATGCTTATGCAGTCAACAGCGAAGGTGAGATGATGTATCATCCTACCACGGAAAAAATCGGTCAGCCGGTGGAAAATGTAGCTGTTCAGGAACTTGTTGCACAGTTGCAGGCCGGAGAAGATTTGGAACCCGGCGTAGTTCACTACGATTATCAGGGCGTTGAAAAGTATGCGGCTTACTATTTGGCTGCAGACGGAGAGACGCTTTTAGTGGTTTCCCTGGATGAAGCAGATGCACATTCCGGTGTTGATACACTGATTATGAAGCAGACAGGATACAGCTTGCTTGCGTTTGCGGCAGTGACGTTGATTGGATTTTTGGTAGCAAATAAATTACTCAAACCGCTTTCGGTTGTTGCCGAGGAACTTTCTCAGCTGGCGAACTTAAACATTTCAAAAAGCAGTCGTTTGGAACGTTATGCAAGACAGGAAGATGAAATCGGGTCCATTTCCCAGGCTGCATGTAATATTGTGGATGCTTTGACGGAAACAATTGCGGAAATTACCAATCAAACGGACAAGATTAATTCTATTATTGAAGTATTGTTTAATAAGACCAGTGATACCGGTGTCAGCATTGAACAGGTAGAAGCCGCAATGGGAGAAATTGCAACCGGTGTAACCAGTCAGGCTAAGAATACGGAAGATGCAGCAGAGAATATTCATAACATTGTTGCACAGATTGAAAATGCAAATGAAAAGGTTGAAGAATTGAACAGTACGGCAATGCAGATGCGTAATGCCGGTAATGCAGCGATTGAAACGCTTCAGGAACTTGTATATACCAATAATGAGACTGTTCGTTCCATCAATGAAATTTATGAACAGGCGAAGATGACCAATCAGTCTGTTGCAAACATCAGAGAAGCAACTAACTTGATTGCTTCCATTGCAGATCAGACAAGCCTTCTGTCATTGAATGCAAGTATTGAAGCTGCAAGAGCAGGAGAAGCCGGAAGAGGTTTTGCGGTTGTTGCATCCGAAATCCAGTCGCTTTCTACTCAGACCAGCGATTCTACAGAACGTATTGCAGAAATCGTTAACCGCGTTATTGAAGATTCTGAACGTGAAATGGAAATTATTTCCAAGGTTATGGAAATCATGAAACATCAGGATGATAACGTATCTAAGACAAACCGTGTATTTGAAGCGGTTACAAGTGGAATTGAAGTTTCTATGAGCGGTATTAATGAAATTGCAGAACATACTGCGGAAATGGATGATTCCAGTGTTAAGGTTATTGATGTGGTTGGCAGCTTGTCTGCGGTTGCAGAAGAAAATGCTGCAAGTACGGAAGAAACCTCTGCATCCATCACCTGCATTGCAGGATTTATGGATGAAATCAACGGACAATGCGAAGAACTTCGAAACATATCGGATAGCTTAAGCGATAAGGTGAGCATGTTTAAATTGAATTAACCATCGTTTGGTGATGATTGTTAAGGAAATGTCTGGAAAATCACATCGGCAGATTTTTGTCGATGTGATTTTTTAAGCGTAGGATAAGAGGAAACAAGCAGAAATGATACAACAGGATATGTTATATAAGCCCAGTTTAAATTACATAAAGAAAGAACGATTTACCGGGAGCTTTGCCGGGATGCGTTATATGTTGGAAAAAAAGAAAACGGAAGAGGACGAAAGTCTTTTGGCCTGTGCATGGGAAGAACCCTATGCCTTTGATAAGACGCCGGAAGAAAAGAAAATTTTCAAGGAGTTTGCCCTGACAGAGGATGGGCTGGTTGAGGCTTGGAACTGGCTTGATGAGATGCAGGAACAGCTAGGAACGAATAAATTGTAAGAATTTTGAAGCAGGGGTTAATTTATGAGTGATAAGTTAGATAGAATTCGCCGTGATGAACATATGCATTCGAATTTAATTAAATGGTGGAATGTAAAAATGGAGGAGCCGGAAGGGCAAGAAATTTTTTCCGGAGACGAAGCAGACACAGATGCGAATGAAGCAGAAGGGATTGCTGTTTCTCAGCTAAGCGAGGAGGAGCGAGCCTGGGCCAGAAAGATTGTGCAGGACGGAAAATATGATGATGCATATGAATCGGCCATGGCGGAAGTGAAAACCCGGGAAGCCAATGAAATATATGAGCGTCTTATGCGAGAAGCGATGGAAGACGAAGAGAAAAAGCAGGCAGAGATTGAGGCTGCGAAAAAAATGTATAACGAATAAAAGAGATGTTGAGTGAAGTGTGCAATATGGATTATGAATAAACAAATAAAAGGACGCCGGATGCGTCCTTTTATTGTTGGTAAAAAATTAATTCTCGCTATTTTGCTTTTCCAGGTTCTTATATGCCGTAGAAAGCATCAACTTAATACGGTTGAGCTGATTTACTTCGCTGGCACCGGGATCGTAGTCTATGGCAACGATGTTGGACATAGGGTATTTTTTTCGTAAGGTTTTGATAACACCCTTACCGACAACATGGTTGGGCAGACAAGCAAAGGGCTGTGTACAAACAATGTTCGGTGTGCCGGAATGAATAAGTTCCAGCATTTCGCCGGTCAGGAACCAACCTTCTCCGGTCTGATTACCGATGGAAACGATTTCCTGAGCATACTTCACCAAATCATAGATATCTGCAGGCGGATCAAAGTGTTTGCTTTTCTTTAATTCTTTGGCAGAAGCGGAGCGGACAAAGTTCATACCGGTAATGCCCAATTTGCTGACGAATGCGGTTTTCTTGCTGGTGCCGAATTGCTTTGCTTTGTAAATCTGATTGTAGAAACAGTAATACATGAAATCTACCAAATCAGGAACAACGGCTTCCGCCCCTTCGCTTTCCAGCAAATCCACAAGGTAGTTATTGGCCGCCGGTGCAAATTTAACCAAAATTTCTCCAACGACACCAACTCTGGGTTTCTTTACATCGGAAATCGGAATGGCATCAAAATCACGGATAATTTGACGGCACATTTTCTGATAAGTAAAGAAATTATGGTGTTTTTTATTAATAAACTCATTACATTTTACAATCCATTTTTGATGTACTTCTTCCACGCTACCCTTGGTGAGCTCATAAGGACGCATGCGGTATACGCAGCGCATGAAAATATCACCAAATAAAGCTGCATAAAGTAGCCTTGTAAGCAGTGTAAGATCAATTTTAAACCCGGAGTTGGTTTCAATTCCGCCAAGGTTTAAGGAAATAACCGGGATGTGTCCGTAACCGGCTTTTTCCAGGGCGCGTCGAATGAAGCCGACGTAGTTTGTGGCGCGACAACCACCGCCGGTCTGCGTCATAATAACGGCTAAATGGTCCGTATCATATTCGCCGGACAAGATTGCCTCCATAAGCTGTCCCACAACACAAAGAGAGGGATAGCAGGCATCGTTATTTACATATTTTAAGCCCACATCCACCGAATGACGGTTATCGTTGGTCAAAACCTTTAAGTTGTATCCGCAACTACGGAAGGCAGGTTCCATCAAGTCAAAATGAATCGGTGACATCTGCGGACAGAGAATCGTATAATTCTTCTTCATTTCTTCCGTAAATTCTACCCTGGTAATATTGGAAGGACGGATGGTTCTGGATTGTTTCTTCTTTTCCCGAACGTCAATGGCAGCAAAGAGAGAACGGATTCGAATTCTTGCTGCGCCTAAGTTATTTACTTCATCAATTTTAAGGCAGGTGTAGATTTTATCTGAACCTGTCAAAATGTCATTGACCTGATCGGTGGTTACCGCATCCAGACCGCAACCGAAGGAGTTGAGCTGAATTAAATCGATATCATCCCGAAGTTTCACGTAACTTGCCGCTGCGTAGAGACGGGAATGATACATCCACTGGTCGGAAACGATCAACGGACGTTCCGGTTTCGCCAGGTGGGAAACGGAATCTTCGGTCAGAACCGCTACGCCGTAGGAAGTAATCAGTTCCGGAATACCGTGGTTGATTTCCGGGTCGATGTGGTAAGGACGACCGGCCAAAACAATACCGCGCATACGGTTTTTCGTAATATAAGCGATGACCTCTTCACCCTTCTTTTGAATATCAAGATGAGCCTTTTCCTGTTCAGCCCAAGCTTTTTCTACCGCAGCTGCCACCAGTTTGGAAGGAATTTCACTAAATTCGTCAACTAATACCGGCATAATGGTGTCGATACCCCGGAAGGACATAAAGGGATTACGGAATACGACTTCGCCCCGTCCGATTTCTTCCACATTGTTTTTTATGTTTTCTGAATAGGAGGTGACAATGGGGCAGTTGTAGTGGTTGTTGGCTTCGGGAACTTCATTTCGCTCATAGAAAAGTGAGGGATAGAAGATAAAATCAACCTTTTCATTAATTAACCACTGCACATGTCCGTGAGCCAGCTTCGCCGGATAACATTCGGATTCACTGGGAATGGACTCAATACCAAGTTCATAAATTTTACGATTGGAAAGGGGTGAGAGAACAACCTCATATTCCAATTCGTTAAAAAATGTGAACCAGAACGGATAGTTTTCGTACATATTCAGCACGCGGGGAATACCGACTTTACCCCGAACAGCTTTGTCGGAGGGCAAAGGTTCATAACCGAAAATACGCTTTAATTTGTAGTCAAAGAGGTTTGGAATATTGTTTTCGTTCTTCTGTTTTCCCAAACCGCGTTCACAGCGGTTTCCGGATATGTACTGTCTTCCACCGGAGAATTTATTGATGGTCAGACGACAATTGTTGGTACATCCCCGGCACTTTGCCATGGAGGTTGTAAATTCCAATTCATTTAACTGGTCAAGATTTAACATGGCTGTTTCATAGCCCTCTTCGTAGTTTTCACGTGCTACGAGAGCCGCTCCGAAGGCACCCATAATACCGGCAATATCCGGGCGGATTGCCTCGCAACCGGCGATTTTTTCGAAACTGCGAAGTACCGCATCGTTGTAAAAGGTACCGCCCTGTACAACAATACGTTTTCCAAGTTCAGAAGCATCCGATACTTTGATAACTTTAAATAAAGCATTTTTAATTACGGAATAAGCAAGACCGGCTGAAATATCTGCAACGGAAGCGCCTTCCTTTTGGGCCTGCTTTACCTTGGAGTTCATAAATACGGTACAACGTGTACCAAGGTCAATGGGATGCTCTGCAAAAAGCGCCGCACCGGCAAAATCCTGCACGGAATAGTTTAAGGATTTTGCAAAGGTTTCAATGAAAGAACCGCAACCGGAGGAGCAGGCTTCGTTTAATTGAACACTGTCTACGGTCTGGTTTTTAATTTTAATACATTTCATGTCCTGGCCGCCGATGTCCAGAATACAATCCACGGCAGGGTCAAAGAATGCGGCAGCATAGTAGTGGGCAACGGTTTCTACCTGACCGTCGTCCAAAAGAAAGGCAGCCTTCATCAGGGCTTCGCCGTAACCGGTAGAACAGGAACGTACAATTTTCGCCCCTTCCGGAAGCAAAGAATAGATTTCCTTGATTGATTTCATGGCGGTCTCTAAGGGACTACCGTTGTTGTTGCTGTAGAAGGAATACAAAAGTTTTCCGTCTTCGGCTACAAGGGCGACTTTGGTCGTGGTGCTTCCGGCGTCAATACCAAGGAAACAATTACCCCGATAGTCGGCCAAATCCCCTGTTTCCACGCAGTGGGAGTCGTGACGTGCTTTGAAGGCATCATATTCGGCTTCGTTTGCGAAGAGAGGATCCAAACGTTCTACCTCAAATTCCATATGAATGTCACTGTTTAATTTCGCAACCATTTCTTCCAATGTGATTTCCTTGGAATTTTCCGTGGTTACCGCATTTTCTTTTTTGGCATTTAATGCAGAACCGATGGCTGCAAACAGGTGAGAGTTATCGGTATCAATAATATGTTCTTCGTCCAGCTTTAAGGTGCGGATGAAAGCGGTTTTCAATTCGGATAAAAAGTGCAGCGGACCGCCCAGGAAGGCAACGTGCCCGCGAATCGGTTTTCCGCAGGCAAGACCGCTGATGGTCTGATTAACCACGGCCTGGAAAATGGATGCAGACAAATCTTCTTTGGTTGCACCGTCATTGATTAAAGGCTGAATGTCGGATTTTGCAAACACACCGCATCTGGCTGCAATGGTGTAGAGGGATTTATAATCTTTGGCGTATTCATTAAGCCCGGTGGCGTCCGTTTGCAGAAGGGAAGCCATCTGGTCAATGAAAGAACCGGTACCGCCTGCGCAGATACCATTCATTCGCTGTTCTACGTTACCGCCTTCAAAATATATGATTTTAGCATCCTCGCCTCCAAGCTCAATGGCAACATCCGTAAGCGGGGCAATGGTTTCCAATGCGGTACTTACGGAAAGCACTTCCTGAACAAAGGGAACTTCCAGATGTTTGGCCAGTGTAAGGCCGCCGGAGCCTGTAATCATGGGGAGAAGAGTAACATTTCCCATGGAAGCGTAGGCTTTCTCCAATAAGCTTTTCAAGGTTTCCCGGATATTGGCATAATGGCGCTCGTAGTCGGAAAACTGTAAGTTGTTTTCTTTGTCAATAATTGCGATTTTCACCGTTGTAGAACCGATGTCGATTCCCAAGCGATATAATTTCTCGGACATGTAAAAACTCACTTTCTGTCTTTTTTCATAATATACACAATTTTATATTATACGACCAAATGACGTTTTTCGCAACGAATTATGTAGGAATTTAACAATAAACTCACAAAGGGTTATGTTTACATTTGAAAAAGGGAATGATAAAATATAACAGATTATGTGAGTGCAAGACTACGTTTCGTAGAAAGGAAATAGATGAAATGAACAAAATGCTGAACAATATGGAGCAGAAATGGGGGAAATATGCCATCCGGCGCCTTCCCATGATACTGATTATTTGCTACGCCATAGGTTATTTTTTACAGATGGTAAATCCGGGAATTACCTATGCGCTGGCCTTAAACCCCTATGCCATTTTGCATGGACAGGTATGGCGGCTGGTGACTTGGATTTTGATTCCGCCGGAAAGCTCTAACCTGTTTTTTACACTGGTTATGTTTTATTTTTATTATTCCATCGGTATGACGCTGGAACAGACCTGGGGAACATTCTATTTTAATTATTATATTTTTTCCGGTATTTTATTTACCATTCTGGGAGCGTTTGGCGTATACGGCTATTCAGAATTGTTTGAAAAAGAAGTCATTGAAGTTTTGAATGCGAAAATGGCGATTAGTTTTGGCGGCCGGGAATGTGCATGGATTTACGGAGGAAGTTACTATTACCTTTATTTTTCCAGCTATTTTACAACCTATTACATCAACATGACGCTTTTGCTGGCGTATGCCTGCACCTATCCCGATATGCAGGTGCTCTTTATGTTTATTATCCCGATAAAAATGAAGGTGTTATCAATCTTATACGGTATTTTAATTATCACCGATGTATTCTATATGATAAACGGCGGTATGCCTGTGGCGATTGCTTTGTTAATTGTTGGGGCCTCCGTTTTGAACTTTATTGTATTTTTCTTTTCCACGAAGAACGGGCGTGTTTCCATGCGGCAAAAACGCCGGCAACGGGATTTTGAGAGAAAAACAACCCAGCCGAAGATGCGTATTGCAAAGCATCGATGTGCGATTTGCGGGCGTACGGATGAGGACAGCCCGAACCTGGAATTTCGTTTTTGCTCGAAATGCGACGGTAATTACGAATACTGCCAGGAGCATTTGTTTACCCATAAGCATTTTACGAGGGAGTAGGATGAAAATATGATGAATGAAAAGGAATTTGCGGCAAAGCTTGGAGAAATCAGGGAACTGGGGGCTTTGCAGGGCGGATATATAACAAAAGAACAGCTTTCGGAGGAGTTTTCGGAGCTGGATAAAGAGCAGAGCGACCTTGTGGCAGAGTATCTTCGGAAGGTAAATATCGGACTGGATGCACCGCTGGAGGATTCGGATATTTTGACGGATGAAGAAAACGGTTATCTTCGCTTTTACATGGAAGAACTGCAGGATATGGAAGTTCCCGATGAAGATAAAAAACGGGTTTTGTCCATGGGTGCTATTGCAGGAGACCGGCAGGCCAAGGAAGCGTTGATTAAGGCCTATCTTCCCGGAGTAGTCGACATTGCAAAATTGTATACCGGGCAAGGGGCAACGCTTGCGGATCTTATCGGGGAAGGGAATGTTGCTCTGGCACTTTCGGTTGAAATGCTGGGCTGCGTTGAAACGCCGGAGGATGCGGATGCCTTGATTGTAAAAATGATTATGAATGCTATGGAAGAGTATGTTGGCACCGAAGCAGATGCGGATAAAACGGATGAGAAAGCCCTTTCGATTGTAGAGACCGTAATCCGCAGTGCAAAGGAATTGTCGGAAGAATTGCTTCGTAAGGTAACGGTAAAGGAATTGGCGGCGGAGTCGGGAGTTTCTGCGAAAAAAATCCGTGAGGCGATGCGGCTTACGGAAGAATGCAAGGAATATATTACAGACGAAGAAACACAGGAGTAAATGAAAATGAATGAAAACGATTACAAATATGTGATGCAGGATGTATCCTCCACCCAGTTGGGGGCAAGATTTTCCTATGAGGACTTGCTGGCGGAGGACCGGGTGCCGTTTAAATTTCAAAGCATCATTAAAATCTATTTTTTGCGGGAGATTTTGCCCACGATTACCATCGCGGAGCATTTTCTTCATATGGATACGAAAAGTCTGACCTATGATATTTATAAGCAGTTAAAAGTCAAAATACGTTTTTATGAAGCGAAAGATAAGGGCGGATTTACCGCCAAGCAAA
Source organism: Lachnospiraceae bacterium (assembly GCA_015057055.1). Lineage (GTDB taxonomy): Bacteria > Bacillota > Clostridia > Lachnospirales > Lachnospiraceae > NK4A136. The sequence continues at coordinate 23,656 of SVFE01000026.1, read as the reverse complement.
TGAAGGCAGAGGAATTTGTTTCTTACGTACAAAAGAACTGGAAAGAGGAAAATATGATTTATGAAATCAGTTTTTCCAATCTGGCGCTTATGGCGTTTTCTGTTTAGTATTTTAGAGAAGAAAGGAGAGGCCGGGACCGGCCGCTGCAATTTATGAGACATTTGGACGCATACGAGGTTTTACAGGAAAAAAATATAGAGGACTTGAATTCCAACGGTATCTTGCTTCGTCACAAAAAGTCGGGAGCGAAGGTTGTTGTGTTGGAAAATGATGATGATAATAAGGTGTTTTATATCGGCTTTCGGACACCGCCGGGGGACAGTACGGGCGTGGCACATATTTTGGAGCATTCCGTTTTGTGCGGTTCCAAAAATTTTCCTGCAAAAGACCCTTTTGTAGAACTGGTAAAAGGCTCCTTAAATACCTTTTTAAATGCCATGACCTATCCGGATAAAACCGTATATCCTGTGGCAAGTTGCAACGCATCGGACTTCCAGAATTTAATGCATGTTTATCTGGATGCGGTATTTTTTCCGCGAATTTATGATGTAAAAAATATCTTCCTCCAGGAAGGGTGGCATTATGAACTGGAGAATGATGCAGATGAACTTACCGTAAACGGCGTGGTTTACAATGAAATGAAAGGGGCATTTTCCTCACCGGATGATGTATTGGAGAGGGAAATCTTTAATTCCCTTTATCCGGACACGGCGTATGGCGTGGAGTCCGGCGGAGCACCGGAGGCGATTCCGGACCTGACATATGAGGATTTTCTTGCTTTTCATAAAAACTATTATCATCCGTCCAATTCCTACATTTATCTTTACGGTGACGGAGATATGGCGGAGCGTCTTGCCTGGATGGATGAAAATTATCTGTCTCTTTTTGATTCCATTACGGTAGACTCCATGCCGGGCGAGCAGAAGGCATTTGACAGACCGATGGATTTGGTAAAAGAATATCCTATTTCCGAAGAGGAAGAGGAGGCGGACAATACCTATCTTTCCTATAATGCAGTAATCGGTACCAGCCTGGACAAAGAGTTGTATCTGGCATTTCAGGTTTTGGACTATGCCCTGGTGGATGCCCAGGGAGCTCCGGTAAAGCAGGCACTGATTGATGCCGGAATCGGTACGGAGGTATACAGCACCTACGAAAACGGTATTTTCCAGCCCTACTACAGCATTGTAGCCAAAAATGCCAACAAGGAGCAGAAAGCAGAATTCGTATCCGTTATCGAGAAGCAGATTGAGAAAATGATTCGGGAAGGAATTGATAAAAATGCCCTTCTGGCAGGATTGAATTCGCTGGAATTCCGTTATCGGGAGTCAGATTTTGGAAGTACGCCAAGGGGGCTTATCCTTGGACTGCAGATGTTTGACAGCTGGCTTTATGATGCATCACAGCCCTTTATGCATATTGAAGCCAATGATTCATTTGCGGTATTGAAGGAACGAATTCATTCCGATTATTACGAAAATTTGTTACAAAAATACTTTTTGGATAACAATCATAAAACCATTGTCACGGTACTTCCGAAGAAAGGTCTGACAACGAAAAAAGACAAAGCGTTTGCGGAAAAACTTGCCGCATATCGTAATTCCCTCACGCAGGAGGAGATTAAGGAAATTATCCGAACCACAAAGGAGTTGTGGGAATATCAGGAAACCCCGGATTCGGAGGAGGTTTTAAAATGCATTCCCAGACTTCGGCGCGAAGATATCGGAAAAACCGTGCAGCCCTTAATTAACGAAGAACGGAAAATTAAAGATGTTCCCGCGCTTTTTCACAATGTATTTACCAATGAAATTGCCTATGTGAAATTATTGTTTTTTATGGATGATTTGTCTCAGGAATATTACCCCTATGTCAGTTTGTTGAAGAATTTCTTTAATGCGTTCGGCACGGAGCATTATACCTATGAGCAGTTAGGCTATGAAGTAAATAAATACACCGGCGGTATTTCGCCTTCCACGATTTATTTTCAACAGGAAGGCAAAACCGACGCCTTCCGTTCTGCATTTATGCTGAAGGGGAAAGTTCTTTACAGTGAAATAACCAAGGCGTTGGATTTAATGAAGGAAATTCTTTTTACTTCGGATTTTACCGATGAAAAGCGTATGAAAGAGGTTATCAGCGAATTAAAATCCAGGGTTCAGGCCAAACTTTTGTCGGCAGGGCATTCTACGGCTCTCGGAAGGGCGCAGTCTTATTATTCGGAATACGGCGCAATGCTGGATTTATGCTCCGGTATCGGCTATTATGAATTCCTTGCGGATGCAGAAAAGAATTTTGCAGAAAAAAAAGATGAAATTATCCATAAAATGCAGGAACTTGTTTCGTATCTATTCCGAAAAGAAAATCTTTTCATTGACATTACGGCTACGGAAGAAGGCTACGGACTGGTAGAAAAGGAAATGGAGGGACTTTTTGGGAAACTCTATGACACACCGGTGGAAATGAAGAAAAGCAGGGTGGTTCCGGTTAAGAAAAACGAGGGACTCACCACCTCCGGACAAGTGCAGTATGTATGCCGCGCCGGCAATTTTATGAAAAAAGGATTGCCCTATACCGGAACGCTTCGCATTTTAAAAACCATTATGGGCTATGAATATTTGTGGACCCAGGTACGTGTCAAGGGCGGTGCTTACGGATGCATGAGCGGATACAGTCGCTGCGGGGATGCTTTTTTCGTATCGTACCGCGACCCGAATCTTTCCAAAACCGTGCAGGTATTTGAAAACGCAGCTGATTTTGTCAAAAACTTTGCAGCACAGGAAGAGGAAATGACAAAGTATATTATCGGTACCATCAGTGATATGGATGTGCCTTTAACACCTTCCGGAAAGGGAGCAAGATCCTTGTCTGCATATTTATCCGGTATTACGGAAGCAATTCTGCAAAAAGAGCGGGATGAAGTTCTGGGCGCAGATGCAAAGGATATCCGTGAACTGGCGAAATATGTTGAGGCTTTCATGAGTGATGAGTGTTTCTGTACGGTAGGTAATGAAGATAAGATTAAAGGTGAGAAGGAACTGTTTGCATCGGTTATCCCGTTGTTTCCCGGAAATTAGAAAAGCGATAACGCTTTAGGGAGGATACGTATGAAAAAGAAAAAATGGAATTTTGTTAGTGTGATAATGATGCTGGTGCTTTGCATGGCAATGTTTGCCGGTTGCGGAAGTTCATCCGACAGCGCAGCGGTAGAAAGCATTCCGCAGGAATACGTCAACGGTACGGGTTCTTCGTATGCACAGGATGATTTTTACATGTATGACGGTGCTACCGAGGTAACGGAAGAATCCATGGTGGATGAAGCGCCTATGGCGGAAAGCGGCAGTGCGGAAGGGACGCAGGCAGAAAACAGCGACCGCAAACTGATTACCACCATGCATATTTCGGCAGAGACGGAAAATTTTGATGAATTTATCAGCAATTTGGAGAGTCGTGTAACCGAAGTGGGTGGTTATGTGGAAAATTCCACCGTGTATGAAATGTATACCGAACTTCGGGCGGCAGACTATGTGATTCGTGTGCCTGAGGAATACCTGGATGAATTTACGGGGCTGGTATCAGAACAAAGTAATGTAACTTACCGAAGCCGTCAGGTGGATGATGTAACACTGACTTACGTAGATTTGGAAAGCAGAAAGGCAGTTTTGATGACGGAACAGGACCGTTTGCTGGAAATGCTTGAACAGGCCGGCGATATCGAAACGATTCTTGCAATTGAAACCAGACTTTCTGAAGTACAGTGCAGTATCGAATCCATGGAATCCCAGCTTCGCACCTTTGATAATGCAATCAGCTACAGCACCATCTATTTGAGCGTGGAAGAAGTGGTTGTGTATACGGTTGTGCAGGAAGAAGAAAAATCCGCATGGCAGAGAATGGGAGAAGGTTTCCTGAACAGCTTGGAAAAAGTCGGCATCGGCCTTTGCAATTTCGGAATCAATTTTGTAATTGCCATTCCGTATTTGCTGGTAGTTGCTGTTGTAATCCTTATTTTCTTCCTTATCATCCGCGGCATCATTAAAGCAGTGGACAGAAAAGCGGAAGAAAAGAAAAAAATATATAATGTAGAATACAAAACACAAGAAGTGAAAGCAGAGGAAAAAAATGAATCAGCAGAATAAATCCGGATTTGCTGCAATCATCGGACGTCCGAATGTAGGAAAATCCACTTTAATGAACCAAATTATAGGACAAAAAATTGCCATTACATCCAAGAAACCCCAGACGACGAGAAACCGCATTCAGACGGTGTTTACCGACGAAAGAGGTCAGATTGTGTTTGTGGATACGCCCGGTATGCATAAGGCAAAAAACAAACTGGGAAATTATATGGTAAATGTGGCAAAACAGTCCTTAAAAGAAGTGGATGTCATTCTCTGGTTGGTGGAGCCTTCCGACTACATCGGGGAAGGGGATAAAAACATCATTGAACAGTTGAAAAATGTAAAGGTACCGGTTATTTTGGTGATTAACAAAATTGATACGATTAACAAGCCGGATTTACTTCTTTATATGGATGCCTACCGTAAGGAAATGGATTTTGCGGAGATTATTCCGGTGAGTGCATTTAAAGGGGAAAATGTGGAGGATTTGCTGGACAGCATCTTCAAATATTTGCCCTACGGACCTTACTTTTTTGATGAAGATACGGTGACGGACCAGCCCCAGAGACAGATTGTGGCAGAACTGATTCGGGAAAAAGCCTTGCGAAGCCTGGAGAAGGAGATTCCCCACGGTATTGCGGTTGTCATTGACTCCATGAAGTACAGGAAAGGGAGCGGCAAGGGAAAATCCGGTATTTATGACATTGATGCCACCATAATTTGTGAAAAAGATTCCCATAAGGGAATCATCATCGGAAAGGGCGGGGAGATGCTCAAACAGATCGGAAGCAAAGCTCGACCTGAAATGGAGGATATGCTGGAGTGCAAGGTGAATCTAAAACTATGGGTTAAAGTTAAGAAAGATTGGCGCGACAGTGACTTTTTAATCAAAAACTTTGGCTATAATAAGGACGAAAATTAGAAAAAATATTTTACAAAAACTGCCGGTTGTTTTGGCGAATAGAAACCATACCCTTTGCAAATTCTATAGATAAAGAGTATGCAAGGTGGTATGGTTTATGGATAAAGACGAATATTGGGAACAATTTATTACTACAGGAAGCGTTGAAGATTACCTTTTATATGCCGGAGCAATCGGGCGAAAGGTTCAAGGAGACGAAACCAAAAAGGAGGAGAGCAGCCGGGGAGCTGCGAAGCATGCAGGAGAACATTCAGACTTTGGGAATCATACTGCGGACGGAGCCTATCGGGGAATACGATAGGCGTATTGTCGTTTTGACCAAAGATTACGGAAAGATTTCTGCCTTTGCCAAGGGGGCAAGGCGACAGACGAACCGGCTGATGGCTTGCACGGATTTGTTTTGCTTCGGACAATTCAAATTTTATCCCGGACGGAGTTCCTATACGCTCACGGATGCCAACATCCAAAATTACTTCAAGGACTTTGGGGATAATTTTGAAGCGGCAATGTACGGAATGTATTTCCTTGAGGTGATGGAGTACCATACCAGGGAAAACAATGATGAAAAAGAAATGTTAAAGCTGTTGTACCAGTCCCTTCGGGCCCTGCTTCATGAGGCTTATGACAATCGACTGGTACGTGCGGTTTTTGAATTAAAAACCATGGCACTGCTTGGTGAATACCGGGGGATTGTAAAGGATTCCTATTCGGAAGCAGCCAAATATGCAGTGGATTATATTTATCATCAAACGATAGAAAAATTATTTTCGTTTTCTCTTTCGGAATCGGTACTGGCGGAATTGCTGGAGATTTGCGAAGAAGAGAAGCGGATTTTGTGGAATCATACATTTAAAAGCGAGGAAATGCTTTCGGTGCTTGCAAAGTGAAAGTCTCTTCGCTATAATGTCAATAGTATTTCGTTGGAAAGGCTTGGAAGAGAATGTGTAAAGGAAGAATTCTTCTGCTTGGCCTGGTAATGGTTTTGCTTATCGCAGCATGCGGTAAGGCCGATACCATGTTCAACCAGAGTTATATTATAGTGAATGATGATCAGACGCTTTCCGTTACATTGATGGAAGATTTTACGGAAAGTTATTATAACGAAACCGAACTGATGGAGATGGTTAACTCCGAAGTTTCGCAGTATAATGCAGGACGCGGAGCGAATGCCATCGGGGTTGGTGAGCACCATTTAGAAAACGGACTTTTGACCCTGGAACTGGAATTTGCAGACGTGCAATCCTTCAATGATTATATGCCGGAGGTGGTTTTTTGCGGAACCTTGCAGGAAGCCTACAATGCGGGATATGATTTGAACCGCTCCTTAAATGTTGTTGGTAATGAAGGGACCACCATCGGAAAGAACGAACTGCAAAACATGGGAGAGAGCCGGGTATTCATTTTATCCGGTGTAATGGATGTGCAGTGTCCGGATAAGATTAAGTATTATTCCCAGGGCATGGTGATGCTGGATGCATATACGGTAAGTGCTACGGGAAGCGGATGCTATTTTATCATTTATTAGTATTACGGCGGAAATTTCAGCGTTGATTTTAACCGATATTTTGCGGCGGGAATAACGGGGCAAGTCCCCTTATTTACATAAATAATGCAGTATGGAGGCATACAATGGAAAAGACAATGGACAAAATTGAGGCTCTTGCAAAGGGTCGCGGATTCGTTTATCCGGGTTCCGAAATCTATGGCGGACTTGCCAATACATGGGATTACGGTAACCTTGGCGTCGAATTAAAAAATAATGTAAAAAGAGCATGGTGGCAGAAATTCGTGCAGGAAAATCCCTATAACGTAGGTGTAGACTGTGCTATTTTGATGAATCCTCAGACATGGGTGGCTTCCGGACATCTTGGCGGCTTTTCCGATCCATTGATGGATTGCCGCGAATGTCATGAACGTTTCCGTGCGGATAACGTAATTGAAGACTATGCAAAAGAAAAAGGAATTACATTGGAAACTTCCGTAGATGCGTGGAGCATGGAAGAAATGAGTGCATTTATTAAAGAACAGGGCATTCCTTGTCCTACCTGCGGAAAGCATAATTTTACGGATATCAGACAGTTCAACCTGATGTTCAAAACCTTCCAGGGTGTAACCGAAGATGCAAAGAGCACCGTATATTTGAGACCGGAAACTGCCCAGGGTATCTTTGTTAACTTTAAAAATGTTCAGAGAACCTCTCGTAAGAAAATTCCTTTCGGTATCGGACAGATTGGGAAATCCTTCCGTAATGAAGTGACACCCGGTAAATTTACCTTCCGTACCAGAGAATTCGAACAGATGGAACTGGAATTCTTCTGCGAGCCCGGCACGGATTTGGAATGGTTCCAGTACTGGAGACAGTTCTGTATTGATTGGCTTAAATCCCTTGGTATCAAAGAGGAAGAAATGCGTGCAAGAGACCATTCTCCGGAGGAACTTTGCTTCTATTCCAAAGGAACTACCGATATCGAGTTTAAGTTCCCGTTTGGCTGGGGCGAACTTTGGGGTATTGCGGACAGAACCGACTATGACTTAAAGCAGCACATGGAAGTTTCCAAGCAGGATATGAGTTACTTTGATGAGACAAAGAATGAGAAATACATTCCTTACGTTGTAGAACCTTCTTTGGGTGCAGACCGCGTGGTTTTGGCATTCCTTTGTGCAGCTTACGATGAAGAAGATTTGGGAGAGGGCGATATGAGAACCGTTCTGCGTTTCCATCCCGTACTTGCGCCGGTTAAGATTGGTGTACTTCCTTTGTCCAAGAAGTTAAATGAAGGTGCAGAGAAAGTATTTGCACAGCTTTCCAAGAAGTACAACTGTGAATTCGATGACAGAGGTGCTATCGGTAAGAGATATCGTCGTCAGGACGAAATCGGTACGCCGTTCTGCGTAACCTATGACTTTGATTCGGAAGAAGACCAGTGTGTAACGGTAAGATTCCGTGATTCCATGGAACAGGTACGCGTGAAAATCGACGAATTGGATGCCTTTTTTGCAGATAAATTTACATTTTAATCATAGAAAAGCCATGGCCTGTGCCGTGGCTTTTTCGTGTTTTGCTGAGGAAAAGGTTCATTTTGTACGAGAGAAAGGATTGAATTTACATAATATTTACAAAATTTTACATTTTGCATAAAAAAGGGTGCAAAATGTTTTGGATTGTGATAAAATATTCACAATGCAATAAAAAGAATACTTAAGCAAGGAGAGAGAAAAATGGCAAAAAAATGGGTCTATTTATTTAGCGAAGGTGACGCTAAGATGAGAGAGATTCTCGGTGGAAAGGGTGCGAATCTTGCAGAGATGACCAACCTTGGTCTTCCTGTGCCTCAGGGTTTTACCATTATTACAGATGCCTGTACACAGTATTACGAGGACGGAAAACAGATTAACGAAGAAATCCAGAATCAGATCATGGAGCACATTATCAAGATGGAGGAGATTACCGGAAAGAAATTCGGTGATAAGGAAAATCCCCTTCTTGTTTCGGTTCGTTCCGGTGCAAGAGCATCCATGCCCGGTATGATGGATACAATTCTTAATCTTGGTTTGAACGAAGAGGTAGTTGAAGTTTTGGCAGCAAAATCCGGAAATCCCAGATGGGCTTGGGACTGCTACCGTAGATTTATTCAGATGTTCTCCGACGTAGTTATGGAAGTCGGCAAGAAATATTTTGAAGAATTGATTGATGAAATGAAAGAAAAGAAAGGCGTTACGCAGGACGTAGAACTTACTGCAGACGACTTGAAAGAACTGGCAAATCAGTTCAAGGCAGAATACAAGGATAAGATTGGCAAGGACTTCCCTACCGATCCGAAGGAACAGCTTATGGAAGCAATCAAGGCGGTATTCCGTTCTTGGGACAACCCCAGAGCAAATGTATATCGTCGTGACAACGATATCCCCTATTCTTGGGGAACTGCAGTTAACGTACAGATGATGGCATTCGGTAACATGGGTGATACCTCCGGTACCGGTGTTGCATTTACCAGAGATCCGGCTACCGGCGAAAAGAAACTCATGGGTGAGTTCCTGATGAATGCCCAGGGTGAGGATGTTGTTGCCGGTGTACGTACGCCGCAGAAGATTGACCAGTTAAAAGAAGTTATGCCGGAAGTGTATGAACAGTTCGTAGGCATTTGTGAAAAATTGGAAAACCATTACCGCGATATGCAGGATATGGAGTTTACCATTGAAGATAAGAAGCTCTATATGCTTCAGACCCGTAACGGTAAGAGAACCGCACAGGCTGCGCTTAAGATTGCCTGTGATTTGGTAGATGAAGGTATGATTACACCGGAGAAGGCCGTTCTTATGATTGACCCTCGTAACTTAGATACCCTTCTTCATCCTCAGTTTGATATGGCAGCACTGAAGGCTGCAACTCCCATTGCAAGTGCCCTTGCAGCTTCTCCCGGAGCAGCTTGCGGTAAGATTGTATTCTCCGCAGAGGATGCAAAAGCATGGCATGCAAGAGGAGAAAAGGTAGTTCTTGTTCGTTTGGAAACATCACCGGAAGATATTGAAGGTATGAAGGCAGCCCAGGGTATTCTTACCGTACGCGGCGGTATGACCAGCCATGCAGCCGTTGTTGCCCGTGGTATGGGAACCTGTTGTGTATCCGGATGTTCCGAAATCAATATGGACGAAGCAAACAAGAAGTTTGTATTGGCCGGAAAGACCTATACCGAAGGAGATTGCATCTCTATCGACGGTTCTACCGGAAAGATTTATGACGGAATTATTCCTACCGTAGATGCAACCATCGGCGGCGAATTCGGAAGAATTATGGCATGGGCGGATGAATTCAGAAAACTGAAGGTTCGTACCAATGCAGATACTCCTAAGGATGCACAGAAGGCAAGAGAACTTGGCGCAGAAGGTATCGGCTTATGTCGTACTGAGCACATGTTCTTTGAAGAGAGTCGTATCGAAGCATTCCGTGAAATGATTTGTTCCGATACCCAGGAAGAAAGAGAAGAAGCACTTGCAAAGATTCTTCCCATGCAGCAGGACGACTTTGAAAACTTATACGAAGCGTTGGAAGGAAATCCGGTTACCATCCGTTTCTTAGACCCGCCTCTTCACGAATTTGTTCCTACGGAGGAAGCAGACATTGAAAAATTGGCCGGAGCAAAAGGCAAGACCGTAGATGAGATTAAGGCTGTAACCAGCTCTCTTCACGAGTTTAACCCGATGATGGGGCACCGTGGTGTTCGTCTTGCGGTTACTTATCCTGAAATTGCCAAGATGCAGACAACGGCAGTGATCCGTGCAGCAATTGCAGTGCAGAAGAAACATCCGGATTGGAAAGTAAAACCGGAAATTATGATTCCGTTGATTGGCGATACCAAGGAATTTGTTTTCGTTAAGAAATTTGTAGTAGAAACTGCTGACAAAGAAATTGCAGCAGCAGGCTCCAATTTGGAATACGAAGTTGGTACCATGATTGAAATTCCAAGAGCGGCCCTTACCGCAGATTCCATCGCAAAAGAAGCTGATTTCTTCTGCTTTGGTACAAACGATTTGACCCAGATGACTTACGGATTCTCCCGTGATGACTCCGGTAAATTCTTAGAGGCATACTATAACGCTAAGATTTTTGAAAACGATCCCTTCTCAAGATTGGACCAGAGCGGTGTAGGTAAGCTGATGGAAATGGCAATCGATTTAGGTAAGCCGGTAAATAGTGCGCTTCACGTAGGTATCTGTGGAGAACACGGCGGAGATCCTACTTCCGTAGAATTCTGCCACAAGATTGGTCTTGATTATGTATCCTGCTCACCGTTTAGAGTGCCCATTGCAAGACTTGCGGCAGCACAGGCAGCAATTGCTCAAAAGTAGGCGAATGCTATTTGTTTAGTGTAAAGCTGGACTTTGAGAAAGCAAAAGAATATAGAAAAAGTTATGGTGCATACCTACGGCATAATCAATGGAATGACATTGAAGTTGAGGTTTGTATGCTGATATAAGATTTTCGTCCCACTATCTATAGAAATGTAGGTAGTGGGATTTTTTTGAGAAAGATGGTGCAAAACTGATTTTTTTTGATATAATTACATTAGAAAAGTTTGATTGGAAGGAGGTAGTGCTATGCCAGCAGTGAATGTGAATATTCAGCCAGAAATAATTAGCTGGGCTTTGAGTCAAACACAAGAAGAAAAACTTGGCGATAAATTGATGAATCATATAACACAGTGGCTTAATGGTACTAAGACTCCGACCTTTAATCAAATAGAGGAGTTTAGTAAGAAAGCCAATATTCCATTGGGATATTTCTTCTTGCAGACACCACCAGTAGAACAGATTGAATTATTGGAATATCGTACTGTGGATAGTATTCAGCTTGCTAATCCAAGTCGTAATCTGATTGATACAATTCATGAAATGGAAAGTGTTCAGGACTGGATGAAGGATTACAGACAGGAGCTAGGTTTTGATGTGTTACCTGTTGTTGGTTGTATGAAGGGTGTTAAGGATGCCAGTGTTATCGTTGATAGAATTCGCAAGGATTTAGACTTAGAAGATACTTGGTACGAGAAATGTAAGGACCCTAGAGAAGCTTTCAGCTACATCAGAGGAACGCTGGAAGAATGTGGGGTAGTTGTGATGATGAGCGGTGTGGTAGGAAAGAATACACATCGTGCATTGGATGTAAATGAGTTCAGAGCGTTTGCTATGGTAGATGAATGGGCTCCGCTTATATTTATTAATACAGCAGATTCTAATGGTGCTAAGTTATTCTCTCTATTACATGAAGTGGCTCATATTTGGATTGGCGAAGATGATTTGTTTAATGACAGACGAAATCGTGTGGATGGTGTGAGTGCTACGGAAGTAATGTGTAATGCAGTAGCTGGAGAGTTAATTGTACCAAAGAGTATATTCTTGAATAAATGGAATGCTAGCGATATTGATATGGATGTGTATGCAACCATTACAGAGCTAGCGAAGTATTTCCGTTGTGGTGAGATTGTTATTGCAAGAAAAGCGATGGATTGTAAGAAGATAAAGCAGGATGTCTATCAGCAAGTAGTACAGACTGCAATCGACAATTACAATCAGATGAAAGAGAACAAAGAGAGTTCTGGTGGTAATTATTATAATACCATGGGTTCTCGTTTAGACGGATGCTTTGTAAGAGCATTATGTGAAAGCATCAATATGGGTAGAACTTCTTATACAGAAGCATATCGTCTGACAAATACAAGCCGCAAGACATTTTCTGATGTAGTGCAGCGTCTTGGAGGTGTGGAATGGTAGAAGAAAAGTTTTTGATTGATTCCAACTCCTTTATGGCACCATACAGACAGTATTATGCTTTTGATTTGATACCAACCTATTGGGACGAACTATCGAAACGTACTGAGTCAGGAAGACTGGTGTTGCTTGATATGGTAAAGGCTGAGATTGATAAAGGTGAAGATGATTTGGCTGATTGGGTAGGAAAGCAGACAGGATTTGAAATCTGTAACCATGTTACGCCAGAGATTATTAGTAAATATCAGGATGTTTTGCAGTATGTGCAGAGTTGTGGCTTATATAAGGAACAGGCTTTACAAGCTTGGGCGCCTGAGCATATTGCAGACCCTTGGTTGATTGCGGCAGCTGCGGTAAACGATTATACAATCATTACAGCAGAAGTACCATCAGGTGGTTTGAGTCCGAAAAATCCGAATAGAAATGCCAAGATACCAGATGTGGCAAAAGCCTTCGGGGTTAGGACGAATAATCTGTATTATATGATGAGAAAGTTAGGAATTAAGATTTAAGATTTAAGGTACATAATGTAACGAAGTTTATAAGCCTCATTGGATAGAGTGAAATTTGTCTGGTGAGGCTTTTAAGGTAAGGAGGGATAAAAAATGGAATGCGAAAAATTTCTGGTCGATTATGGTCTATATGATAAACAAAAAATAGGATATGAGGATTTTACTGATTTAATAAATCTGTTGTCAGGTAAGATAAAAATAGACGTATATTGTAGTAAGTGTAAAGAGAAAAGAATCTTTTCAGCAGTGACTAATAAAATTAAATTACCACAAGAAAACAAGCGTGTAAGGATGAATGTATTTGCGGAATATGGGGATGAAGAGGAGAACAGGCAATTACGTGAAAGCTTGGCGGCACAGAAACAAAGGGAAGAACAGGAAAGGTTTGAACAGTTTCTGAAAGATAATGGTTTAGTGACTTTGAAATATTTCTGTAGTAAGGATGAATCACATAGTTTAACATACATACTATTTATTGAAGACGGGTACATTCGGAAAATTGGACAATATCCGTCATATGCAGATATAGATATTCCTCAAGCAGAGGTGTACAAAAAAGAATTGGGAGAAGGATATTACAAAGAATTGAAACGTGCCATAGGTTTGTATAGTAGTAATGTTGGCATTGGTTCGTATGTATATTTAAGACGTATTGTAGAAAAGATAATTTTAGATGGCCTTCAAGAAGCGATAGCGGTGGGAGCGGTAACAGAAGAACAATTTGAATTGGATGAGAATAATCATCAAAGACGAGTTGAAGAAAAAATCAAGCTGTTGGCGGATTATTTACCAAAATCACTGACAGATAATAAAGGTGCCTACGGAATTATAAGTAAAGGTATACATGAATTAAGTGAAGAAGAATGTATGCAATATTTTCCCGTTTTAGAACAGCTGATAAAGATGTGCTTGAATGAGGCTATCGAAAAGAAAAGAAAAATACAAGATGAAGCTGAATTAAAGAAAAGAATCGATGCAATAACGTCCGAAATTAAGAAGAAGTAAGGCACAGTTTAAGGATTCTCTAATTTGAAAATATTTCAACAGATGAAAAAATTGTCGAATACAGACGAGAGAATTATATTGACAATTTTTTCCGTGATTTATATAATCAAAGCGTAATAATCAAGAGGGAGTAGTTTTGATGTGTCGTCAACAATCGCGTTTGGACAGTGGGTTCAAATTGGTGGCACATACCAATTTTGGGTACCAGACTTTTGATGCATATTTTTATATGCATCAAAAGTCTTTTTTTATTTTTTACTACATACAAAAGGATGCTCAAAAAAGAAAGGAGACTATTTGAATGGAACTGATTGAAGTAGTGAAAATGGTTGTTATGTGGTTGATTGGATTTGCGCTCATTTACCTGGCGGTAAAGAAGGAATATGAGCCGAATTTACTGCTCCCGATGGGGTTTGGTGCGATTCTGGTGAATCTTCCGAATACCGGTGTTTTGAACCAAAACATGGAGGGAATCGGAGAAATACACGGTATTATACAATGGTTATACGAAGTGGGAATCGAAGCTTCGGAAGCATTTCCCATCCTGCTTTTTATCGGGATTGGGGCAATGATTGATTTTGAGCCCCTTCTTCAGAGACCGATTCTTGCTTTGTATGGTTTTGCAGCACATCTTGGAATCTTTGTGGCAATCGGTCTTGCGCTTCTTATGGGATTTAACGTGGCAGATGCTTTTTCTATCGGTATAATCGGTGCGGCTGACGGCCCAACGGCAATCCTGATGTCTCAAATTTTGAAATCGAATTATATGGGACCGATTGCAGTGGTAGCCTATTCCTACATGGCACTGGTACCCATTATTATGCCTACCACAATCCGAGTAATCACCACCCAAAAAGAGCGGCAACTTACAATGCCTATTCATAAAGGGAAAAAGATTTCCAAAACTGCGAAAATAATTTTCCCTATTGTTGTGACGATTTTTGCGGGATTTGTAGCACCCATGTCCATTTCACTGGTTGGATTTTTGATGTTCGGTAACCTGATTAGAGAGTGCGGTGTTCTCAATTCCTTGTCCAAAACAGCGCAGGATGTATTAACTAATCTGATTACACTGTTACTTGGAATTACAATTTCCTTTAGCATGACTGCAGATAAATTTCTTCAGGTTGAGACCTTGTTTATCATGTTGATTGGTTTAGTAGCGTTTATTTTTGATACTGTCGGCGGTGTGCTGGCAGTAAAAATCATTAACCTGTTTCGGAAGGAAAAATTCAATCCCATGGTTGGAGCGGCCGGAATCTCTGCATTTCCCATGGCTTCCCGCGTGGTACAAAAAATGGCCAGCGATGAAAACCCCGGTAATATAATCATTATGCAGGCGGTTGGCGCAAATGTTTCCGGCCAGGTTGCCTCGGCGATTATCGGCGGTATTTTATTGGGATTGTTTTAATACTACGAAAGAAGGTTCCGACGCAGATTATGAGTATAGTTGAATTTATAAATCAAATGGTAACAAACCCCATGCTACTTGTTTCGTCGATTTTGATACTGGGGGTCATTCTGGTGAACGGCTGGACTGATGCGCCGAATGCAATCGCGACCTGCGTATCTACCCGAGCAATTTCTGTGAGAAAAGCAATCATTATGGCAGCAATTTTCAATTTCCTTGGTGTTTTTGTAATGACCTCCCTTAATGCATCCGTAGCATTTACGATCTATAACATGGTGGATTTCGGAGGAGATTCCCGCTTGGCGCTGATTGCGCTTTGCGCAGCCATGGCAGCGATTGTAATCTGGGCAACGGCGGCATGGTATTTTGGGATTCCTACCAGCGAAAGCCACGCTTTGATTGCCGGAATCAGCGGGGCAGCTGTAGCGATTCAAAACAGTTTTGACGGCATTAACGGTGCAGAATGGATTAAGGTGTTATACGGCATTTTGCTTTCTACAATTCTTGGCTTTGCGGTTGGATTTGTTTGTTCAAAAATATTAGTATTTCTTTTCCGCGGGCAAAACCGCATGAAGTCGGAACGATTCTTTTCCGGAGCCCAGGTAGGAGGTGCAGCGGCCATGGCATTTATGCATGGCGCTCAGGACGGACAAAAGTTCATTGCTATCTTTTTACTGGGGGCAGCCATGGCGAACGGACAGGCCGGTGCAGAACAATTTGCGGTGCCGGTATGGCTGATGATTCTTTGTTCCGCTGTCATGGGGCTGGGAACTTCCATCGGAGGATATCGAATTATTAAGTCGGTGGGAATGGATATGGTGAAATTAAAGCCTTACCAGGGATTTGCTGCAGATTTATCGGCAACCCTTTGCCTGCTTCTTTCTTCGGTAACCGGTATTCCGGTCAGTACCACTCATACAAAAACTACTGCCATTATGGGTGTTGGTGCTGCCCGCAGAATGAGTAATGTTAATTGGAGCGTCGTAAAAGAATTGGTGCTCACCTGGGTATTTACCTTTCCCGGATGCGGCCTTTTAGGATATGGAATGGCAAAACTTTTTTTGTTGATTTTTACATAAAAGAATGGAGATAAGTATGAAAAAGAAAAATAATGACTATTTTGCATTGATTCAAAACCAGACGGAGTGCTGCGTGGAAGCGGCAAATCTTTTGGAGGAAATTCTGGGAAAATTTGATAAGGGATGCATTGAAAACTACCGTTCCCAGATGCATGAAATCGAAAACCGGGCAGATGAAATTCATCATGATATCCTTCGAAAGTTGTCGATTGAATTTATAACCCCCATTGACCAGGAGGATATCCTTCATCTGGTGCAGATTATCGATGATATTACGGATGCATTGGATGAGGTAATTTTGGATATCTACATGTATCATATCAAGGAGATTTCTCCTAAGACGAAGGAAATTGCAGGAGTTGTCAACCGCTGTGTACGTGCATTAAACGAAGCGGCGGCAGAATTGAAGAACTTCAAAAAAAGAGATTCCCTGCACGATTTATTGGTGAAAGTAAACGATATTGAAATCGAGGCGGACCGGATTTACGTGGATGCTATATATGAATTGTTTGGCTCCGATGCGGATGATAAAACGTTAATCGGACAAAAAAAGGTATACGAAGGCTTGGAAAACTGTTGCGACCTTTGTGAACATGCATCAGACGTAATTGAGCAGGTAATGATAAAAAATACATAAAGCAGAAAAACATAGGCCATTTTAGCCTATGTTTTTTTTAAATTCTTTTAATCTATGGTATAATAAAATTTGGACCGGAGGGAGTCTTGTAGGAGTTTGGCAGAAACAAAAAGTCTGAATTTTGATAAAAATATCGAAGTTTTGATATAATGACTCGGAAAATCCGACTAGAATTAAACCCAAAAGTGTGAAATGCTTTTAAATCAATGGCAAACGAGGGTAATGACGTGAAAAATAAAAAAGATTTATATAAAGTATTATTTAGTGTGGTAACGCCCATTGCGTTTCAATATTTAATGTCTTCTTTGGTGTCGGCCAGCGATGCGTTTATGCTGGCGTTTTTGACACAGGATGCACTTTCGGCATCTTCTCTGGCAGGGCAGGTCGCTTTTGTATTTAGTTTATTTTACGGCGCATTTGTGTTTGGGTGCAATGTTATGGCGGCGCAGTATTGGGGCAAAGGAGATGCTGAGACAACGGAAGAAGTTCTTGCCATTACCATGCGTTATGCACTTTTGGTAGGGCTTATTTTTACGCTAGCGACGGCAATTATCCCGGAAAAAATCATGTGGATTTTCACCAAAAACGAAGTCTTGATTGCGTACGGGGCAAATTACCTGCGGGTGGTATCTCTGTCCTTTGTACTTACCGGTTTTTCGCAGGTGTTCTACGGCATCATGAAGGTATGTGATCGGGCGAAACTTAGTTCCCTTATCGGTTCCCTTGCCGTGGTAGTAAACATTATTTTAAATGCAGTGCTTATATTCGGAATCGGAATTTTCCCGGAAATGGGAATTGCGGGTGCGGCCCTGGCAACGGTGCTATCCAGAGTATTTGAGTGTATTTGTGTGCTGGTTGTGGTTCTTCGTAAAATGTGCCCGCCTCTTCGTATAAAATTGATGCTGCAATTTAAGAACAATGAAATTCACCGGGACTATTGGCGTTATACCCTGCCGCTTCTGATTAACCAGCTTGGCTGGGGCGGTGGTGTCACCATGTATTCGGTGATTATGGGGCATCTTGGAAACGATGCCACGGCGGCCAATTCCATTGCCAATATTGTGCGCAGTATGATTGCCAGTCTTTGCTGGGGGATTGCCGCTGGTGTGGGCATTATCCTCGGAGGAATGCTGGGAAGAGGTGAACTGGAACAGGCCAAAAAGGCGGGGGGAAGCTTTGTGCGGTTTTCCATTTGGATCGGAATCGGCTCCGGACTGGTTATTCTTGCCCTGACGCCCCTGGTTTTACATGTGATAGATCTGCAACCCGGTGCAGAACATTATTTGAAGTATATGATGTTTTTTGCGGCTTATTACATTATCGGTAATTCTTTGAATTCGACGATTATATCCGGAATCTTTCCGGCGGGAGGAGATACCAAGTTCGGTATGATTTGCGATGTCATTACCCTTTGGGTGGTGGTGGTTCCTCTGGGACTTTTGGCTGCTTTTGTCTGGAAACTCCCGGTGCTTGTGGTGGCGGCGATTTTGACGCTGGATGAATTTGTCAAAATACCGGCGGTATATATTCACTATATGAAATATAAATGGGTTAAAAATATAACAAAAGAAACGGAGGAGAAGGTATGATTTATAATGAGTTTCAAGGAAAAAAGTTATCTGCTCTCGGGATGGGGTGTATGCGCTTTCCGACGATTAACGGAGAAGACGCCAACATCGATGAAGCAAGGGTTTCCAAGATGTTTGCCCGCGCCATGGATAACGGCATTAATTATTATGATACGGCTTGGGGGTATCATGCAGGCCAGTCGGAGATTGTGACGGGTAAAATGCTAAAGAAATACCCAAGAGACAGTTTTTATCTGGCAT
Source organism: Lachnospiraceae bacterium (assembly GCA_015057055.1). Taxonomy (GTDB): domain Bacteria; phylum Bacillota; class Clostridia; order Lachnospirales; family Lachnospiraceae; genus NK4A136. The sequence continues at coordinate 4,880 of SVFE01000026.1, read as the reverse complement.
CCAAATTTCCCGGGTATGACAACTCCAATATGCCGAAGGTGAAAGAAATTTTCGAAAAACAGTTAGAAAAATGTCAAGTGGAATATTTTGATTTTTATCTTTTTCACAATGTGTGCGAATCCAATATTGACGACTATCTGAATCCTGCATTTGGAATATACGATTACCTTATGGAGCAGAAAAAGAACGGACGAATCAAACATCTTGGATTCTCTGCCCATGGTGATTACGGCACGATGAAGCGCTTTTTGGATGCTTACGGTAAGGACATGGAGTTTGGGCAGATTCAGCTTAATTGGCTGGACTGGAAGTTCCAAAGTGCCAAGGAAAAAGTAAAATTACTGGAAGAATATAATATACCCGTATGGGTTATGGAACCGGTCCGGGGCGGTAGCCTTGCTTCCTTGAAAGAAGAGGAAGAAAAACAACTGAAGAATCTTCGCCCGGAGGAAAGTATTGCTGCATGGTCTTTCCGTTTCCTCCAGAGCATTCCCCAGGTCGTTGTGACTTTATCCGGTATGTCAAATGATGAACAGGTTACGGATAACCTGAAGACGTATGAAGAATCGAAGCCTTTAAATGAGGAAGAGATGGCGCTTCTTATGAAATTTGCGGATGAGAAAATTGCTGCGAATGCATTACCCTGTACATCCTGCCGATATTGTACTGCAAAATGTCCGAAAGAATTGGATATTCCCACATTAATCGGTCTGTACAATGAGCATTATCTCACCGGCGGCGGATTCATTGCCCCGATGGCTCTTTCTGCCATGCCGGCGGAGAAATTGCCTTCGGCCTGCATCGGATGCAGAAGCTGCGAAGCTGTCTGCCCTCAGCAGATAAAGATTTCGGAAGCGATGACGGATTTTAATGCAAAATTAGGATAAAGGAGGAATTTTTATGACAGCGTTATTGGCACGTAGCAACTTAAACAGTAAAAGAAGAGCGGTACTAACCGCGTTAACGGTTGTTTTGGCGGTGGCTTTGCCCCAGGTATTTCACGGAATAGGAGCAGTCCTTGGAATCGGCTCTGTGGCAGGGGAAGTCTTTTTGCCCATGCATTTTCCGGTACTTTTGCTTGGGATTTTGGCTGGACCTATGGCCGGAGGAATTGCCGGAGCGGCATCACCCCTGATCAGTTTCCTTTTGACCGGCATGCCTTCCGCGGCTATGCTTCCTTTTATGGTAATTGAATTGGCTTCCTACGGTGTATTAAGCGGTGTGCTTGCAGAAAAGAAAGGCAACAGAACGTTATTTGTTTTTCTTGCCCAGGTTGGAGGAAGAGGAATCAAGGCCTTGGCGATTGCCGTTGCTTTTTTGGTATTTTCCAATAGTTTGCACCCCTTTGTGATTCTTACGAGTCTTGCCATGGGGCTTCCGGGAATGGCGCTTCAGTTATGGCTGATTCCGCGGATAGAACGGAAAATCAATGGTTAAGTCTATGAAAATATCAGTTAATCTGGAAAGAGCCAAACAAATATTAAAAACAGACGACAACACCTGCGTTTTTTGCGATGGGGATAAAATTATCACCGGCAAAAAGCGTGGGGTTTTGCCGCTTTTAGAGCAGCTTGATAACGGGCCTTCCATTCGCGGTTTTTCTGCGGCGGATAAGGTGGTGGGAAAAGGTGCGGCTTTTTTGTATGTGCTTTTGGAAGTGAAAGAACTATATGCTGAAGTAATCAGTCAAAGTGCATATGAAGTACTGAAAGACAACGGGATTGTGGTTTCCTACGGAGAACTGGTGGAAGGAATACGAAATCGGGATAATACGGGAAACTGCCCCATTGAGACTGCCGTAGCACATATTACTGAGCCGGAAGAAGCCCTTCCCGTAATACGGACCAAGTGGCTGTCGTTAAAACTTTTTTCCATGCAGGATGCGGCATATCGAGATTTTCACAGCCGTCTGATGCCTACGGTGGAGAAGGAGCGGGTTATCGGCATCCGGACTCCCTTGCTTCGAAAGTTTGCCAAAGAATTTTCCCGAAGCGGCGGTAAAGAACTCTTTATGTCACAGTTGCCGCACCACTATTATGAAGAAAATAATCTGCACGGCTTTTTGATTGAAGAAATCAAAGAATATAATGCCTGCGTCGCAGCGTTGGAACAGTTTTTGCCCTATGTGGACAATTGGGCAACTTGTGATATGATGTCGCCGAAGGCGCTGAAGAAAAACAAAGCGGATTTGGAATCGTTGGCGGTCAAGTGGATGGATTCCGAAGAAGAATTTAAAGTCCGTTTCGGCATCGGTATCTTCATGAAGTATTTTTTGGATGAAGATTTCCGCGAAGCGCAGCTTTTAATGATTGCGAAGGTATCGCGGGAAGAGTATTATATTAAAATGATGGTAGCTTGGTATTTTGCTACGGCACTGGCCAAGCAATACGAAGCGACAATTCCTTATCTGGAGAACCGTGTTCTATCGCCCTGGGTTCATGCTAAAACCATACAGAAGGCGGTGGAAAGTTACCGGATTACAAAGGAGCAGAAAAAATATCTAAGGAGTCTGAAGTAATGAGCCGGAAGACTTTGTTTTGTGACGGTTGGGAATTTAGTAAGAGCGCTTTGGGGTGCAGTTATGAAAATGCGGGAGACTGGTGTAAAATCGATGTTCCCCATGACTGGTTAATTTATGATGTAAATCATTTGTATGAGACTTCTACCGGGTGGTATCGGAAGTCTTTTTGGTATGAGAAAAAAGAAGGAATGCGAGCGGCAATTCGTTTTGATGGCGTGTATATGGACTGCCGCGTGTATGTGGGCGGAAAAGAGGTCGGCGAATGGAAATACGGTTATTCGGCATTTGAATTTGATATTACGGATTTCCTTATCGAGGGTGAAAATCGGATTACGGTTCGAGTGGATTATGCGGCGCCCAATTCCAGATGGTATTCCGGAGCGGGAATATTTCGAAACGTATGGTGGAAGGAGTATCCGGACAGTCATCTGGTAAGCGACGGAATTTACATTACGGCGGATCCTGCAGGGCATGTAAAGGTTTCGGCAGAAATTGTTCTTTCAAAGGACGGAAAAGCGCGGGGGGAATGGCCGGATTCTTTAGCACATACGATTTATTTTGGTGAGAAAAAAGTTGCGTCTTCGGAAGAAAAAATAAGGCAAGCTACTACAGAAGATATTTTATACGTGGAAAATCCCTGTCTTTGGGATTTGGAAACGCCTCATTGCTATACGCTGGTATCCGAACTTAAGCGCAACGGAAAAGTCATTGACCGGGAGGAAAACAGATTTGGTTTTCGGAAGATAAAATTTACCCCGGACAAGGGATTTTTCTTAAATGAACGGCACGTGAAACTTCACGGTGCCTGCGAACATCATGATTTGGGTGCACTGGGAGCGGCCTTTAATGTCCATGCGCTTCGGCGTAAGTTTACCTTACTCAAAGAGATGGGTATTAATGCTTTTCGTACCTCCCATAATATGCCGGCAAAAGAATTTATGGAACTGTGCGATGAAATGGGATTTTTGGTTTTGTCGGAAGGGTTTGACATGTGGGAACTTCCCAAAACAGAGTATGATTATGCCCGTTTTTTTCCTTCCTGGGTTGAAAAAGATGTGGCATCCTGGGTGCGAAGAGACCGGAATCACCCGTCCCTGATAGGCTGGAGTATCGGAAATGAAATCTATGATACTCACGTCAGCGACCGCGGGCTTACTGTGACGAAACAGTTATATGATTTGGTTCGAAAACATGATCCTCGCGGAAACGGCTATGTAACCCTGGGGTCAAATTATATGGAATGGGAAAATGCACAAAAATGTGCGGACGTTGTAAAACTGGCAGGATATAATTATGGGGAGCGTCTCTATGAGGAGCATCACAGGACGCATCCGGATTGGATGATATACGGAAGCGAAACCTCTTCGGTAATTCAGAGCCGGGGCATTTACCATTTTCCGCTGGCCCAGTCGGTTCTGGCGGATGACGATGAGCAGTGTTCGGCCCTTGGAAACAGCGCTACCGGATGGGCGGCCAAAACAACGGAATGGTGCATTATTCCGGACCGGGATGCCACGTACTGCGCCGGACAGTTTGTCTGGACAGGGTTTGATTATATCGGCGAATCTACGCCGTATGAAACCAAAAACAGCTATTTCGGACAATTTGATACCGCAGGTTTTGCTAAGGACAGCGCTTATATTTTTAGGAGCGAGTGGACGGATTATAAAACAGCACCGATGGTTCACCTCTATCCCTATTGGGATTTTTCGCCGGGACAGCCGGTGGATGTGCGGGTTACCTCTAATGCGCCGAAAGTGGCGCTGTTTCGTGGCGGTGTACTTGTTGGGGAAAAGGAGATTGATCATGAGAAGGGCCGGGAACTGACCATGGATATTGTACTTTCTTATGCTCCCGGAGAACTCCTTGCGGTGGCTTATGACGAGAAGGGGAAGGAAATTGCCAGAGACTACCGGTGTTCCTTTGGAGATGTGACTCATTTTTCCCTCACGCCGGATAAGGAAATCTTAAAGGCGGATGGCGATGATTTGATATTTGTAACGATTGACGGATTGGATGAAAAGGACCGTTTTGTGGCCAATGCCAATAACCGGGTGAATGTAAGCGTAACCGGCGCAGGACGTCTTGTGGGACTGGATAACGGTGACTCCACTGACTTTGAGCAGTACAAAGGAAATTCCAGGCGGTTATTTTCCGGGAAATTGCTGGCAATCATCGGTGCGAAGGATTATGCAGGAGATATTCTGCTTACGGTTTCTTCGCCGGGACTCCCCCCGCAGACGCTGCATTTGAAGGCAGAGGCCTGCGAACGCGTAGTTCGTCATCCGGTTACGGAAAATGAGTTGCTTGAACCTAAAACGGATATTCCGGTGCGTAAAATAGAGTTTATCACGGACGG